>JBBIIA010000039.1:0-29309 GCA_037446775.1 Deltaproteobacteria bacterium
GAAGGACACCTATGAGCAGAAGGGGGTCCCTTTCCGCTGAGCGTCAAGGCCCCAAAAGAGCCAGTGGTTTTTCGGCGTAATGGAGCCTCTTTCCCGGGGTTGGTTTCAGGCAACGGCGCGACGCCGCAACGTGTTCCTCTTGCGAGGGCAACCGCCGACCGCGAGTCCGGTTGTCTGGTGGGTGCTCGCCACCACTCTGCGCGCGCGGGTTGCGGCTGCTGACAGGGAGGCTCAAGACATCCTGTTTACCCTCCCCCCTCCTCCCCCGACGGCCTGGGCCCGCGCCGCTCTATACGCCCAGGGGCAGGAGCCCGGTCACCTCGACCCCCGCCGGGCTGACCCGGGTGCCCAGGGCGTACGCCTCGACCCCGGCCGTCAGGGCGCGTTTTAGCCCGCGGGCGTACGCTGGGTCGATGTCGCGGGCGGGCTCGAAGCGTCGGCCGTCGCCTCGCTGCACCACGTACACCATGGCCGCCCGGGTTCCGGTCCCCACCTCAGCCGCCAGCTCCTCGAGGTGCTTGAGCCCCCGGGCGGTGACGGCGTCGGGGAAGCGAGCGACGCCGTCCTCCACCAGGGTGACGTTTTTCACCTCCACGAAGCAGCGCCCTCGGGGCCCCTCCAGCAAGAGGTCCACCCGGCTCGCCGCCCCCAGGGGCCGCTCCCGGGTGAGGGTCGGGTAGCCGGCGAGGGCCGGGATGGCGCCCGCCCCTACGGCGAGCGCCACGAGGCGGTTGGGTACCGAGGTATCCACCCCGATCCAGGTGCCCCCGTCCCCCTCCACGGCGACCCAGGTGTAGCGGAGCTTGCGCGCGGGGTTTTGGCTGTCCCACAGGATCGCCCGGTGGCCGGGGAAGAGGCACCCCCGCATCGAGCCGGTGTTGGGGCAGTGGGCGACGGCGCGGGAGCCGTCGGCGAGCTCCACGTCGGCGAGAAACCGGTGGCGGCGGCCGCGGAAGGTGGCGAGGACCCGGGGCTCGGGGAAGGGGAGGGCGACGGGGAGCACGGGGCGCCTCAGCGGCGAGCGCGGGCGACGGTGTCTTGGACCTTGGACAGGATGCCCCGGAGGATCCGCACGTCCCGGGGCTCGGGGAGGCGCCGGGAGAAGATGCGCCGGAGCTCGCCCATCATGCGCTCCGGGGACGCCTCTTCAAAGAAGCCGATCCCCCGGAGCATCGCCTCCAGGTGCCCGTAAAAGCCCTCCATCTCCGCCACCCCGGCCACCTTGCGGGCCGGTTCGGCCGGGTAGCGCCGGGCCCGCCCCAGGGTCGACGTCTCGTAGGCGAACAAGCCCACCGCCTGGGCGAGGTTGAGGCTCGGCAGGGCCGGATCGGTGGCGATCCGCACCAGCCACTGGCACTGCTCGAGCTCGGCGGTGGTGAGCCCGGAGTCCTCCCGGCCGAAGACCCCCGCGAGGCGGGCGGCCGGGGCCTCGGCTGCCGCCCGCTCCAGGGCCGGGCGGAGCTCCAGGCTGTCCCGGCGGCGCTTGCCGAGGCGGGCGGTGAACCCCAGGGCGAGGTCGACGTCGGCCAGGGCCTCGGCGAGGCTCCCCACCACCCGGGCGGACCGGGCCAGGTCCCCCGCGGTCCGGGCCATGGGCTCCAGGCGGGGGTCGTCGAAGATGCCCGGGGCGGGGTTGACCAGCACGAGCCGCGCGAGACCGAAGTTCGCCATGACCCGGGCGACGCTGCCGAGGTTGCCGCCGTACAGGGGCTCGACGAGGACGACGGTGATGTCGGGGCTCGGTTCCACGGGTCGGGGCCTCCAACGAAGCGAGGGGAGGCCCAGGGCCTCCCCTCGCGGGGGTCGCCGGTTGGGGGGGGCCTACTTCTTGGCCGGGGGCTTGATCCCCAGGCGCTTGGCGCTGTGGTCGCGCCCCAGGTAGAAGTTGAGCCAGGAAGAGGTCCACAGGAGGTCGTAGTTCACCGGGGGCACGTGGTACGCCCCGAGGGTGTCCTCGGCGCCGTGGCTCTTCAGCCGGGCGTACGCCCGCACGTACAGGCACTGCTTCTTCTGGGGGTACACCTCGCACCAGCCCTCGAAGCTGCCGCCGCAGGGGCCGTTGCGCTGGCTCTTGGGGCACTGGCTGGTGGGGCAGACGTACGCCAGGTCAAACAAGCCGCAGTCCCCGCAGTGCATGCACTCGTTGGTCATCACCTTCATGAAGTGTTCGATGCGGGTGAAGGCGTGCTCGCCGGCGGAGCCGTCCAGGGCCTTGGCCAGGGACTGCATGGGCTTGAAGAGGAAGCCCTTCTCCTCGAACATCGCGTGGTGCAGGGTCTGGAACACCTTGTAGCCGAGCCCCGCCGAGGGGCGATCCTTGGAGCGGTCCACCGGGGTCTCGGCATTCAGGCCGGCCTTGTCCCCCTTGGCGAAGTAGTACCAGCCCTTGGGCTGGGGGAAGTCGAACTCCGGCAAGAGGTCCTGCCAGTTCTTGGCGAGCTCGTCCCCCTTCTCGATGACGATCTCCACCTCCTCGTACTTCATCCCGTGACCGCCGATGTGGACCCCGGCAAAGCCCATGCCCTTCATGAAGGCGTACATCTTGGCCGCCCGGTCGAGGCGGGCGCCCTTGCCCTTGTCGGCGGTTTCGCTCTCCTTGGCGATCTTCTCCACCAGGGCGTTGGTCACCACGCAGCCGGGCAGGCCGTTGCGGTTCATCAAGCGCGCGGCGCCGAGGGGCAGCAGGTACACGTTGCCGATCACCGGCACGTGGCCAAAGCCGAGGCGCCGGACCATGAGCAGGGCTTCCTGGAACTTGCGAGCGTCGTAGCCGAGCTGGGTGACGATGAACTGGGCGCCGGCCTCGAGCTTCTTCTTCAGCTTGTAGTACTGCCCCATCTGCTCGGACTCCACCGCCTTGAAGGGGCTGACGGCCGCGCCGGCGAAGAAGTGGGTCGGCTTGAGGGTGGTCGTGCCCTTGAAGGTCGGGACCTCCAGGCCCTTGTTCAGGTCGGTGATCATGTGGAGCAGCATCGACGGATCGATGTCGAAGACCGGCTTCGAGCGCCCCTGGTAGCCGGTGTAGGTGTAGTCGCCGGTCATCACCAGGAGGTTGCGCACCTCGGCCCGCTCCATGCCGTACAGGAGCCCCTCGAGCTGGTTGCGGTTCTTGTCCTTGCAAGTGAGGTGCACCAGGGGCTCGATACCGAGCTTCTGGATCTCGGCGCCGAGCATCTCGGCGGAGATCGCCGGGTTGCCGCCGGGGTTGTCGGTGATGGTGAGGGCGTGGACCTTGCCCCCCTTGACCGCCGCCTCGGCGGAGGTGAGCACCACTTCCTGGGCGTGCTCGAAGGCGCCGCGACCGGGCACGAGCTCCCAGGTGACGCTAAAGGTGTCCTTGGCGAGCAACGACTGCTGGAACTTCCCGAGGGACTCGGCCACGATCCTTCTCCTCTACCCGAAAGGGTGCACAAAGGCACATTGGGAGCGGGACAAACGCGCGGATTATAGGGACCGGGGCACCCCAAGTCAATGCGCGGGGAGTGCCGGAAGGGGCTTGGGGCACACGGGATTTCCCGCGCGGCGGAGCCGCGGGCTTTCGAGGCTCGCGAGGGTGGGATTTTGACAGGATACCAGGATGGACAGGATGGTTTGGGTATTCTTGCGGCCGGATCGCCGGGTTCTCTAGGGGAGTGGCCGGCGGCTCAGACGAAGGGCTTCCACCAGGGCTTCTTCTCCCCGGTGAGGCGATAACCCCGGCCCCGGCTCTTGATCTCGTGGAGCTCGTCCTCGAGCTCGATGATCCGTTTGTCCCGGTCCTGTACCTGGGCCCGCAGGGTGTGCACCTGCTCCTTGAGCTTGCGGATCACGGTGTCCCGGGGATCGGGACTGCGGACGCGGGGCGCTTCCGCGGGCTCCTCCGGGGGGGCGGGCTCCGCTTCGGGCTCCTCCGCTCGCGGCCACTGGAGGGAGTACTGCTTGATCCGCATCAGGACGTTGCTGGGGAGCCGAAAGGTCTCGGGTGGCCCTACCTCCCACCCCTGGTCCCCGGGTTGGCACAGGTGGATGCGCAGTTGGGCAGCCTCGATGACCCGCCACAGGAACCGCAGATCGGCGGGCTGCTCGGGGCGGAGGCGGACCTCGTGGGTTACGGGCTCCGTGGGGATGTCGTAGATCAGGATCGAGAGGGAGATGCAGCCGTCGGCGTCCCGGTCGACTTCGAGCCCGAGGTCGGCGGCGGCGGCCTGATCGAGGCTTGGGACCTTGACCAGGAAGTGGGGGCAGCCGGCCCGATCGAGGTCGCGCACCAGCCCGTGTTCTTGGAGGCGGCGGGCCGCCTCGGGCTCGAGGGTGAACCGCTGGGGCACTCGATCGGCGTCGCGGTGGGTCATGGGGACTCGTGGACCTCGACGGGCCCGGGGCCGGCGGCCAATCGCCCCCCGGGGGTTCGGCGGATGACGAGGGGAACGAGGCTCAGGCTCAGCAAGGCCGAGCCCACGAGAGCCATCGTCGCACCCGGATCACACCTTACATCGAAGATCGCGAGGCTATCAACGACAATCTCCCCCCAGCGCAAGCCGGGGCCGATGGGCAGCGGCGATCCTGGCGAGGGCACCACCCACTCCTGCCGGCTGCCCCCGCTGGCAGGCCGCCACTCGACCCGTAGGGCGATGGCCCGCCCCCCCATCTGGGTCCACTCCCGCACCAGGAGCGTTCCCCCGGGCAGGGGCAGGGGGCTGCCGACTTCGGCCGTGACCGCGCGACCGTCGGGAAGGAGCACGCCCCACCCCCGGACCGACGGCTGCACGGCTTTCACGTACACTGCCACACCCTGGACGAGGAGAGGACGGTTCACCTCCACCGCCCCCTGCGCCAGGACCGCCTCCCCCTGGCGCGCGGTGACCTGGGCCCGCAGCAGGGTCGGGTAGCCCTGGGGCGCCAGCTCCAGGGTGAGCTCGCCCACGTCAAAGCGCCACTCGGGCCGGTCGGTGACCGAGAAGGACTGCCCGCCAAAGGCCTGGTGCCCGTCCGACCGGAACCCCGACACCGAACCGTGGAGGTGGGCCGCCAGCACCACCAGGAAGCCGAGATGGGCGAGGTGGGCGGCCACGGCGCGCACCGGCCACCGCCCACTGCGCGCGTGGGCGGCGAGCCGCCGGACCACGCACACCGCCGTGTTGAGGCACAGCAGGGCGGAGACGCCCATCATGGCGAGTACCCAGGAGGCGGCCCGGGGATCCTCCCCCACCCGGGCCCGAAGCCAGGGGAGGAGGATGGTGTCCTCGATGGTGGCGTAGCTCCCGGGGCGGAACTGGATCTCCAAGGACCCCCAGATGGCCAGGGCCACCAGGGCGAGGGAGAGCCCGATGGTGGTCCGCAGCGAGGAGAAGAGACGAAGCATGCCGAAGCCTACTGCCACTGGTGGGAGTTGCGCATGAGCAGGCCGACCCCCAGGTAGGTGAAGAGGACCAGGGCGAAGCCGACGACGCTCGCTGCCCCCTGAAGTCGGCCCCGCCAGCCCGGCAGGTGGGGAACGTGGATGGCCCCCGCGTAGTAGATCCAGACCACCGCCGACCACAGCTCCTTGACGTGCCACAGCCAGTAGGTCCCCCACGCCAGATACGCCCAGATCCCTCCGCCGACCATGCCCCAGGTGAACCAGACGAAGCCCCACCGATTGGCCCCTTCCAGGACCCGCCTCACCCCCGTGCCGGAGGTGCCGGCGAGGACCGCCAGGCCCGCCAGGGCCCCCACCGCAAAGTGGGCGTAGGCGACAAAGGAGCTGAGGACGTGCGCCTCGAACCACAGGGTCTGCAACGCCGGTACCAGGGGCGTCAGCCGGGGGTTGGCCACCGAGGACAGGAGCCACAGCACCCCGGCGGCCGAAACGGCGGCCCCCTGGAGCCGCCAGGTGCGGTGGCGAACCGCCGGCCACAGGCTCACCAGGAGCAGGCTGACCCCAAAGGTGAGCAGGGTCTCGTGGAGCCCGGCCAGGGGAAGGTGCCCCACCTGGGCGGTGCGCCACGCCACCAGGGCGGCCGCCAGGGGCAGGGGGGCCAGGGCCAGGGGGAGGGGTCGGCGCGCCCCCAGGGCGAGGGCCAGCCCGAGGCCGAGGGTGGCGACCCCGGCGCCCCGCAGGCACCACAAGTAGGCGGCGGGGATCGCGTCAGGCAAAGGAACGGGTCTCCCCCGGGGCGAGCACGACCACCGTGGCGCTCTTCCCCTGACAGGCGGCGACGAACCGGGTGGCGTCGGGTTCGAGCACGTCGAAGGTGCCGTAGTGCATGGGGATGACGAAACGGGGGCGCAACAGGTCAACCGCCGCCGCCGCGTCCGCCGGGCCCATGGTGAAGTTGTCCCCGATGGGCAACAGGGCGACATCGACCGGGTAGCGCTCGCCGAGGAGCTTTAGGTCGTAAAACAAGCCGGTGTCGCCGGCGTGGTACACCCGAAGCCCCCCGAGGTCCACCAGGAACCCGCAGGGGTTGCCGGTGTACTCGGTCCCCTTGTCCACCACGGCGGACCCGTGGTGAGCCAGGGTGAGCTGCACGCGCCCGAAGTCGAAGCCGAACCCTCCCCCGATGTGCATGGGGTGAACGCTGGCCCCCCGCCGCTGGCAGTACATGGCGAGCTCGAAGGGGGCGATCACCGGCGCCTGGTACCGCTTGGAGAGCTCCACCGCGTCCCCGAGGTGGTCCCCATGGCCGTGGGTGACGAGGATGGCGTCGAGGTGGCCGAAGTCGTCCACCCGCGCGGAGGCCTTGGGGTTGCCGGTGAGGAAGGGGTCGATCAACAACCGGTGGGGCCCGCAATCGAGCTGAAAGCAGGCGTGCCCGTGGAAAGTTACCGCGATCATCGGCTCGCTCCTCGCCCTGGAACGTTTCCTCCTGTGGATAAGGAGGGCTCGGCCGTGGGCACAAGCAGACAAGGGCCCAGGATCAACAAAGTCGCGCAAGTGTTGAATATTGTTGTAGATTTCTACTGCACAATTGTTGTGCTACGGGCCAGATCCCCTCGGGAACCTGGCCGGATCGGCGGTCGGCATCCCCTCCTCCACAGGTTATCCCCAGGTTCCTGGGGACGATCGCTCCGACCCCGCTCCGGCCGCTGCTACCTCGGGTCCAGGGAAGTCTTCTACCCCATCCCGCTCGGCTGGGCAAGGAGCTTCGCCGGGCGGGCGGGGGAGGGGAGGGAGGGCTCGCGCCCCCCTTTTCCCTTGACCCCCGGGGCCGCTTCTCCTTGAATGGGGCGCCTCACCCCAACCGGAGACCGCCCATGCAGCCCCGCGAGATCCTGGAGCTCACCGGCATCGACGTCTTGCCGTCCCACGTACCCCGGGTGGAGTTCGCCTGCGTGCAGTGCGGCGCCGCCCATCCGGCCGACCGGCTCTTGTACACCTGTCCCGCGTGCCACAGCCTCCTTCGGGTGGTGGATCGCAACTTCGACGCCCTCACCGCCCGCTCCGGTCGGGAGTGGCGGCGGGTCTTCGATCTTAGGCGCGCCGCCGACGTCCCCGGGCTCCGGGGCGTCTTTCTCTTCCACGAACTGGTGCTCCCGTCGATCCCTCGGGAGGACGTGGTGTACCTGGGGGAAGGGCAGACCCCCCTGATTCCGGCCAATCCCGCCCTCTCCCGGTGGGTGGGTACTCCCTTCGCGGTAAAGAACGATGGGCAGAACCCCTCGGCTTCGTTCAAGGACCGGGGGATGGCGAGCGCCATCAGCTTCCTCAACCACTACCTGCGTCGGCACGGTTCCCAGGGCGTCTTGGGCATCTGCGCGTCCACGGGGGATACCTCTGCCGCCGCCGCGCTGTACCTGGCCCACCTGCCCCGGGAGGCGGTGCGCTCGGCGGTGCTCCTGCCCCAGGGCCGAGTGACCCCCCAGCAGTTGTCCCAGCCCCTGGGCAGCGGGGCCACGGTCCTGGAGGTGCCCGGGGTGTTCGACGACTGCATGAAGATCGTCGAGGAGCTCGCCGAGGGGTACGAGGTGTTCCTGCTCAACTCCAAAAATCCCCTGCGGATCTGCGGCCAGAAGTCCTTCGCCTACGAGGTGGCGCAGCAACTGGAGTGGCAGGTGGAAGAGGCCACCGTGGTGATCCCCGTGGGCAACGCCGGCAACGTCACCGCGGTGATGGAGGGCTTCTTGGATCTCCAGCGTCTCGGCGTCACCGAGGGCCTCCCCCGGATCCTCGGGGTGCAGAGCGAGCGCGCCGCCCCGGTGGTGCGGTGGCGGGAGACCGGGACCTACCGGCCGGTCACGGTGACCCCCAGCGTGGCCCAGGCGGCCATGATCGGCAATCCGGTGTCCTTCCCCAAGGTGCGGGGACTGGTCGAGGAATCCTACGGCGAACGCTTCTTCGGCATCGCCGTAACCGAACAGGAGATCATGGACGCCATGCTGACCACCAACCGCCACGGCCACGTGGTGTGCACCCAGGGCGGGGAGGCCATCGCAGGACTGCGCAAGGCCCTGGCGTCGGGCGCCGTGGAGGCCCGGGGCTCCTTTGTGTGCGACTCCACGAGCCATCAGCTGAAGTTTGCGGGGTTTCAGGAGGCGTACTTCGCCGGGACCCTCGCGGAGGAGTACGGCGTGTCGACCCGGCCCGAACTCGCCAACCAACCCGTGCGCCTGGCCGCCGCCGCGAGGGCGGTAGCGGCCCACCTGGGCCTGCGGCCCCGGGGGTAGGATCGGCGGCGCTACAGGCGACGCCAGGCGACCTGGTTCTTCTCGGGGTCGTAGTAAAACTCCACCCGGCGCAGCGTCTCCGGGATCACCAGGCGACTCAACCCGACCGTCAGGATCGTGCCCGCGTGGATTTCGCCCTGGACGGCGATCCGGGCGTTGCGCTGCTCGAGGTTGAGCTGAACCAGCTCGTCCCGGCGGGCCGTCAGCGTCGCGTCCCGCTCGTGGAGGGCCTTGAGCTTCTGGAGCAGATCGAGTTTTGCCTTGCGCAAGGAGGCGGGGATCGCCGCCAGGGCGGCCCGAGGATCCCGGAGGAAGTCCTTGCCGAGGGCCGCCTGGGCGTAGCGCATCTCCTCCGGGATGGTCGCCCGCTCCTTGTCGATCTCTTGAATCTCGCGCACCACCCGGAGGTCGACCCCCACCGCCACGTGGGTCTTGCTCGACGGGGATCCGATGGTGCGGGCTTCCACCCCCAGGGCGGCGTTCACCTCGCCCCCCACCAGGGCCCCCTGGGAGCCCAACACCGACACCTTGCCCCGGGCGTACACCTGGGAGCTGGTGATCGATAGCTTCACCTCGACATCCGTGCCGGCCTCCAGCCGGGAGCTCAGGACGTGCTTGGCGCGAATCGAGGCGCCGGCGACGATCCGGCTGCCGTTGGTGACCCCGCCGCGCACCTCGACGGCGCCGACGGCTTCCACCACGGCTTCCTCAACGTCTCCCAGGATCTCCGCGTTCTTCCCGGCGGCGACGGCGAAGCCCGGGAGCACGCTCCCCCGGACGAAGACCGCCCCGGAGGCCCGGATGTTGCCCGAGCGGTAGTCGACGTCCGCCGGGATCCGGTACTCGTCCACCACGTGGAACTGCCCCCCCTGGATGACCGCCATGCCGTCGGCGTCGGCGAGGACCCGGGTGCCGTCCTCGGAGAGCACGGTGTTCTCCCCGGGCCTAGGCCCGGACGCGCGCTCCATGGGGGGCGGGAGCTCCGTTCCGTCGACGCGAAACCCCGGAACCGGCGTCACGGCGGGGATCAGGTCGGCGAGCGGTTCGCCCTTCCGTACGTTGCGGACCACTTCGGCTTCCCGAAAATCGATCCGGTCCCCGGCCAGGACCTTGCCGATCTTCTTCTCCAGGTCGAAGGCAAGGCGGTAGTCCGCCTCACGCCCCTGCACCGGGGGAACGCCCCGAGCCGCGACCACGCCCGTGACCGGTGCCTTCTGCCCGCGAGCCAGCCGAATCGCCCCGGCGAGGGCCTCTCGATCCAGCCCTCGGCGCACCCCGAGGGCCGCCAGAGCGGCGATGGTAGCGGCCAGTTGCTGGCTTTCGTCGCGCCGCAGATCGGGGATCACCGTCAGGCGGGCCTCCATGAAGTCGGGCGCCAGCGCGAAGGCGTTTGCCACCCGCACCTGGCGGCGATGGAGGAGGGCCACCCCGTAGGTGATGGCGTGGTAGCTGCCGGCTTCCTCGTCGACGGCTACGCCCTCGCCGACGGTGAGCGCCGCCGGCAAGCCGTCCCGGGCGGGGAGGGGCGCCCCCAGGAGGCTGCGGCCGGGGATGCCGGGAGAGGGGGGGGTGACCTGGAGGATGACCGTCTCGGGATAGACGACGTTTGCTCCGTAGACGGCCAGGGGGTCGATGCCCTCGGCAGGGGGGGTATCCCGAATGGGGACGAAGGGCAGGAGCTGGGCATCGACACCCTTCTGGGGCGCCACCCCCTGGGCGACGACGACTCCGTCGGGCGGGGGAGGCTCCTCGGCCAGGGCCGCCAGGGCCGCCTCGAGGTCCGGTCGCTCGGGCAGGGGGGAGACCCCGAGGCCCCGAAGCCCGTCGGTCGCTTGTTTCAGCGCTCCCTCTGGGAGGAAGGGGCCCTCGACGAGGAGGGCGACCGCTTCCAGGCCCCCTTTGCGCAGTTCGATGCGTAAGGTCAAGATCCTCTCCGCGCTGCTCTTCGGGTAGCCAGCGGATGTCGCCTGGACCTGTTTTCGGCTGCGGAAGGCGCGAGCTTGAGCGTGCGGAGGGAGAAAACGCGACGGGAGGGGAGGGGGGCGGGGGTCAACGGCTCTGGAGCTGGCAGTTCCCGAGATACAGGGTGGTCCACTCCCCCCAGGGAATCCCGTCCACCAGGTGGCCGCGGAAGGCCACGGAGGAGCCCTCGCGGAACCGCTTGAGTTCTTCGGGAGAGAGGGCCAGAGGGAGCCCGCAGGCGACCTTGCGCCCGGGTCCCACGTGGATCAAGGCCACCGCCGGGTTGGTGGCGGGGACGGAGGTGTCGAAGTAGGTGCGGGGGAGCACCACCTCCACCAAGCCCGTCCCATCCACGGCGGAGCCGGCGTGCGCCTTGAGGTAAGCGCCGCGCTCCGCATCGCCAGGGCGTTGGGCCAAGCCGACGAAGACCTGGAGGGCGGACAGGGGATCGGTGGTCGGTTGAGCGGCCGCGCCGAGGGCGAGGCCGAGGAGGGCAACCGCGGCGCAGCCGGTCCGACCGAGCCCGGTCACGGCTGGATCGCCAGATCGAGGCCGACGAGGCGGTCGTCGGTGCGGGTATAGCGCAACACCGCGCGGCTGCCCACGGCGACCTCGGCGAGGGTCGCCGCACCCCCCGGATCGTCGGTTCTAGCCTTTGCGTCCATCGGTTCCTCCCTTCCCGAGGGGTGCACGGTGCCCGCGCCACGATAGCGGGGCCGGGGGCGCTGTCAAGACTACCGGTGCGGGGCTCATTTGGACAGGGGAATCACCAGGAAGAGCGTCCCTTGACCCCGCCGAACCAGCAGGAGCACGCTCTCCTGGTCGCCGAGGTCTCGCAGCGCGGACTGGTACGCATCGAGATCCGGCACCTCGCGCTGATTCACCTCCAGGATCACGTCGCCCCGGCGCACGCCAGCCTCGGCGGCGGCGCTGCCGGGCTCCACCCCGGACACCAGGAGCCCGCCGGGGCCGACGAGCTCCAGGTGCCGCCGCATCTCCGGAGTGATGGCCTGGACGGTGAGCCCCATCCGCTCCTCCACCCGCGCCCGCCCCGCCAGCGCTTCGTCCTTGAGTTCCCCGAGGGTGACGGTGAGGGTCTTCTTCTTCCCCTTACGCAGGACCAGCAGGTCGGCCTTGGCGCCGGGCCCCCGGTCGGCGACCAGCCGCGGCAGGTCGTTTCGTTTGTCGATGGCGATGCCCCCAAACTCCAGGATCACATCCCCGCGCTCCAGGCCGGCCTTTTCGGCCGGGCTGTCCTTGACCACCTCCGACACTAGGGCGCCCTTGGTGGCATCGAGCCCGAAGGACTTGGCGAGTTCCTTGGTCACGTCCTGGATCAACACCCCCAACCAGCCCCGGGTGACCTTGCCGCGCTTCTTGAGCTGGGCGACGATGTCCCCGGCCATGTTCACCGGGATGGCGAATCCGATCCCCGTGCCCCGGGCCACGATGGCGGTGTTGATGCCGACGACCCGGCCCTGCAAGTCGAAGAGCGGGCCGCCGGAGTTCCCCGGGTTGATGGCGGCGTCGGTCTGAAGGAAGTCGTCGTAGGGCCCGGCGCCGATGACCCGGCCCTTGGCGCTGATGATGCCCGCGGTGACGGTGTGGGAGTAGCCGAAGGGGTTGCCCACCGCCAGTACCCAGTCCCCGACCCGGAGGGCGTCGGAGTTCCCCAGGGTGACCGGCTGCAGACGAACCCCCTTGGGCTCGATCCGGATCAGGGCGATGTCGGTCTTCGGGTCGGTCCCCACGACCTTGGCCTGGAACTCGTGCTCGTCCGAGAGCCGCACCAGCACCTCGTCCGCCCCGTCGACCACGTGGTTGTTGGTGAGGATGTGCCCCTGGGCGTCCAGGATGAACCCGGAGCCGAGGCTCTGGCCCTTGAACTCCCGGGGCGGCTGCCCCTGATCCCCAAAGAAGCGGTCGAAGAATTCGTCGCCAAAAAAGTCGCGGAAGGGATCCCGCTGGCCGAAGGGGGAGGGGGCCGGGGTCCCCCGGGGGGCCCGCTGGACGACCTTCGTGGTCGAGATGTTCACCACGCTCGGCTTGAGGCGCTCGGCGAGGGTAGCGAAGCTGTCGGGGCGGGTCTCGGCTCCCAGAGCTACGGGCAACCCGAAGGCCAGGGTGACGGCGACCAGGGCGGTGAGGGTTCGGCGCATGGTGGGGTGTCCTCCGCGCGGAAGAGGGGTGGACGCGGCGAGTAAGACCGCCCTGGCGACGCTCCCAGGAGACGCCTCGCCGGTCTTTCCGTGCCGAGCATATCCACTCGCCATGAAGACCGGATGAAGAAGGTGTTAGAAGCCTCTCACCGCCGACCCCGATCGGCCGCCAGGAGGGCCCCGACCCGCCGGGCCTCGACGAGGGCGTCCGGGTGGGCCGCCACCGCGCCGCGCTCGTCGACGCCGCCATACAGCAGGTTCGCGCGGCACTCCACGCCGAGGACCTCGAACCACGCCTCCACGGTCCGCTGGGCGCAGGTGAAGATCGAATGGGCCGGAGAGCCCGCCGCCGACAGGAAGGCCCCCGGGCGCGGCGGCCCCGGGGGCAGATCGAGGAGGTGTTGCCGGGCCCAGCGGCACTGGAAGCGGTCGATGACCGCCTTGACCTGGGCCGGGAGCCCGAGGAAGTAGACGGGCGCCCCGAGGGCCACGGCGGTGGCCCGATCCACCAGATCGTACACCGCCGCCAGGTCGTCCCGTAGCACGCAAACGCCGGTGGCCGAGCAGCCGCCGCAGCCGGTGCACGGTTTCGCCGCCAGGGTCCGGCACACCACCTGCTCGACCTCGGCTCCCGCCCCCCGGGCGCCCTCGGCGAGCGCGCCGAGGAGGAGGTCGGTGTTGCCGCCGACCCGGGGGCTCCCGTGGACGCACAGGACCAGGGGCCGGGGTGGCTCGCCCCCTGGGAGGGGCGGGCCCTTCCGCCGGTCGGTCAATCGCCCCATTGCCATACCCCCTGGTTGGTGAGGGTGTAGTACTGATCGTCCAGGAGGCGCCGGTGCATGCCCTCTTCCTCGGCCAGGCGAAGAAACATCTCCTGTCCGGCGCGATCGGGTGCCCCAGCGGCGAGGGCGCGGTAGTCCGCTTCGGCCCGCTCCTCCGCGGCGATCGCCAGGCGCAGGGCGTCGAGGGCGTCGGAGTGGTCGAGGCCCGCTTTCGGCGCTTCGCCCCCTTCCCGAAAGACCTTTGCCAGGGGCCGCCCCGGGTACGGGATGCCGCCTCGCCCCGCGGTCAGGGACGCCTTGAGGGCCTCGAGGTGCTCCCGGTGGGAGGTCTCGAAGGCCGCGAGTTCGCGAAACATCGCGGCGCCGCTGGCGTCCTTGGTCTTCTCCGCCGCCGCGGTGTAGAACGCCACGGCCTCGGTCTCGGCGCGAAGGGCCCGGTCGATGCCCTGCAATAGGTCGGTCTTTTCCATGGACGGACTCCCTTTCATGGCAGAGGGGGCAGGAGGTGGGACGAGCCTACCACGGGCCCGGAGGGCGACAAGGGCAGTCGGATTTTGGAGCGGTCAAGCCGGGTCTTCCGCGGGTTCGGGGTCCTCGGCGACCGGCACCCGGTACTCCTCGTCGAGCCAGCGACCAAGGTCCAGCAGGCGGCAACGCGGGGAGCAGAACGGCCGATGGGGGTTCCCCTCCCAAGGGATCACGGTGCGGCAGGTGGGGCAAGGACGCTCCATGGGTTCTCCCGGACTGGCAATGGTCCGATAAGGCGTATTATGTCAACATGAGGGTCGAGAGGGTACCGAACCCTACCTCACCCGCCGCAGCCGGGCGAGGTAGAAGCCGTCCCCGCCGTAGCGCGGCAGATCGGCCCGCAGGCGCAGCCCCCCGTCCGCGTCCGAGGGCAGGTCGGCAAACGCCGCGTGGGCGGTGCGGTCTCCCAGGGGAGCCGGCGCGAAGTCGCCGTGGCGGGTGAGAAACGCCCGGGTCTGGGCGCCGTTCTCGGGCTCGAGCAGCGAGCAGGTCGCGTACACCAGGGTGCCCCCCGGGGCGACCCGGCCCGCGGCGTCGTCGAGGATCGTCGCCTGGAGGGCCACCAGTCGGTCCAGCGCCGCGGGGCTCCACCGCCAGGCGACGTCGGGGTTTCGGCGCAGGGTACCCGTGGAGCTGCACGGCGCGTCCACGAGAACCTGATCGAAGGCCCCCAGGCGGTCCAATTCTCCCCGGTCGGCGACCACCCGGACGTTGCCGAGTCCGGCCCGACGGGCCCGGCGTTTGGCGTCCTCGAGCCGCCGGGGATCGGCGTCATGGGCGACCACCTGTCCGCGCCCTTGAAGGGCCGCGGCGAGCGCCAGGGTCTTGCCGCCCCCTCCGGCGCACAGGTCCAGGACGCGCTCTCCCGGTTTGGGGTCGCAGGCGCAGGCGACCAACTGGCTCCCCTCGTCTTGAACCTCCAGGTCTCCCCTCCTGACCACCTCGAGGGCCAGCACGTTGTGTCGCCCATCGATTCGAATCCCCCAAGGACTCCGAAGGGTTGCTTTAACGCTTATCTTCTCCCGTCTCAACTCTTCCAGGGCCTCTCTCTGGGTGAGGCGGTGGGCCTGGGCCCGCAACTGGAGTTGCTGGGGGCGGCGCAAGCGAGCGAGCTCCCCCACGGCGGCCCCCACCGTCTCCCAGGGTCCCCGATCGAGCCACCAGGAGGGCACGGAAAAGAGGCCCTCCACGGCGGCCCGGAGGGCCGGGGAGGCGTCCCCCAGGGGAGTCTGGGGCGCGGCTTCCAGGGTTCGGAGCCACCCGACGCGCAGGGCCGCCACCCGGTCCCGGGCGGCGAGCCAGGGCGCCACTCCCTCCGGGAGGTGGGGCACATCCCCCGGGTCTGCCGCTAGGGCATCCAGAAGCCCGAGGAGCAGCAGCCCCCCGTCCCCGGGAACCGCCGCAGGCAAGGCCGCGCGGAGGACCTCGCGGTTGCGGGCGAAGGAGTACAAGGCGGTGCCGAGCACCAGGCGGTCCGTCCGCCCCAGGGCCTTGTGGCTGCGCTGGTAGGCTTGGAGGGCCCGGTCCAGGGGCGGGCGTCCCTCCCCGTCGCCGCACGCCAGCTCTTCGAGGTCGCTCGCCTGGCGCAGCAATCGCACCGCGTGACGCAAGGGAAGGCCGGGTGGCTCCCGTCCCCACCACGCCCAGGAGGGCCATGGCGAGGTCGGAGCTTGTATCGGTTTGCCTGTGGCTTTCATAGGTTGCGCGCCTTCAGTTGAAGTCAGGCATGATGGGTAGCCTCGGCGAAGACCCCGCCGAGCCAGCTCCCCAGGGGGCGGTCCAGGGCGTCTAGGCTGCGGCCCGGGTCCCTGGCGAGCCACACAAACCCCGCCGCGCCCCCCGGGGTGAGCCCGCCCAGGGGGTGGCCCAGGGAGGCCTCGAGGGCACGCCGGGCGTGCCAGGTGGAGGTCGCCAGGGCGCGTGCCGGCGGTAGCCCCGCGGCCGCCAGGCGGCCTACCTCCCGGCGCAAACCGAGGCCCCCCTCCAGGGGGACGCCGGGACACCCGGCGTCGCTGCCCGCCAGCACGGCGACCCCAGCCGCCGTGGCCTCGGCGACCCGGCGGCGCTGGCGCCGGTCGGTGCGGGCGATCACGGCGAGCCGGGGAGGGCTGAGCCCGGGGCTCTGGCCGAGCTCGGCCCACGCCCCCAGGGTCGGCACCCACAGGATCCCCTCCCGGCCGAGGGCCGCCAGGTCCCCTTTCGCCATCCAGTATCCGTGCTCCACCGAGTGGGGTCGAGCGCTCACCACCCAGCCGAGGGGCCCGTTGGCGTGGACCATGGGGGGAAGGCCCAGGCTCCAGGCCGCCTCCAGGAGGGTCGCGAGCTCCCGGGGGGAGAAGTGGGGCGGCCCGACCTCCCCCGCCCGGTCCCAGCTGTTGGCGCCGGTCGCCACCACCTTGGCGTGGGTCGCGCCCCCGCGGGCGTTGGCGGCCAGGAGCGCCAGGCCTCCCGCGAGGTCCTCTACCCCGCGACCGAGGAAGCCCCCGTAGTCTCCTCGGCGAAGGATCGGTTCCCCGGCCGGCAGGACCGCTGCGTACAGCCCCGGCGCCCGGTTGGCCACCCGGGCCGCTGCTAGGGCGAGGCCGCGCCGATCCCCGCCGTCCCGCACCGCCGCTACTCCGGCCGCCCGCAGGCTGGCGAGGAGGGCGAGGGCCCGCTCCAGGGCCTCCTCCTCCCCCAGGGATGCGACCCGACGCCGCTCCTCGGGGTCCCACGATCCGACCAGGGCCAGGTGCACGTGGGCATCCGCCAGGGGTTCGCACAGCCACCCCCCTCGACGCATCGGCACCCCGTCCGGCCACCCGGGGGGCGGCACCGCGGCCGCGTGGGCCACCACGCCGTCTAGGATCAGCACCCAGCCGGGGCCGGTGGCCGCCGCCTCGGGTCCGCGGCGAAACCCCTCGACCTCGAGGAGCAGGTCCTTCACCGGAGCACGTAGAAGTCGAACACCGTCCGCCCGTAGGCGCGGGTCCGCTCCAGGGCCAGCCACTCCGGCGGCCGTCCCACCGGCTCCTTGACGTCCCGCTGGACCACCAGGAGCCCCCCGGGCCGCAGGCTGGCGGGCGCCAGGGTGTCCAGGATCCGCTGGTGCAGGCCGTGCCCGTAGGGCGGCGCCACCATCACCAGGTCAAAGGACTCCCCCCGCCGGGCCAGGTCCGCGGCAGCCGCCACCCCGTCCCCCTCGATCACCGTCACCGCCCCGGCCACCCCCAGGGCGGCCGCGTTGGCCCGGATCAGCGCCGCCGTGGGCCGGTGAAGCTCCACGAGCAGCGCCGCGGCCGCCCCGTTGGAGAGGCACTCCAAGGCGATGGCGCCGGAGCCCCCGAAGAGGTCCAGCACCCGGGCCCCGGCCAGGCGGGGACGCAGGAGATCGGCGAGGCTCTTGCGGACCCGGGTCAGGAGCGGGCGGGTCCCCTCCCCTTCCGGGGTCCGGACGAGCCGACCGCGCAGGTAGCCCGAAGTGATGCGCACGTCTCCCACGGTCCCTCCGCCACTACAAGACGATCAACCCGTCGTGCCCCCCGTTGTCGGTCACGCCCCCCCTCCCCTTGCGCCCCGGGGCCGACCCGGTACAGTGAGCGGCGTCTTCTCCCCTCCCTTCCCGAAGGAGGTGCTCCATGTGGCGCGCTGTGGTCACCCTACTTGCCCTCGTCCTCTGCCTCGGCTCGTTGGGTGCCGCCCTCGCGGCGTCGCCGCCGGCCGCGCCGGAGGTCCCCCAGCTCTTCGGCAACTTCCAGCCGGTGCCCGGCGCCTGGTCCGAGTACACCGTGGTGGACAAGCATACCGGCGCCAAGACCCACATGCGCATGGCCATCGTGGGCCAGGAGGGGGACGGCCACTGGTACGAGGTCCTCAACGACGACGGCCAGAGCAAGAACGTGGTGAAGATGCTGGTGGTGGGCGATCCCGAGGACCCAAACAACATCCGGCGCATGATCCTAAAGAGCGGCGACAACCCCGCTACCGAGATGCCCCGGGACTTCGTGGCCATGGGGCGCCGCATGGCGGCCCACATGTTCGAGCGCCGCAGCGGGGTGCCGGCGGAGGCCCCCCCCGGCCTGAAGGCCGAGGAGGCGGGCCGTCGCTCGGTCACCGTCCCCGCCGGGACCTTCTCGGTCCAGGTCCACCGGATCGTGGACGCCCAGGGCAAGGTGTACGCCACCTACGACTTCGACCCCGCGGTGCTGCCTTTCGGGGTGGTGACCTCCGCCACCGAGAAGAACACCATGGAGCTCCTCGGCCACGGCAGCGGGGCGACCTCCCGGATCACCGAGACCCCCGTCCCCCTGGCCGGGCCCCCCGGCATGCCGACCGGGATGCCCCGGGGGATGCCGCCCGGCCTCAAGGAGGGAATGCCCGCCCCCAAACCGTGAGCGGGACGGCGCCAGAAGCTCGAAGAGGGCCGGGCCCCGCTGCGGCCCGGCCCTCTCGTGCGCTTCCCCGGCGGCCGGGGAAGCCCGCCATCACACCCGCTCGAGGCCGCTAAAGAAAAAGCCGAGTTCGAACGTAGCCGTCTCCGGCGCATCCGAGCCGTGGACCGAGTTCTTCTCCAGGTCCACGGCGTACAGCTTGCGCAGGGTCCCCTCCGCCGCCTGGGCGGGGTTGGTCGCCCCCATCACGCCGCGCCACTTGGCGATGGCGTCTTCGGCCTCCAGGCACAGGGCCACCACCGGGCCGCTCGCCATGAAGGCGGTGAGGCTCGGGAAGAAGGGCCGCTCTTTGTGCACGGCGTAAAAGCGTTCGGCCTGGGCCTTCGAGAGGTGGAGCTTCTTGAGCGCCACCACGGTAAAGCCCTCGTCTTCGATGCGGGCGAGGATCTTGCCGGAGAGCCCCCGCGCGGTGGCGTCGGGCTTCACGAGGGCTAGGGTCTGCTGCACGGCCATGGGGTCGATCTCCTTAATGGGTGGGAGGTGCGCCGCGCCCCGGGGCGCGGCGAGAAGTTCGGTTAGCCGTCGCGCCGTGCCAAGAGGGCGGCACCGTTGTAGCGGGCCGCGTCCCCGAGGGCTTCCTCGATGCGCAGGAGCTGGTTGTACTTGGCCACCCGGTCGGTGCGACACGGGGCCCCGGTCTTGATCTGCCCCGCGTTGGTGGCCACCGCGATGTCCGCAATCGTGGTGTCTTCGGTCTCCCCCGAACGGTGGGAGATGACCGCCGTGTACCCGGCCTTGTGGGCCATCTCGATGGCCCGCAAGGTCTCGGTGAGGGTGCCGATCTGGTTGACCTTGACCAGGATCGAGTTCCCCACCCCGAGGGCGATCCCGGACCGGAGCCGCTCGGTGTTGGTGACGAACAGGTCGTCCCCGACGATTTGGGTGGTGGCGCCAATGGTCGTGGTGAGGCTCTTCCAGCCGTCCCAGTCGTTCTCGTCCAGCCCGTCTTCCACCGAGTAAATGGGGTACTTGCCCACTAGGCGCTGCCAGTAGGAGACCAGCTCGGGCGCGCCGAGCTTCGGCTCCGCCTCGGCGGCGAGGTAGTAGTGGTCGCCGCGGTAAAACGAGCTTGCCGCCGCGTCCAGCGCAATGAGCACGTCCCGGCCCGGCCGATACCCGGCCTTCTCCACCGCCTCCAGGATCAACTCCAGGGCCTCCTCGTTGGAGCCGAGGTCCGGCGCGAACCCCCCCTCGTCCCCGATGGAGGTGCGGTACTTGCGCTCCTTCAGGGTCTTCTTGAGGGCGTGGTACACCTCGGTGCCGACCCGCAGCCCTTCCCGAAAACTGGTGGCGCCCACCGGGGCGACCATGAACTCCTGGATGTCGACGTTGTTGTCGGCGTGGGCGCCGCCGTTTAGGATGTTCATCATGGGCACCGGCAGCAGGGACGCCTGGGCGCCCCCGATGTAGCGGTACAGGGGCATCTCGGTGGCCAGGCTCGCCGCCTTGGCGCAAGCGAGGCTCACCCCGAGGATGGCGTTGGCGCCGAACTTCTCCTTGTTTGGAGTGCCGTCGAGGTCGCACAGACGCTGGTCGAGCTGAACCTGCTCGCGCACGTCGTAGCCGATCAGTTCGGGCGCCAGAGACGAGTTTACGTGGTCCACGGCCTTCAAGACGCCCTTGCCAACGTAGCGCCCGGCGTCGTCGTCCCGCAGCTCCACGGCTTCGTGCTCTCCGGTCGACGCCCCCGAGGGCACCGCTGCTCGACCCATGATCCCCGAGGACAGATACACGTCCACCTCGACCGTTGGGTTGCCCCGGGAGTCGAGGATCTCCCGCGCTGCGACATCGGTAATGGTAAACATGAAGCCTCCTTCGACTGTGGCGTCGGTCATCAGCCCCCCGCCGGGGCCGACACTTCATACCCGAGGGCCCGGCACAAAGTCAAGAAAGACGCTGAAAGAACAGCCCTTTCGCGCCCCCGGAGGGGGGCCAGGGTAGCCTCCCTCCCCCCCCCAGAACGGAGGGCCACCGTGACCGGCTTCACCGTCAAGACCCCCACCCGGGAGTGCCTGGTAGCGATCACCGACGAGGTGGCCCGGGCCATCGCCGCGGCCCGCCTGGACGCCGGCCTCTGCACGGTCTTCATCCCCCACACCACGGCGGGGGTGACGATCAACGAGGCGGCCGACCCCGACGTGGCCCGGGACCTCGTCGCCTTCCTCGCCGACCTGGTGCCCCGCTCCTGGGGTTTTCGCCACGGCGAAGGCAACTCCGACGCCCACGTCAAGGCGAGCCTGCTGGGCGCAAGCGCCCAGATCCCGATCCGCGACGGCCGCTTGCTCCTGGGGACCTGGCAGGGGATCTTCCTGGCGGAGTTCGACGGACCGCGCACCCGCCGAGTCGAACTGGTGCTCCAAGGGCGGTAGAGGAGGTCCCTTTCCCGCCTCAATTTCTATCCCCTTCGGCCGATCCAATGGAAACCGGCTCGGGCACACCACGCCGAGCACCTTCCAACGGATGTTCCAGGGCAGATTTCGCATAACCCATGGAAAAGATTGAGGAAAGCTGATAATTCCCTCGAATTTGTAGCCACTAACAGATGCCGTTTATCGTTGAATATTGTCATGCGGCGTGGTATATGCGTCGCCACTATGTATGTCGACTCTTCCTCCACCTCGCGCGGCGGCAAGATCTACACCCGACACCTCCTACGCGAATCGTTTCGCGAGGGCGGCAAGGTCAAACATCGCACCGTCGCCAACCTCTCGCACTGTTCCCCCCAGGAAATCGCCGCCATCAAGCTCGCCTTGCAGCACAAGAACGACCTGGCGGCCCTCACCTCCATCCAAGACGTCTGCCTTGCCCAGGGCCAGCGGGTGGGTGCCGTCTTCTGCCTGTTCGTCATCGCCCAACGTCTCGGCATTCCCCAGGCACTGGGAACCCACCGCCAGGGGCAGTTGGCGCTGTGGCAGGTATTGGCTCGGCTCATCGACCAGGGGTCGCGGCTGAGAGGCTGTGAAGAAATCCCAGGACGGAATTGACGCCCTGCAATTGGGCCCCATTAGGCACTGGTTGTGATGCTGTTTCTTGTGATTTGTTTTGCATTTGAAAAAACAAGCTACTGTTGTATGCTTGCCTTGCCTGGATACTACGACTAGCCAGACGAGGTGCAACATGAAAACGCAACAGAGCATGTTTGGCTGCGAGCCAAATAGCGCACTAGAAGACAAGATGGCGCCCGTGACCGAAAAGGCCGCGGCAAGGGCTCGAACCGTGAAGCCAATACGGGACCAGTTAGAGCTTAGGGCCTTTGATTTGGACTCGCTGTTGCCAACCGGACATAAAGCCAGAACCGTTTGGGCCTTCGTCGAAAAATTGGATCTCGAGGAGTTGTACGCGGAGATCGGATCGGTAGAGGGTGGACCAGGGCGTCCGGCCACCGATCCGACTGTCTACATGGCGCCATGGCTGTTTGCGACGCTGGAGGGTGTGGGCAGCGCACGAGCGCTCGATCGGGCGTGCAAGCGCGACGACGCGTATCGGTGGATCTGTGGCGGGGTGTCGGTCAACCACCACTCGCTAGGCGAGTTTCGAGTCGCTCACGGGGCGCTGTTGGACCGCTTGCTGACGGAGAGCACGGCGGCCTTGACGGTCGCGGGTGCGGTGACGATGGAGCGGGTGGCTCAGGATGGGATGCGGGTGCGAGCCAGTGCTGGGGCGGCGTCGTTTCGCCGACAGAGCACGCTGGAGGCGTGCTACGAAGAAGCGCGGCAACAGGTCGAGGCGCTGAAGAAAGAACTAGAGGAGGACTCCGGCGCGAGCCAACGGCGCCAGGAGGCGGCACGTCGGCGTGCCGCCGAAGAGCGGCGGGAGCGAGTGGAGGCAGCACTTACGCAGTTGGCGGCGGTGCAGGAGAAGAAGAAGGCCGCGGAGCGCGAGAAGGCGCGGGTCTCGACCACGGACCCCGAGGCCCGGGTGATGAAGATGGCGGACGGAGGATTTCGCCCGGCGTACAACGTGCAGTTCGTCACCGACACGGGGAGCCAAGTGATCCTGGGAGTGGAGGTCACCAATCAGGGTAGCGACCAGGGCCAGATGTCACCGATGTTGGCGGCGTTGGCGCAGCGCTACGGGCGCTTGCCTGGCAAGTACTTGGTGGACGGAGGGTTTGCCACGCACGCCGAGATCGAGGTCGTCGCCCGGGCCAGCGTGGAGGTATACGCACCGGTGATGAAACCCAAGAACCAGACACGCGATCCGCACGAGCCGTTGGACACCGATTCGCCCGAAGTGGCCGCGTGGCGCCAAAGGATGGGCACCTCGGAGGCCAAGGAGATCTACAAGGACCGGGCTGCGTCGGTCGAGTGCGTCAACGCCCAGGCTCGCAACCGGGGGCTGCGGCAGTTTCTGGTGCGCGGAAGGGAGAAGGTTCGGGCGGTAGCGCTGTGGTATGCCCTGGCTCACAACCTGATGCGAGCGGCCCAGTTGCAGGCCGCAACGGCCGCCTAATCGGATCGCCGGGAGGCGAGCGGCGGGGCCGGGACCAAAGCCTGGTCCCGCTGGCACCGCCCCTAAGGAACCAGCATCTTGTGAAGCTTTTTGTCTTGGTTTGGAGACGTCATGTGCATTGTGGCCCCTTTCCCCCTTTCGCCTGCCCTCGGGACCGGCGCAGCGCGTAGGGGCCGATACCACCTCCGGACCCCGAGACCCGCCGACGCGGCACGGCGGCCCCTATTGATTCACAGGCTCTGAGGGGCGCCTCCCTGGACGCCGGACGGGGACTCCAAGCATCAGCATCCCGCGCCGCTCACGCCAGCCCCACCGCCCGCACCGCTCGCTCCAGCTGGTAGACCCGATCCTCCCGGTCCCCGGTGTAGCCCACGGAGATGCGGACGAGGCCGGGGGAGAGGCCGATCTCGGCTTGCTCCTCGGCCGAGAGCTCGGAGGAGGTGGTGGACCCCGAGCAGGACATCAGGGTGTCGAAGTAGCCCAGGGACACCGCGATCAAGCCGAACCGCTCCTGGTGCTGAAGGGCGGCGAGGAGTTCGTCGGCACGCTCCCGGGTGCCGCAGTCCAGGGTGAAGACCCCCCCGAAGCCGTACCCGGGATTGACGAGGGAGGCAAAGAGCCGGTGCTGGGGATGGGCCGGGAGCCCTGGGTAGCAGACCGGGGCGCCGATCTCGGCCAGCCGCTCGGCCATGGCCAGGGCCCGGGCGCCGTGCTCCCGCATCCGCAGGGGGAGGTGGGGCAGGCGCTGGAGCACGTCGTAGGCCACCCGGGGGTCCATGGTGGGCCCCAGGAGCATGGCGCGGCCCGTGTGCAGGTCCATCAACTGGTGCACGAAGGCCCGGGGCCCGCAGATCGCGCCGGCGATCAGGTCGCTCGCCCCGTTGATGAACTTGGTCAGGGAGTAGACCACGATCCGCGCCCCGAGCCGGGCCGGGGAAACCACCGCCGGGGTGAAGGTGTTGTCCACCACCAGGGGGATGCCCCGGGCCTCGGCGAGGCGCCCGAGGCGGCCCACGTCCGCGACCGCCAGGGTGGGGTTGCCGACCACTTCCGTAAACCACGCCCGGGTGCGCTCCCCGGTCGCGGCGACGAAGGCGTCCGAGTCGGTGGGGTCGACCAGGGTGGTCTCGACGCCAAAGGCCGGCAGGAGCTCGGTCAACAGGGCGTGGGTGCCGCCGTACACCGCCGCGCTCGCCACCAGGTGGTCCCCCTGGCCGGCGAGTTGCAAGAGCGCGCAGGAGATCGCCCCCATGCCGCTGGCGGTGCAAACTGCGAACTCCGTCCCCTCCAGGGCCGCCAGGTACCGGGCCAGGACGTCTACCGTCGGGTTGAAGTGCCGACTGTACAAGAAGTACCCGCCCTTGTCGGGGCTTCGAAGCCCCTGGAAGAGGTCGGGCATGGTGTGGGGATCGAGCACCGTGAAGGTCGCCGAGCGCTCGATCGAGGGTCCCACCCCGCCGTGCTCGCCGAACTCGCGGCGCGCCTCGGCCAGGGCTCGTTCGGGGTTGTACGCGGCCATGGACGACCTCCCCGGGGGGCCCCGCTCGGAGGCGCGCCCCATACCGTGGATCGCCCCGTCGATGCGGGGCAAAAAACCTCTCCCGCCCCTAATGCTCCCGGCCACCCCTGCCGAAGAGTAGGTCACGGCCCTCCTCCGGCCGTTCCTCTCCTCCGAGAACAAGGGCCGCCCTCGGGCGGCCCTTGTTCGTTCCGGCGCCCGCCCCCCACCATAGCCCGGGGGCCCGGCGTGTCCAGGCGCTGCCGTGAAACGGGATTTGTCCTTGCCAAACACACCCCCCTGTGCTACTTCCTGGGCGCCCTGCGTGGGCGTGCGGGACAACGAGCCAACAAGGAGGAAGACACCATGACGCGTACGAGCAAGATCCTCTGGGCCGCGGCAGCGGCCACCGCGGTGGCGAGCGGCGCCTGGGCGGGCGCCACCCTCGACGCCGTCAAGGCCAAGGGCTTCGTCCAGGTGGGCGCCAACGGGAGCCTCTTTGGCTTTGGCATGCCAGACGACAAGGGGGTCTGGAAGGGCCTCGACGCCGATACCGGCCGGGCCATCGCGGCGGCGCTCTTTGGCGACGCCAGCAAGGTGAAGTACACCCCCCTTACCGCCCAGCAGCGCTTCACGGCGCTCCAGTCCGGCGAGATCGACGTGCTGTGCCGCAACGCCACCCGGACCCTGACCCGCGAGACCGACCTCGGCCTCGACTTCGTGCAGCCCAACTACTACGACGGCCAGGGCTTCCTGGTGCCCAAGAAGCTCAACGTCAAGAGCGCCAAGGGGCTCGACGGCGCCGCGGTGTGCGTGCTCCCCGGCACCACCACCGAGCAGAACGCCGCCGACTACTTCCGCTTTACCAAGATGAAGTGGAAGCCGGTGGTCATCGAGCAGACCGCCGAGCTCGCCAAGGCGTTCTTCGCCGGCCGCTGCGACGTGCTCACCTCCGACGCCTCCCAGCTCGCCGCCACCCGCGCCGTCGCTCCCAACCCCGACGACTACGTCATCCTGCCCGAGATCATCTCCAAGGAGCCCCTCGCCCCGGTGGTCCGCCACGGGGACGACCAGTGGCGCGACATCGTCAATTTCGCGGTGCTCGCCATGATCGAAGCCGAGGAGCTCGGCATCACCTCGGCCAACGTGGACGAGATGGCTAAGAGTGCCGACCCCAAGGTTCAGCGCTTCCTCGGCGTCACCGCCGGCAACGGCAAGGCGCTCGGCCTGGACGAGAAGTGGGCCTACAACGTCGTGAAGCAGGTGGGCAACTACGGCGAGGTGTTCGAGCGCAACGTCGGCAAGACCACCACCCTCAAGCTCGAGCGCGGCCTCAACGCCCTGTGGACCAACGGCGGCTTGATGTACTCGCCGCCCTTCAAGTAAGCTCTCGTTGATCGCGCGGGGGCCCCGCCCGGGGCCCCCGCCGCCTTCCCCATCCACCCTGGCCGCGGACGCAAGACCGAGCCCCCATGGACGCAACCGCGACCACCCCCGCCAAGGTCCCCTTCTGGAACGACGCCGGGCACCGGGCCATCGCCTACCAGGCCCTGGCGCTCCTGGTGGTTTTCGCCGCGGGGTACTACCTCTTCGCCAACACCCAGGCCAACCTGGAGCGGCAGAAGATCGCCACCGGCTTTAGCTTTCTCGGGCGGGAGGCGGCCTTCGAGGTGGGGGAGACCCTGATCCCCTACTCCGCCGCCGACACCTACGCCCGGGCCCTCTTGGTCGGCGTCCTCAACACCCTCAAGGTGGCCTTCGTGGGGATCGTCCTGACGGTGATCCTCGGCACCGCCGTGGGGGTCGCCCGGCTCTCCTCCAACTGGCTGGTGTCGCGCCTCGCCGCCGCCTACATCGAGGTGCTCCAGAACATCCCCATTCTCTTGCAGCTCTTCTTTTGGTACGCGGTGTTCTACGAGAACCTCCCCGGCCCCCGGGAGGCCCTAAACCCCCTGCCGGGGGTGTTCCTGTCGAACCGGGGCTTCGCCTACGCCGTGCCCGCCGACCACCCGGCCTGGGCGGCCGCGGCCTGGGCCCTGGCCCTGGCCGTTCCCCTGACCTGGGGGCTTCGGCGCTGGGCCCGAAGCCGATTGTACCGCACCGGCCGCCCCTTCCCCACGGGGTGGGCGGGCACCGGCCTGCTCCTCGGCCTGCCCCTGGCGGCCTGGGCCCTTGGGGGCGCGCCCACCGAGCTCGACGTCCCCGCCCTGAGCGGCTTCAACTTCGAGGGCGGCCACACGGTGAGCCCCGAGTTCGGGGCGCTCCTTCTGGGGCTCGTGCTCTACACCGCGGCCTTCGTGGCCGAGATCGTCCGGGCGGGCATCCAGTCGGTGGGCGTCGGGCAACGGGAAGCCGCGGCCTCCCTCGGGCTTCGCCCGGGGCGAGTGCTGAGCCTGGTGGTCTTCCCCCAGGGGCTGCGGGTCATCGTCCCGCCGCTCACGAGCCAGATGCTCAACCTGACCAAGAACAGCTCCCTGGCGGTCGCCATCGGCTACCCCGACTTCGTGAGCGTCGCCAACACCACGATCAACCAGACCGGCCAGGCCATCGAGGGGGTGGCCCTAATCATGGTGGTGTACCTCGCCTTCAGCCTCACCACCTCGGTGTTCATGAATTGGTACAACAAGAAGATCGCCCTGGTGGAGCGGTGAGGGAGCCATGACCGGGTTCGTGAAGGCCGAGCGCCACCCCGACCTGAAGCCCCCGGCGAGCACCGTAGGCGTGCTGGGGTGGCTGCGGGCCAACTTGTTTGGCGGCTGGGTGAACTCGCTTTTGACCGTCGCGGTGGTGGCGGCCGCCCTCCAGGTGCTCCCCCCCCTGGTGCGGTGGGCGTTTTTGGACGCCGTGTGGTCCGGCAGCTCGGACCTGTGCCGCCAGGCCGAGGGCGCGTGCTGGTCGGTGGTCACCGAGAACCTGCGGTTCATCGCCTTTGGCTTTTATCCCCACGACCAGCACTGGCGGCCGGCGACCGCGGTGCTCTTGCTGGTGGCCCTGTTGGCCGCGAGCCGCAACCGCGCCCGCTGGGGGCGCCCCCTGGGGATCGCCTGGGGCGTGGGCCTCGTCGCCATGGCCGTGCTCCTCAAGGGCGGCGTCCTCGGCCTTGTGGACGTGGAGACCGCCCAGTGGAGCGGCCTCCCCCTCACCATGCTCCTGGCGGTCTTCGGCATGGTGGGGGCTTACCCCCTCGGGGTGCTCCTGGCCCTGGGCCGCCGCTCCCCCTTGCCCGTGGTCAAGTCCTTGAGCGTCGTCTACATCGAGATGATCCGGGGCGTCCCCTTGATCAGCCTGCTCTTCATGTCCTCGGTGATGTTCCCGCTATTTCTGCCCGAGGGGCTCACCATCAACAAGATCCTGCGGGCCCAGGTGGCGATCATCCTCTTCACCGCCGCCTACATCGCCGAGGTGGTGCGGGGGGGCCTCCAGGCCATCCCCCGGGGCCAGTACGAAGCGGCCGACTCCCTGGGGCTGCACTACCCCCAGAAGATGCGCCTGGTGGTGCTGCCCCAGGCCCTCAAGATCGTCATCCCCCCCTCGGTGGGGGTCTTGATTTCCGCCTTCAAAGACACCTCGCTGGTCGTCATCATCGCCCTCTTCGACATCCTAAAGACCACCCAGTCGGTCCTCTCCAACCCCCTGTGGATGGGCTACTCGGGGGAGGCCTACGTCTTCCTGTCCGCCTTTTACTTCGTCTGCTGCTACGCCATGTCGAGCTACAGTCGGCGGCTGGAGAAAGAACTGCATACGGGACGGTAGTTCGTCCGTTGGCATCCAGTATCCAGCAGCGAGCCCCTTCTACCGGAGACCCCATGGCAGAACCCGCCCGCACCGACGCCATCGTTGCAATCGCCGGCCTCCACAAGTGGTTTGGCGACTTTCACGTGCTCAAAGACATCCACCTCACGGTGACCCGGGGGGAGCGGATCGTCATCTGCGGGCCCTCGGGCTCCGGCAAGTCCACCCTGATCCGGTGCATCAACCACCTCGAGGAGCACCAGAAGGGCCGCATCGTCGTGGACGGGATCGAGATCGGCAACGACATCAAGAACATCGAGAAGGTGCGCACCGAAGTGGGCATGGTGTTCCAGCACTTCAACCTGTTCCCCCACCTGACCGTGCTCGACAACCTCACCCTGGGGCCGATTTGGGTGCGGCGCACCCCCAAGGCCGAGGCCGAAGAGACCGCTATGCACTTTTTGGAGCAGGTGCACATCGCCGACCAGGCCCGCAAGTTCCCGGGGCAGCTCTCCGGGGGCCAGCAGCAGCGGGTGGCCATCGCCCGGAGCCTGTGCATGAAGCCGAAGGTGATGCTCTTCGACGAGCCCACCTCGGCGCTCGACCCGGAGATGGTCAAAGAGGTCCTCGACGTCATGGTGGAGCTCGCCGCGGAGGGCATGACCATGATGGTGGTCACCCACGAGATGGGCTTCGCCAAGAAGGTCGCCCACCGGGTGCTCTTCATGGACTACGGCGAGATCCTCGAAGCCAACGAGCCCGAGGCGTTCTTCTCGAACCCGCAGCACGAGCGCACCAAGCTCTTCCTGAGCCAGATCCTGTAGCTTCCGCAGCGTCGGGCCCCGCCTCCGCCGTTCTTTACCCCCCGGCAGGAGCGCGGCGCAGCACACCGAGTGCGCCAGCGGGCGAGCCCGGAAACCCGACGAATCGGGCCCACCGTTCCGATCCGCGGAACGCCCCTCCGGCATCCTGGGTCCAAACCCGACCCGGAGGCCTGCCGTGAGAAGAAGACGTCCCCTTCCCCTTCCGAGACCCCGAAAAGGCGTTCACAAGTGGCTCCAGTACGCCGAAAAACCACTGGCTCTCTTGGGGCCTTGACGCTCAGCGGAAAGGGACCCCCTTCTGCTCATAGGTGTCCTTC
>JBBIIA010000040.1:0-22698 GCA_037446775.1 Deltaproteobacteria bacterium
GTTCTTTCAGCCGCGCAAGCGGCTCCCTGCCGCGATAGCGGCTTCGTTCAACAGGCGTAGAAGAGGGCCATCCCGAGGGGCAGAACCGCTGCCCAGTGCATGGCCCCGGCGCCGGGCCGGGTGATGATCAGCACCCCCAGAAACCCTACGCCGACCCCGCCCCAGCGGCGGCCGCCTACCCGCTCCCCGAGCACCAGGACCGACAGCACTGTCACCAAGAGGGGCGATACAAACGCGATCGACGAGGCCTCGACGAGCTGCAAGTACTGAAGCGACGAGAAGAAGCACGCCGTCGCCAGGAGCAGGCACAGGGCGCGGACCACCTGCAGGCCGAGGCGCTTGGTCCGCAGCCGCGGGGGCCCACCCAGGAAGGGCACGGCCACGACCAGTAGCAGGGTGTGAAAGACGTACCTGGCCCACACGATCTCCGCGATGGGCAGAGTGCGGGTGAGGTACTTGGCCGTGGCATCGAGGCCGCTGAAGGTCGCCACCGTCAGCAGCATGAGGGCGACCCCGAGGCCGGGGCGGGCGAAGCGGTCGGGGGCGGGCATGCTCATGGAGGTTCCTCTCGGCAGTGCAGGGGGGGCCATGCACCCCGCGGACAGGGTGCCCAAGGTCCTCGGCAACGGCAGGAGGAGGGGCGGCTACAGCCCCGCCCCCCGGGCCGCCCACACCACCGCCACTCCCACGGCCATGGCGGCGAGGGTGTTGCGGGTGCGCAGGACCACCAGGGCGGTGAGCCCCGTGGCCACCATGCCCCAGGGCCCCTCGGCGGCGATGGAGGGGACGACCAGGGCGAAGAGGAGCGCCCCGGGCAGGGCATCGAGGCCTCGGCGGAAGCGCCCGGTCCGGGGCAGGCGGGACGCCAGCAGGAGGCCACCGAGCCGCAGCCCGTAGGTCCCCAGGGCCGCGAGGCCGATGGCGGCTAGGGCCGGCAGCTCAAGCGCCGGGAGCATCGGCATCCCTCCCTTCGGCGGCGGGCCCGAGCATGGCCGCCGCGGCCCCCCCCAGCCCCCCGGCGACGATGTACCACTTGCCCGGCACGAGCCGCTCGGTCACGAGCGCCAGGCCGCCGGCCACGAGCCACGGCACGGCGTCTCGCCGGCCCCGCCACAGCCCCAGGGCCAGGGCGGTGAACACCGCGGTGAAGGCGTAGTCCAGGGCGTAGCGCTCCGGGCGGTCGATGCCGGCGCCGCCCAGAAGGCCCGCCAGGGTCCCAGCGCTCCACGCCAGGTATACGCACAAGCCGCCCCCCAGCAGAAACCACGGGGTCACCGGCCGCCGGCGCAGCCGCTCCATGGTCACCGCCCAGTTCTCGTCGGCCACCAGGTGCATGAACGCCGCCTTCTGGGCGAGGCGCCGGCCGGCGAAGAGGGGCTCCAGGGAGGCTCCGATCAAGAGGTAGCGCAAGTTGATCACCAGGGCGGCCAGGGCCATCTGGGTCACCGGCAGCACGGGGCCCCACAGGTCCACCAGGACGAACTGGGCCGACCCGGCGAAGACCGCCGTGTTCATCAGCACCAGGTCGAGCCAGCTCAGCCCCTTCTGGGCGGCGAGCACGCCGAGCACGCTGCCGTAGGCCGCGGCGCTCGCCGCCACCGGCAGGTTGGCGCGAAAGCCGTGGCGAAGATCCATCCACATGACGTCGTCCTCCGGCGAGGGGGGCCCCCTCACCGCTTCAAGAGCACCACCCCGGCCAGGATCATCCCGGTGGCCCCGTAGTCGGCCGCGGCGATGGGCTCGCCGGCGAGCACGGCGCCGATGGCGAGGGCCACCGCCGGGGGGATGTAGGTCACCGAGGAGGCGGCCACCGCCCCCAGGCGGTCCACGATGGTGTAGTACAAGACGTAGGCGACCCCGGTGCCCAAAAGGCCGAGGCCCACCACCAGCCCGGCGGTGGCGTGGGGGTCGACGAGGAGTCGCCCCACCCGGTCGAAGTCGGTGAAGAGGGGCAGGGTCAAGAGGGCGAGGCCGAGCTGGTAGGTCACCAGGGCCGGGGCCGGGATGCGAAGGGGCACCACGAAGCGCCGGGCGTACACGAAGGACGCCCCGATGCTCAGGGACCCGGCCACCATGTAGCCCACCCCCTCTAGGTTGGTGGCGGCCAGGGCCGTGCCCGCCGGGCGCGCCATCAGGAGCACCCCGGCGAAGCCCAGGAGCACTCCCAGGAGCTTTCGGGAGGTGGCCCGCTCTTCGGGGACGAAGCACAGGGCGAGCACGAAGGCGAAGAGCGGGATGGCGCCGCTCACCGCGCCAGCGACCCCGGAGAGGAGCCGGGCCGCCCCGGCGGCGAAGCAGTAGTAGTAGAACGAGGTGGCCAGCACCGACATGACCAGGAAGTGGCCCGCGTGCCGGGCGTGGCGCCGGCTCAGCGCGCCCCGGGCCAGGGCGTAGGCGAGCACCGGCACGAAGCCGAAGAGCACCCGGAAGAAGACGATCTGGCCCGGGGTGATGAGCGCCGCGGCGAGCTTCATGTACAGGAAGTTGCTGCCCCAGATCAGCCCGAGGGCGACAAACGCCGCCGTCCCGAGCCCCCTGCCGTCCCTACCGTCCGCCATCGGACCCCTGTTGCACCCCGGGAGGGCGCGTCGTATGCTTTAGCGGTCACTGGGGCGTGATAGTATTCTTCGGGCAACATAGCGTCAAGGAGGCCGTGATATGACCCACCCGGGCGACGCCATCGCCGTCAACCTCCGCCTCCTCCGGGAGACCCGGGGCTTGAGCCTGGAGCAGGTGGCCGAGGTGACGGGGGTGAGCAAGAGCATGCTGCGGCAGATCGAGGTGGGACGGTCGAGCCCCACGATCGCCACCATCTGGAAGATCGCCAACGGGCTCAAGGTGTCCTTTACCGCCCTGATCACCCGCCCGGAGGTGACCGCCGAGGTGCGGGCCTTCGACGGGGCGGCCCCCCTCACCGCCGAGGCCGAGCACTACCGCCTCTACCCCCTGATCCCCTTCGACCCCCAGCGCGCCTTCGAGACCTACTACTTCGAGATCGACCCGGGCACCCGCTTTCGCGGCGAGCCCCACGAGGGCCGGGTGACCGAGTACGTCTTCCTGCTCCAGGGGGCCCTCCGGGTGACGGTGGGCGGCCGGGCCTACGACCTCCAGGGGCGGCACTTCGTCCAGTTCCCCGCCCAGGAGCCCCACGAGTACGCCTGCGCCGGGGCCGAGACGGCGGCGGCGATCCTGATGCTCAGCTACCTGGGGTAAGTCGGCGCCTCAGCCCGCACGCGTTCTCCTTGCTGTGGACATGCCTTGGGGAGGCGCTGGAGACCTACCTCGTTCCAAGCGCCGCGCCGATGCACCGGAAGTCCCGGTCCGTCGGCATGGGCCATCAGACCCCGCAGCCCCCGGCGCAGAAACTCGGCCGACTCCCCCACCGGAATGTCCCGGGGCAAGGCCCCAGACGCGGGCCCGGCGCCGAGCTGTGCTCCTTTGGCCCGGGGCCTTCCTACCCCGGGAGGGAGGGGGAGAAGCAAGCCCTTCCCGCGGGATGGGCACCTGCAGCCGGTGGCTGCAATGACTGCCATGGCGACCATATACACCTGATATGAGCATTATTCTGGTCATGTCTGCCCTTGACAGGGGGCTGCCGGGACACCAGAATGGCCAACGGACGGGCCTGGCTCGATCGACTGGACCAAGGTGGTGGCCCGCTCGCTCTGGAGGACGGCGTGGGACAGCCGAGGACCTACTCCCGCTACACGGCCGAGGCCCTTCGCCTGCTCGGGCGGCAGATCCGGCTCGGGCGCAAGCAGCGCCGCTGGTCCGAGAGCGAGCTCGCGGAGCGGGCGGGCGTCGCTCGGGCGACGCTGCAGAAGATCGAGAAGGGCGACCCGTCGGGCACGATCGGACTGGTCTTCGAGGTGGCCGCGCTGGTGGGGGTCCGGCTGTTCGACGCCGACCTGGCCGGGCTCGCCCGGCGCCGGGCGGACGCGGACGCCCTGCTCACCCTGTTGCCGAAGCACACCCACGCCCCCCGGCCGGCGCCCGACGATGACTTCTAGGCCGCGGCGGCCCCGGGAGGCCTTCGTGTGGGCGTGGCTGCCGAGGGCGGTCGAGCCGGTGGTGGCGGGCAGGGTCGCCGCGGAGGGCGAAGTTCTGGTCTTCAACTACGGCCGGAGCTACCTGAACCGGCTGGATGCGATCTCCCTCTACGACGCCGAGCTGCCGCTGCGGGGGGGCGCCCTGCCTCCGCTTCGGGGGTTGACCGTGGCCGGCTGCCTCCGGGACGCCGCGCCCGACGCCTGGGGCCGCCGGGTGCTGCTCAACCGGCTGCTCGGGGAGCGCGGGCCGGATGCGGACGTCGCGCACCTCGACGAGCTGACCTACCTGTTGGAGTCCGGGTCGGACCGGGTCGGGGCCCTCGATTTCCAGGCGTCGCCGACCCGGTACATACCGCGGTTGCCGGTGGCTACGCCCCTGGAGGAGCTGGCCCGGTCCGTCGAGAAGGTGGAGGCCGGGCTCCCCTTGAGCCCCGAGCTCGACCAGGCCCTGCAGCACGGCAGCTCCATCGGGGGCGCCCGCCCCAAGGCGTCGATCGAGGGGAATCACGTCAAGTACATCGCCAAGTTCTCGTCGTCCACCGACCTGTACCGGGTGGTGAAGGCCGAGTTCGTCGCCATGCGTCTGGCCGCCCTCTGCGGGCTGGAGGTGGCCCGGGTGGAGCTCGCCACCTCGTCGAACCGAGACGTGCTGCTGGTGGAGCGGTTCGACCGCGTACCCGTCGGCGGCGGGTGGCAGCGCCGCGCCGTGGTGTCGGCGCTGACCCTCTTGGAACTGGACGAGCTGATGGCTCGCTATGCGAGCTACGAGGACTTGGCCGAGATCATCCGCCACCGCTTCTCCGACCCGGCGGCGACCCTGCGGGAGCTCTTTGGGCGACTGGTCTTCAACGTGCTGTGCGGCAACACCGACGACCACGCCCGCAACCACGCGGCCTTCTGGGACGGGCGCGCGCTCACCCTCACGCCGGCCTACGACGTCTGCCCCCAGGCCCGCACCGGCAACGAGGCCACCCAGGCCATGACGATCTCGGGCGAGAACCGCCTGAGCCGGATCTCCGCGTGCCTGGAGGCAGCGCGCCACTTCCTGCTGTCCCAGGAGGCGGCGCTTTCCCTCGCTACGGAGCAGGTCAAGGTCATCGGCGAGGAGTGGGATCGGGTGTGCGACCAGGCGAGGCTCCCGGCCGCGGACCGCGGCCTGCTCTGGGGACGCCAGTTCCTCAACCGCTTCGCCTTCGACGACCTGGCGGGCGAGGCGCTGCCCCTGCGGCGGCTCGCCGAGGCCGCCCGGGTCGGCCGGGGGGGCGGGGGGTAGCCAGACCGGCTCCGGGTGAGCGCGCTCGGCCGGGCCTCCAGAGAGCACCGCGTAGGGACAGGCGCACTATCCAGATTCCACGCCCCGGCGCCGTGGTGTACCGGTTCCTCCCCGCGCCCCTGGCGGCGAACCGGGGATTCGCCTACGCCGCGGGCGTCGGCTCGCTTCTGGAGCTCAAGTTCCTGCCGCGCTTCGAGGCCCAAGGCTTCCATCCCGGGAAGCAGGTGCCGTTGCCCCCCACCGACGGGGAGGCCGCGATCTCTGTCGCCGATTTCGCGGTGCCGGAGGAGCGGCTGGCAAGCTACGCGGACGGGGCGGCCGTCCACGTGGGGGCAAACTTTCGTCGGGACCCGCTTCATCCGCGACCGGCTGCGCAACGGCTCCCCGCCATGGCGGGTGGTGGAGCTGCGGGCGGCGGACCTGCGCAAGGGGAAGGCTCTTTCCAGGCGGATATCGGGCTAGGGCTCGTTCGCGGGCCAGACCGCGCCGCCCCGACGCACCTATCTGAGGCGCGGCTGTGGGCAGGCCACAGCCCGCTGATTTGGGGTGGGAAGCACCGATCTGGCGGGAAGGCGCGGCTTTGCCTGGAAAAGGAGCGCCTCTCCGACCCGATCGCGGCCTTCGAAGGCGTGGGAGCTTGTTGGCCGGGGGGAGGGGAGATCGAGGCCTCCCCGGGCGCGGGGCCCGGGGAGGCCTCGGGGGGAGACGGCTCAGCCGTAGCTGTGCAGGCCGGAGAGGATGAAGTTAACGCCCCAGTAGGTGAACATGGTGGCGCCGAAGCCGACGATGGAGAGCCAGGCGAGGCGGTTGCCCCGCCAGCCGGCGGTGAAGCGGGCGTGAAGGTACGCCGCGTACACCAGCCAGGTGATCAGCGACCAGGTCTCCTTGGGGTCCCAGCTCCAGTAGGTGCCCCAGGCGTAGTTGGCCCAGATGGCCCCGGTGAGGATCCCCAGGGTGAGAAACGGGAAACCGAAGGCGATGGCCTTGTAGGAGATGTCGTCCAGGACCTTGCGGGGGGGCAGCATGCCGTCCTTGCTGTCGCCCCGCACGAGGTACAAGGCGCTCACCGCGAAGGCGACGGCGAAGCCGGCGTAGCCGATAAAGCAGGTCACCACGTGGGAGGTGAGCCAGTTGGACTGGAGCGCCGGCACCAGGGGGGAGATCTCGTCGGAGATCAACGGGTTCAGGCTCACCAGGGCGATGGAGAGGACGCCGAGGGGGGCGACGAAGACGCCGAGCGCCCGCAGGTTGTAGATCCACTCGAACACCAGGTACAGACCCATGATGCACCAGGCGAAGAACACCATGGATTCGTACATGTTCGAGAGCGGCACGTAGCCCACCCCAGCCTGGTGGGTCTCGGCCCAGCGGACGCCGATGGCGGCGGTATTGACCAGAAAGCCCGCTAGGCAGACCGCGGTGGCGGCGAGCCCCAGGCCCCGGTTCTGGCGGGTGGCGAGGAACAAGCCGTACAGGATGCTGGCGGCGAAGTACAGCACCATCGCCGCATTGAACAGGGTGACGTTCATCGAGGTCTCCTTCCCGGGTGTCTTGGCCAAAGCGGGCGCCGCCGCCCGGCGCGCCAACAGTATCACGGACCGGGGAAGGCGTCGATCCCGGCCCAAGGCTGTCAAGCTAAGGAAGGCGCCGCCAGCCGGTCAAGGCAAATCTGCGGGCACCCCCCCTTCCCCCGGCCCCGGCCGCCGTCGTACCATCCCCCCATGACCCGAGTAGACTTTTACCCACTGAGGGGCGCCCGCTGGCAGGGGGGGGCGTGCGCCCGGGTCGAGGCCTTGGCGGCAGCCGGGGCGCGGGTGTACCTGTGGGCCGGCTCCGAGGCCGAGGCCCGGCAGTTTGACGAGCTCTTGTGGACCTTCCGGGAGGACTCCTTCGTGCCCCACGACCCTTGGGACGGCCGGGGAGAGCTCGACACCCCGGTGGCCGTGGGCTGGCACCCCGGCAACCCCAACCGGGCCGACTGCCTGGTGCTTGTGCGGGACGCCGGCCCCGACGAGGTGCGCCCCTTCCCTCGGGTGATCGACTTCGTCCCCCAGGACGTGCCCGCCCTGCTCCCGGCTCCTCGGGCCCGGTTCGCCGCCTTCCGGGCTGCCGGCTTCGCGGTCGAGTTCCACCCCACCGCCCCCGGCTAGCCCCCCCACCGCAGTGAGAGATTTCTAATTCCACCCTAACCGCGCCCTCATCTCCTAGCGGCATGCTTGGGCGCTGTCCCGCCCCCCCCCTCGGGGGGCCCACCCGAGGGAGGGGTCCATGATCGAGGCCGAGAACCTAACCAAGCGGTACGGGGAGGTCACCGCCCTGGACGGCGTGTCCTTCCACGTCGAACGGGGGGAGATCGTGGGGCTCCTCGGCCCCAACGGGGCCGGCAAAACCACGGCCATGAAGATCCTCACCTGCTTCATGCCCCCCTCGGCGGGCACCGCCCGGGTGGCGGGTCACGACATCTTCGAGGCCCCCCTGGCGGTGAAGCGGTCCGTCGGCTACCTCCCCGAGGAGCCGCCGGTGTACCCCGAGCTGACGGTGGACGAGTACTTGGCCTACGCCGGGCGCCTCAAGGGCCTCGGCGGCCGCGACCTCAAGGCCGCCCGGGGCCGGGCCCTGGACCGCTGCGGCCTCGCCGAGGTGGCCGGGCGGCTGATCGGCAACCTCTCCAAGGGCTACCGCCAGCGGGTGGGCCTGGCCCAGGCCCTGTTGCACAACCCCCCGGTGCTGATCCTGGACGAGCCCACGGTGGGCCTCGACCCGGCCCAGATCATCGAGATCCGCGGCCTCATCCGCGACCTCGCCCGGGAGCACACGGTGGTCCTCTCCACCCACATCCTCCCCGAGGTGACCGCCACCTGCCAGCGCATCGTCATCATCAACGAAGGCCAGATCGTGGCGGTGGACACCTACGAGAACCTCTCCCAGCAGGTGGGGACGAGCCGACGGGTGGTGCTGCGGGTGCGCCGCCCCGGCCCGGAGCTCGCCGACCGCCTCCGGGCCCTGGACGGGGTGCTGGCGGTGGACCCGGAAGCCGACGGGGCGTACCGGGTGGAGTCGCGCCAGGATCGGGACCTCCGGGAGGAGGTGGCCCGGGTGGCGGTGGAGAGCGGCGCCGGGCTTTTGGAGCTCGCCGGGGTCGCGGTGAGCCTGGAGGAGGTCTTTTTGCGCCTCACCACCGAAGAAAAGGAGGGGGCGGCATGAGCCGGGTCTTCGTCATCGCCGCCAAGGAGCTCCGCTCCTACTTGGTGTCGCCCACGGCGTGGGTGGTGGCCACGGTCTTTCTGGCCGTCACCGGCCTTCTCTTCTACAACATCGTCGCCTGGTACAGCCTCCAGAGCTTTCAGCTGATGCAGTTTGGCCGCGGCTCGGAGGGGCTCAACGTCAACCGCCTGGTGTTCGAGCCGACCTTCCACAACATGGCGGTGACGCTTTTGCTGCTGGTGCCCATCGTCACCATGCGCCTCTTGGCCGAGGAGAAGAAGGCCCGCACCGCCCAGCTCCTCTTCACCTCCCCGGTGCGGCTCGGCGAAATCGTGGCCGGCAAGTACCTGGCGGCCCTGACCCTGCTCTCGGGGGTGCTGTTGCTCACCGGCTACATGCCGCTTCTGGTGTGGGCCTACGGGAGCCTGGAGTGGGGTCCGATCCTCACCAGCTACCTCGGCATGGTGCTCCTCACCGGGGCCTTCGTGGCCCTCGGGCTCTTTGCCTCGAGCCTCACCGAGAACCAGGTGGTGGCGGCGGTCCTCACCTTCGGCTTGCTGCTCGGTTTCTGGCTCCTGGGGTGGGCCGCCCAGGCCGGGGGGGAGGAGGCCTCGATCTTGGAGCACCTGTCCCTGATCACCCACCTCGAGGCCTTTTTGCGCGGGGTGGTGGAGCTCAAGGACGTGGCGTACTACGCGTCGGTGACGGCCCTCGGGCTGTTCCTCACCCACCGCGTCCTCGACTCGAATCGCTGGAGGTGAGCGATGACCCGGTCTGAACGTTCCCGCTTCACCCTGCGGGACCAGAGCAAGCTCGCCGGCCTGGCCGGAGCCAGCCTCGCCCTGGGGGCCCTCTTCGTCGGCGCTTATTACCCCGACCAGAAGGGGCTACTCGCCCTCCTGGCTGCGGCGGCCGTGGCCCTGCTCCTCGGCTTCGTGGTGGCGGAGCGGCGGGTCCTCGCCCGGGTGCCCGGCAGCCGCGCCGCCCGTCACGGCGCTAACGCCGTGGCCATCACGCTCGCCTTCGGCGGCATCCTGGTGATCCTCAACGTCCTAGCGGTGCGCCACAACGGCAAGTGGGACCTCACCGCCGACCAGCGCTTCACCCTCTCGGAGCAGACCCGCAAGGTGCTGCGGGGCCTCTCGGCCGAGGTGAACGTCACCGCCTTCTTTTCCGAGGCGTCCGAGGAGCGCGCGGCGATGAAGCGCCTGTTGGACGACCTGGCCGAGGAGACCACCCACCTGCGGGTTCGCTTCGTCGATCCCGACCGGGACCCCGCCCTGGCCGGCAAGCACGGCATCCGGGAGTACGGGACGACGGTCTTCGAGAGCGGCGCCCAGACCTACCGCACCACCGACGTCACCGAGGAGGCCGCCACCAACGCCCTGGTCCGGGTGACCCGGGAGGGTCGCAAGACCGTGTACTTCTTAGCCGGCCACGGGGAGCACGGGCTCGCCGACACCCAGCGGGGGGGCTACTCGGCGGCCGCCCAGGCCCTGGAGGCCCAGGGCTATCAGGCCAAGGAACTCCTCCTCCTGCGCGACGCCCGGGTGCCCGAGGAGTGCGACGTGCTGGTGGTGCCGGGGCCCACCAAGCCCCTCCTGGAGGACGAACTCGCCGCCGTGGCTGCCTACCTGGACCAGGGGGGCCGGGCGGTGGTACTGGTGGACCCGGGCACCGCCACCGGCCTGGAGGGCCTCCTGGCCGCCTGGGGCGTCGCGGTGCAGGACAACGTCATCGTCGACACCATGAGTCGGCTCTTTGGGGGGTCCTACACCACCCCGATCCTCACCGACTACCCGCCCCACGAGATCACCAAGGACTTCCGGCTCGCCACCTTCTTGCCCCTCGCCCGGGGCCTCGCCCAGGGGACGGTGCCGGAGGGCGCCACCTTCCAGGTCCTCGCCCGCACCACCCCCCAGTCCTGGGGCGAGACCGACTTCAAGAGCGACAAGGCGTCCTTTGACCCCGCCCAGGACCACCCCGGCCCCCTGGCCGCCATCGCCCTGGTGGAGAAGCCGGGGGCCGACGGGGCCGCCGGCACCCAGCTGGTGGTGGTGGGGGACTCGGACTTCGCCGACAACACGTACTTTGGGTTCTCGGGGAACGGCGACCTCTTCCAGAACCTGATCGGCTACCTCGCCCGGGAGGCGGACCTCATCGCGATCCGCCCCAAGGACGCGCGGCCCTCGCCCCTGATGCTGACCCGGGCCCAGGGGGCCACCTTGTTTTACGGCAGCGTGGTGGTCGGGCCCCTGCTGCTGGCCCTGGCCGGCCTCGCCATCTGGTGGCGGCGGCGCAACCTGTAGGGAAAAGATGAAGTTCAAGGCAACCTGGATCACCTGTGCCGTCTTTGGCGCCCTCGCCGCCTACCTCGCCTTCGTCGACGAGCCCCGGCACCAGGCCGGCCAGGCAGCCAAGGAGGCGGAAGGGCTGGTGGTTCCGGGCTTCGCCGCCAACCAGGCCGCGGGCCTCACCCTTCAGGGCTTCCGGGGACGGGTGCGGGTGACCGGGGGCGACGACGGCCGCTGGATGCTGGAGGAGCCGTGGGCGGACCGGGCCGACGACGCCCGGGTCCGGGCCCTGCTGGACGAGCTGGCAGCCCTCAAGAGCAAGGCCGAGGTGGCGGGCGTAGACGCCGACCTCGCCCCCTTTGGGCTCGCCGCCCCCGAGCTGACCGTGGAGGTCGGCGGGGCGGGCCTGTCCCTGGCGATCGGCGGGACCAACCCCGCCGGCGACGCCCGCTACCTGCGGGTAGGCGCCGGCCCCGTGCTCCTGGTGCCCGCCGCGGGCCTCACGGCCTTGCTCGGCGACCCGGCGGAGCTGCGCAGCCGAGAGCTCCTGGAGGGCTTTCCCTGGGATCGCCTGGCGGGGGTCGAGGTGCGCCGCCCCGGGGCGCCTACCCTGAGTTTGATTCGGGAGGCCGAAACCTGGCACCTCGCCGCCCCCCAGCGGGCCGAAGCCGACCCCGACGCGGTGAACCGGATCGCCGAGAAGCTCCGGTGGGCCCGGGTGACCCGGTTTTTGGACCGGGCCGACGGGCAGCGCCTGGAGGGGGGCACCGAGGTGCGGCTGACCGCCGAGGGAGCCGACGCCCCGCCGGTGGTCCTGCGCCTGGCCGAGGTGGAAGGCGAGCTGTGGGCGGCCCGCTCCGGCCGGGACGCCGTCTTCACCCTCGGCCCCGACCTCCTCGAGCCCTTCGCCGCCGGCTCCGAGGGGTTTCGGCGCCGCAAGCCCCTTCTGGCCAAGGCGTGGCGCCTCAAGGAGCTCGAGCTCACCCGCGGGGGCGAGGTGCGCCGCTACCAGAAGGGCGACGTGGCCTGGCAGCGGGACGGCGCCGACCTCCCCGCCGCCGAACAGGCCGCCCTCACCGCCTACCTCGACGTGCTGGAGACCAGCCAGGCCGTGGCCGTCGAAGACGGCCCAGCCCTCGAGGCCCCGTCCCTCACCGTGCGGATCGTCGACGCGGCCGGCCAGGAAGAGACCGCTCGGGTCGCCCGCCGGGGCGCCGAGGTCCGGGCCCAGGCCGGCACCGCCGGGCCGATCTACCGCATGCCCCCCGAGTACCTGGACCGGGCCGAGGCGGTCTTCCAGCCCGCCGAGGCCAAGCCGTAGGGGGAGCGTCTCGTCCCGCGAGGGCAGAGGCAGGCCCGAAGCCGTTCGCGGCCACCTGCCGCCCTACCGGGACGCGGCGCAGCCGTGGGGACCTCGCCGAATCCCGAGGACCCCCCGGACCGGCACGCCTACGTCCCTCGCGATCTCGCGCAGGAGGATCGGCGAGCTGTCCCTGCCCCGCTGGAAGGGGACCGTCGTTCCACGGCTATGCCACCACTACGTTTTGCGTCCCAACGAACTCCGCCTCCAGCGTCGGCTCCCCTTCCTCGAGGAGCATCTCGATGACCTCCTTGAGACTTGCCGCGAGCTCGTCCATGGTCTCCGCCTGGGAGTGCGCCCCGGGGAAGCCGGGTACGTAGCCGACGCAGAGATGGGTATCGGGACACCTCTCGACCACTGCGGTAAACGTCCTCATTCGAGCCTCCTTCGCGGCCTTCCGCGATCCGTGCGTCCGGGGTCGATCGGCCATCGCCCCGGCTCTAGGGAGCGCACAACGGATCTCGGCGGTTTTCGTCGCGTGGCCGCCCTTCGACGGGCTGAGGGGGTTCAGTACCCCCCTTCCGTCAACGGGATATCGATCGAGCGGATGATCGGGACGAAGGGCGTTCCGGACACCAGAAGACGGGTTTCCCACACCTCCTCGGGCACGATGCCCCGGGCTTGATCCCTCACATGGGCCTCCCACTGCTCGAGCGCACCTCCCGCCCGTAATCGGAGGCATCCTCCATCCGTAGCTAGCCGCTGTTCGGCCGGTGTTCGGCGGTAGCAAGCGCACTGCCCCGGCCGTTCCCTTCGCCCCGCGCCAGAAGACCCCACGTGACGCCTTACCACGGCTCGCCTCGCACCCTTGCTCATCGCAGTGCTGAAGTCCCGCAGGAAGTCGGGTGCGGCCCCGGATCCACCGCTGCCCTTGGCGGGATTCATGGCTGGCGTCGATCTTCGCCTTGGCGGGTCTGGATCAAACGCTCCTCGGTCGGGCCCCGCAGACGCAAACGCCCCCCGGCCTCCAGGTCGCGCCACCCCGGCACGTGCGCAGTCATCAACGCCCTAAACACGCGCCCGTGGCTCGAAAAACGCAGGTGCAAGAGCTCGTGGACGATCACGTAGTCCTGGAACGACTCGGCTTGATCCGCCAGGTCCCCCGCGAAGGTCACCGTGCCGGCCGCAGAGCACGAGCCCCACTTGCGCCGCATCTCCTGGACCCGGATCGCCCTGGGCGTGACCCCCAGCTGGTCGGCCCAGGCCCGGGCGCGGCGCCTCAGTTGCTCCGCCGGGCCGGGCGGGGAGGTCACGGCTCGTCCTCCCCCAGCAGCATCCTCGCCACCCGGTCGACGATCCGGGCCCGCTCTTCCTGGCCCAGGGCGAGCACGGGCTGGTAGAGGGCGGCCCGCAGGTGGCGCTTCTCGTCGGAGTTGGCAGCCGCGTTGGGAAACCGCCCGTACAGGGCTTCGGCCTCCCTGGCCAAGCTCAAGGGGTCTGCCCCAGCGGCCCGCAGCCCCTCGTCCTCTCGCAGGCACCAGTACACCGCCAGGGCGCGCGGCGAGAGCCCCGTCTCCCGGGCGGCCCAGAGCGCCGCCTCCTTCTCGGCCGCCAGGGCGGCGATCACGTCCATAGCGGCCAGGCCGGTGGTCTTGCGTTCCTCCAGGTCCTTGAGGATGCGCTCGGCGCGTTCCTTCAACGGCCGGAGCACCGGCGCTCCGGCCGGGTCCTGGTCGATCTCCTGCTGGAGGCCGCGCACCAGGTTGAACACCTTGCCCTCGTCGGTGCCCTCTTCCTCGCGTAGCGCCTCCAGGGTCTTCACGTCGAAGGTAACGCTCTTGGTCAGCCGGCCCAGGCCCAGTTGTTCGGCCTCGCCCTCGATGAGCCGCCGGGTCTTGTGGGCCAGGTCGGCGACGAACCCGACCTTCTCGGCGTAGGCGTTGCGCACGGCCGCGTAGAGCTGGGTCAGCCGCTGGTAGGTCGCGATGTGGTCGCGCAGCTCCGGCGAGGGCGACAGGATCTCCCACAGGGCCTCGATCTCCTTGTACGCCCCGAAGAACACCTTGCGCGCCTCGGGCGCCAGGAAGCGGCCGTAGACCAGGCGCTCCAGCCGCTCGTCGGCCCCGCCGCCCTCCCCCGCGTCCAGGTAGCCCTGCCCGGCCAGGGCGATGCGGCGCCGGAAGTCCTGGAGCAGGGTGTCCAGGTCCTCGATCACGCCGCTCACGTCGCTCGAGTCGAACTGCAGGGCCTTCTTGAGCTCGCGCAGCACCCCAACGAAGTCCACCACCAGCCCCACCCGCTTCTGCACCCCCTCGGCGTCGACATGCGGGCGGTTGGCCCGGGCGATCGACTGCAGCAGCACGTGGTCGCGCATGGGCTTGTCGAGGTAGAGGCAGTAGAGCAGCCGGGAGTCGTACCCGGTCAGCAGCTTGTCGGTGACGATCAAGATCTTGGGGTTCTCCGCCGGCTTTTTGAAGAGGAGGCGCACGTCCTCCTCCTTCTCCGCCGAGAGCTGGAACCTGGCCACCAGGGGGCGGTCGACGGCGTCGGCGGCGCTCTCGGTGTACACCGGGACCGACCACTCGGGCGGCAGCAGCCTGTCCAGGGCCACCTTGTACTTGGCGCAGGCCTCGCGGCTTACGGCGACCACGAAGGCCTTGTAGCCCAGGGGCAGCACGTTCTCCCGGAAGTGCTGGGCCACGAAGCCGGCGACCTTCTCGATGCGGTCGTCGGCGCAGAGGAAGGTGCGCAGCCCCACGGCGCGGTCGAGCACCCGGTTCAGCTCCTCCACGTCCGTCACGCCCTCGCTCTCGGCCAGGGCGAAGAACTCCCGCTCGAGCTGCTCGGCGGGCACGGTCATGGTGCTCGGGGCCAGCACGTGCTTGATCGGCAGGGTGGTCTCGTCGGCGATCGACTCGGCGATCGAGTACTTGTCCAGGTATCCGTGCTCGTCCTGGGCGCCGAAGATCTTGAAGGTGCCCTCGCCCTGGGCGGTGCGGGCGATAGGGGTGCCGGTGAAGCCGATGATCGTCGCGTTCGGCACCGCGGCCATCAGGTACGTGCCCAGGTCCCTGGCCACCGATCGGTGGGCCTCGTCAATGAACACGTACACGTTGTCGCGGGCGCAGCTCGCCTTCCGGATCTCCTCGAACTTGTGGATCATCGAGAGGATCAGGCCCCTGGAGTCGGCGTCCAGCAGCGCCTGGAGCTCGGCCTTGCTGTTCGCCCGCCACACCGCGATGTCGTGGCTCTGCATCTCTCCCAAGAGCCGCTCGACCCAGCCCTTGAGCTGGCCCTCGAGCTCGGTCCGGTCCACCACCACCAGCACCGTCGCGTTGGCGAACCGGGCCTTGTCCTCCAGGATCTGGCGCGCCGCCGTGAGCAGGGTGAAGGTCTTGCCCGAGCCCTGGGTGTGCCAGATGAGCCCCCGATTCCGGGCGGGATCGAGGCACCGGCCCAGGATGGCGTCGGTGGCCCGGCGCTGGTGCTGGCGCAGCACCGACTTCCGGGTCTCCCCGTCCTCCACGTAGAACAAGATCCAGTGCTGTAGGGTGCGCAGGAAGTCGGTGGGCTCGAAGAAGGCCTGCACCGCGAAGCGGTACGACTCGTCCGGCGCCGCCTTCCACCGAGCCATGTCGCGGCGGGTCGCGTTCCAGGTGACGCCGTACCAGTAGTCGAGCAGGTGGGTCACGTTGAAGAGCTGGGGCGCGGCCAGGAGCTCCGGGGTCTCGATTTCGTAGCGGCGAAGCTGCTTGATCCCCCGCTCGATGGCATCCCCGTCCGTGGGGTTCTTGTGCTCGACGATGCACACCGGCACTCCGTTCACGGCGAACATCACGTCGGCCCGGTTGCCCTTGCGCGCCGGCGGCTTGATCTTCCACTCCCAGGTGACGTGAAGGGCGTTCTCGTCGGCGCGCTCGAAGTCGACGAACTGCACCCGGCGGTGGCGCTTCTCGGCTTCGTCGACCCACTGGCGCTCCCCCCGAAGCCACGCCAGCACCTCGCGGTTGCCCTCGATGGTGGCGGGCAGGGCGTCCAGGGTCTCGACGATCGAGCGCACGGCATCGGGGGTGAGCCACGGATTGAAGGCGGCGAGCTTGGCCTCGAGCACCTCCCGGAAGAGGGTACCCGCGTCACCGCCCCGCCAGGCCCGCGCCTTGGCGGGCGTCACGGGGCGCCAGCCGATCTCGGCGGCGTGGCGGACCATGGGGAACTGCACCGTCCCGGCTTCGCTGATGCTGAGCGTGGTCACGAGCTCCTCCCCGTCAGCCGGATTTCCCAAGTGGGTCGGGGCTCACCGGTGAACCTCAAGCCCGGTTGTGGCTCGCTTCCGACGAATGCTGAGCCGCGGGCTGCCGCTCGATGGATGCGCCGCCTCCGTCGACCGATCGGGAGGATCTGTCGATGAAGATAGCGCCTCGTCGACAGGTTCTTGGGACGTGTCGAGTGCATCGACCTATCGGGGCCGGGTCCGCACGAATTCAGCCGAACTGCCGGGCCGGCAACGTAACCCGGAGGTAGTCGTCGGTCAGCTCGAACTCGGCATCCTTCCCGGAGTGCTCCCGGGTCAGCGGTACGATCTTCCGTCGAACGCCCATCCCCCGGGCATCGACATACCCGTAGTCGCGCATGACCTCGACGATGATCGGATTACGCGCGTAGCGTTGCCCGGCGAGCATCTTGTCGATGGTCATCGAGTTCTGGAGCGCGCCGGGACTCACGATTTCGAGTCGGTTGGCGTAACTGGCCACCTCGACCTCGACGGCCCGAGTCCAGTCCCTGTGCACCAGGGCGTTGAGCACGGCCTCGCGCACGGCTTCGACTGGATAGCGGTGCGACCGTTCGCGGCGAAGACCCTCGTCGATCGCTCCGCCCTCTTCCGAGATGAAGGGGAGCATTCTCTCCATCAAGAGCTCGACAATCCCACCCTCGACGAGATCACCGCCAGCCCCACCTCTCCGTTCCCTCAGTGCGACCAGCGGTCCGTCCAGGATCGCGTCGTCCTGGGCCTGGTAGTCCCGGTCGTCGCCGGGAAACGCCATCCACCGCACCCCGCAGTGGCGCAGCAACCGTCGTGGCCCGCGGCCGAACAAGACCAGGCCGGCAATCGTGCACGCGGCACCGCCGTCACCCCGTTCCACCATGAAGCCAAGGCCGATCAGGCGACGTTCCCAGTCCGCTCGGGACTGGGGTTTCGTCGGGTCTCCTACGATGTTCACGAGGTAGTCGGTGAGGCGCGCCGAGTCCAAGTCGTCGAAGGTGCTTCCCGACACGGGCAGTGACTCGGCGTGCAGGAGTCCGCCGCTTTCGAAAAGCCTCGCCTGCTGCTCGCGTGTCGCCAGGCGCGAGGTGCTGCCCACCCGGACGTAGATCTCCTCTCGGTTCTTGTGCCGCACCACGTAGGGCTTGGCAGTACCTTGGGCAAGAGAGAGAACCGCCACCCGCTTCCCTTCGGCGAGCTCCACCTCTTCATAGAACGGCAGAATCAGCGGGTGAACGTAGTGGCCGAACACGGTGTCCATTACCCATGTCTCAAGGTCCGGACGCTGAATCCCCGTGATCGCGCCGTCGTCTTCGACACCCAGCAGCAGCATGCCACCCCGGAAGTTGGCTAGGGCGGCCGCGACCTTGGCGAGCCGCGCCGGCTCAACGTCTTCCCGCATGAACTCGACGCCGGAGTTCTCCCCATTCGCGAGGACCTGCAGCAACTGACCCTTCAACATCTCGGGGTGCCCTCTTCCGTGGGTGTGAGGGATGGCACAGACGCAGACGTTGCGGCCTGGGGCACCACCGCAGACCCCACCGCGGGTGCTCAGTGCCCTTGACAGGATTCATGGTTTGGCGTCGATCTTCGCCTTGGCGGGTCTGGAACAAACGCTCCTCAGCCCGTCGATATGCTCATTGAGGTCGGACCGGATCGTGGCCCACATGGGATCGAGCACGAAGTCGATGCCTTCGCGTCGCGCAAGCTTCGCGGCAGGCACGAAGTCCGAGTCCCCCGAGATGAGCACGATCTGGTTGACCTGGCCTTTGAACGCCAAGGACGCGATGTCGAGCCCGAGGCGCATGTCCACGCCCTTCTGGCGCAGGTCCAACCGGAAGTCGTCGTCCGTGATGCTGGTCCAGGCCCGCCGGCCGCTGGTCAGTTCCTTGGTGGCTTCGGGTCTGAGCTGCCAGCGGCACTGCGAGGTGGGAATCTCGCCGAGGCGTAGGGCCACCTTGCGCAGGCTCTTGAGCTGCTCATGGAACGCGAGCCGCCAACGCGCCACCGGGGACTGTCCCAAATCCACGGCGCGCTTGCTGACCGGGGTGTGGCCCTTCCAGGCGACCGGCGGCGCGTCGTAGGCGAAGATCCGGTAGAGCCGGCAGATCCGCAGCCCCTTGTCGTCGTTCAGGTGGTCGAGCGCGAGGCGGTGCAGTTGCCTCGCCGCGGCGTCGGGGGCAAGATCGCCGTAGATGCGGCGAGCGCGCTTGAGGAAGAACGCCACGTCCACCACCACCGCCGTGAGGGTGGGACTGGCGTGGCGCAGAAAAGAAGAACCCCCGGGTTCGGCGCGCTCTGAATCGGTGAGAGCGCGCTTACTGCCGAGGGCGGATGACGCGGTCATCGTAGCTCCTCCTTCCGCCCTGCGTCAATGCCCGAGCTGCCCGGGAGCCCGGGACTCGGCCTGAGACGAAGATAGGTCGCGATTCCGGACGCCGGTCACCAGGGAACCCGCTGGCCGTCATCTTGCCCCTCCAGCGCCGACAGGTCGAGATCGGCCACCCGGATCTCGCCCGTCATCAGCTTGTGCAGCAGGGCCTTGAAGAGCTCTTCGAGCACCGCGCACTTCTTGCGGTGCAGGTCGATCTTGCGGTCGATGGCGTCGAGGATGGCGACGATTTCGCGCTGCTCGGCCCGATCGGTTGGATACGCGACTCGTAGGTCGCGCACGATTTCCAGGTTCAAGTTCTGCTGCTGGCCCCCATGGGCGAGCTGCCGAATGGCATCGTAGCGCGACGCGAGGAAGTGATAGAGGTACTTCGGTTCGACTGCGTCGTCGCTTGGCCGGATCGCTGCGCACGCCTGATTGCACGCGGCTTCGATGTCGAGGATCGCCACCTTACCTCGCGTAACGCCCTGACCATACATTGCCAAGAGCAAGGTTCCGGGCGGCAGCAGCTTCGCCGCGGAGCCTTCGAGCCCAGCCGGCGTCATGTGCTCCTCGGTCTCGCGAATGGCGCAGTAGTCTACCTCGGTCGTCTTGACCCACGGGATCGTTCCGCCGCTCCAATAGGTCGGATTGCTGCGGGAGGGTGTGCCGCCCGAGACAACTCGGTGGTGGGCGCCGATCGAATCAACCTCCCAGTTCTCCGGCACCAGCCCGATCTCTGTCTCCTTCAGCTCGCACTGCCTTGGGCCGAGCTCCTCGAGAGGCTTCAGGAGACCACCGACCATCTCGCTAACTTCCCTTTCTTGTTGGGAGAGGTTGCGAAGTTCTCGCAGGAGTGCTGGGAGATCGGCTTCCGTGTTTTCCGTGCCTCTCCCTACCCACCGACTCGGGCTCAGGTTGTAGTCCGCCTCCTCGGCCTGCTCCCGGGTGATGACCGCCACCTCGCCCTCGGCCGGCTCGCCCTTCAGGTACATCGCGGCAAGGGGCCGGATGTCTTCCTCGGGGATGTAATTCTTGGGCCGGCCCTTCTCCACCCGGCGGCTGGCGTTCAAGAGCACGATCTTGCCCTGGCGGGCGGCGGGCTTGCGCTTGGCGAGGACGACGATCACGCCGGCGGCGGTGGTGTTGTAGAAGAGGTTCTCGGGCAACAGGATCACGCCGTCAATGAGGTCGCGGTCGACGAACCACTTGCGGATGTTGCGCTCCCGGTCTTCGTTCTTCGAGCCCGAGCCGCGCGTCACGGCGCCGGTGTCGAGCACCACGGCGGCGCGGCCGTGGTCGTTGAGGCACGCCAGCGTGTGCTGGAGCCAGGCCCAGTCGCCCTTGCCGGAGGTGACGCCGCCCGCCGCGCGGAAGCGGTCGAAGGGGTCGTTGGCGAAGACGTCGGGCGCGAAGGGCTGGTTCCACATGGGGTTGGCGACGACGAGGTCGTGGGTGGCGATGCGGCCGTCGGCCGTGCGGAGCTTGGGGTTGATCAGGGTGTCGCCGCGGGCGAGCTCCACCTCCATGTCGTGGATGATGGCGTTCATCTGGGCCACGGCGTAGCTCTCGGCCTGGAGCTCCTGGCCCGAGAGCCTGAGCGGCACCCGGCCCGTGGGGTCGAGCTCGCGGGCCACGAGCTGGAGCTTGATCAAGAGGCCGGCCGAGCCGCAGGCGTAGTCGTGGCAGGTGTTGCCGGGCTTGGGGCGCAGGAGGTGGGCCATCAGGAAGCCCACCTCGGTGGGCGTGAAGAACTCGCCCGCGCTCTGGCCCGAGCCCTCGGCGAACTTCCGGAGCAGGTACTCGTAGGCGCGCCCCAGGAAGTCGGGCTGCACGTCGGCGAGGCCCAGCCGGTAGCGGGGGTCCGAGAAGGTCTCTACCACGCCCCGGAGCTTGGCGGGGTTGACGTCGCGCTCGCCGTTTCGCTCGGCCGCGAAGTCCACCAGGTCGATGACGCCCGAGAGCGACGGGTTCTGCTTCACCACGGCCCGCACGGCCTTGGTGAGGTGCTCGCCGATGTCCTTGGGCGCGGTGGAGCGGCCCCGGTCGTCCTGGGGCCAGACGTGCGCCTCGCGACCGCTCAGCACGCCCCAGCGAGCCTCGGGCGGCAGGTAGAAGCGCAGCAACGAGTGGTCGCCCTCGGCGATCTCGAGGGCGGTGGCGCGGTCGCCGAACTGCTCGGCCAGCCGCCCGACCTCGTCGTCGAACACGTCGGAGAGGCGCTTGAGGAAGAGGAGCGGCAGCAGGTAGTCCTTGAACTTGGCCGCGTCCTTCTCGCCGCGGATCGAGCAGGCGGCGTCCCAGAGCATCTGCTCCATGGCCTTGGTGGTGGGCGCGCTGGCGGCGGCGCGCCGGCCCCGGGGGCCCCGGCGGCCGACGCTCTAGGGTGGGACCGCGGCGGCGGCAGCGTCTGCCACGCCGAGCCCGGCCTCCGAGGCGAGGGCCTCGATCGCCTCCCGGGCGGCGCGCTGGGGCTGGGTGCCCCCACCCTCCCAGCGGTTCACCGTGGCGAACGATACCCCCAGGCGCTCGGCGAGCTGCCCCTGGGTCAGGTGGAGGCGGGCGCGGAGGGCGCGAAGCGTGGCGGGCAGGTCGGCGATATTTGTCATGTTCGCTATATTTGCGATATCGCACAGCCTTGTCAAGGGGCGCGCAGGCTCGCGACGTTCGAAAGCACCACCGCCGGCAGCCTTCTCTGGCTTCCACGCCCTCACTCGGCCCGCAGGGCCTCCACCGGGTCGAGCCTGGCGGCCCGCAGGGCCGGGGCGACTCCGGCGGCGAGGCCGATCCCCACCGCCACGGCTTCGGCGGCGGCGGCGTAGGCCCAGGAGGTGTGGACCGGCAGGGCCGGGACCAGCCAGTGGAGGACCTGAGCGCCCCCCGCCCCCAGGGCGAGGCCGGCGAGGCCACCGGCTCCGGCCAGGAGCGCCGCCTCCCCCAAGAAGAGGGCCAGCACCTGGCCCCGCCTCGCCCCCAGGGCCCGCAACAGGCCCACCTCGGCGGTCCGCTCGGCCACGGCGATGGTCATGATGGTCAGGATCCCCACCCCGCCCACCAGGAGCGAGATCGCCCCCAGGGCCCCCACCGCGGTGGTGAGGACCCCGAGCACCCGGCCGAGGACGTCGAGCATCTGCTGCTGGGTGGTCACCGTGAAGTCCTCGCGGCCGTGGCGCGCCGTGAGCACCCGCCCGATCCCCGCGGCTACGTCGGCGGCCGGGGCGCCCTCGGCGTAGAGCAGGTCGATCTCCATCAGCCCCGGGCGGTTGAAGAGCTCCAGGGCCCGGGCCGCGGGGATGTACACGGTGTCGTCCAGGTCGAAGCCGAGCACCTGGCCCTTGGCCTCCATGACGCCGATCACCCGATACCGCTCCCCCCCCACCCGGATGCGTTGGCCCAGGGGGTTTTCGCGCCCGAAGAGCTCCTGGCGCAGCCGGCTGCCGAGCACCGCGTAGGCCCGGGGCGCCCGGGGGTCGTCGGGGGGCAGGAAGCGCCCCGACGCCACCTCGAAGCGAAAGACCCGGGGGAACTCGGAGCCGACCCCGTACACCGTCACCCGCCGGCCCCGCCCCCCGGCCTCGACCTCGGCGTTGCCTTGGAGCGCCGGCACCACCGCCTGGGCGTGGGGCACCCGGGCCAGGGCGGCGGCGTCCTCCAGGGTGAGGGGACGCACCGTGCCGAACACCCCGACGCTGGCCCCGAAGGTGGTCGCCCGGCCCGGGTTCACCGCTACCAGGTTGGTGCCGAACTGGGTGAACTCGGCCACCACGAACCGCTCCACCCCGGCGCCGATGGAGGTCAAGAGCACCACCGCCGCCACCCCCACCGCGATGCCCAGGGCCGTGAGGGAGCTGCGCAGCCGCTGGGAGCGCACCGACCCGGTGGCCAGGCGCAGGAAGTCGGCGGGTCTCACGGGGGGGCCGGGGGGGTGGAGATCCGACCGATCCGA
>JBBIIA010000040.1:22714-29290 GCA_037446775.1 Deltaproteobacteria bacterium
CCGATGGGGGGCGCCGGGCGGGGGCCTCGGGGGCTCGGCATCATCTGGGGGCAGCCCCCTCACCGCCCGGTGAGGGCCTGGACCGGGTCCAGGCGGGCGGCGCGGCGGGCCGGGGCGGCGCCGAAGACGAGGCCGGTGGCGAGGGCGACCCCGGTGGCCGCGGCCGCCGCCCAGGCTGGGGGGCCCAGGGGCAGGGCCGGGTAGGCGCGGGCGAGGGCCCAGTCGCCCCCGTAGCCCAGGGCGAGGCCCGCGGCGGCGCCGACCGCCGACAACAGGGTCGCCTCGGCGAGGAAGAGCGCCAGCACCTGGCCCCGGGGCGCCCCCAGGGCCTTGAGGAGGCCGATCTCGGCGGTGCGCTGGCTCACCACCACCAGCATCACGTTCATGATCAAGATGCCCGCCACCCCCAGGCTCACCCCGGCGATGCCGGCCACCGCCAGGGTGAGGGCCCCGAGGATGCGGTCGAAGGTGGCGAGCACCGCGTCCTGGGTCACCACCGTCACGTCCTCCTCCCCCTGGTGGCGGTCCCGCAGGGTGGCCAGCACCTGGTCCAGGGCCCGGGGCAGGGCCTCCCGGCTCCGGGCCTCCACCAGGATGCGCACCAGGGAGCTGCTGTCGAACAGGGCCTGGGCCGCGGCCACCGGCACGATGGCCACCTCTTCCACGTCGACCCCGATGGACCGGCCCTCGGAGGCCAAGACGCCGATCACCCGGAACCGGCGGTCCCCGATCCGCACCCACTCCCCCACCGCCTCCCGGGGGCCGAAGAGCTCCCGGCTCACCCGGGCCCCCAGCACGCACACGGCCGGGGCGCGTTCCGGGTCCCCGGCGGGGAGGAAGCGCCCCCGGGCGAGCTCCCAGTGGCGCAGGGCCAAGAGCTCGGCGGTGGAGCCGAGCACCGGGACCTCGCGCTCCCGGCCGCCCCAGGCGACCGGCGCCGACCCCAGGGCCAGGGGGGCGACCCGGCGCACCCCGGGGCTCTTGGTGAGGGCCAGGGCGTCGGCCACGGTGAGGTCCCGGGGGGTCTGGCCGACGAACACGTTGGGAACCCCCGAGGTCTCGGAGCGGCCCGGGACCACGATCAGGAGGTGGGTGCCAAGCGACGCGAACTCCCCGGTGACGTAGCGCCGGGCCGCCTCCCCCAGGGAGGTCAACAGCACCACCGAGGCCACGCCGATGGCCGTCGCCCCCAGGGTGAGCGCGGTCCGCAAGGGGTGCCCGGTGAGGCTGCCCAGGGCGAAGCCGAAGACGTCGGCGGGCCTCACGGCGGCGCGTCCGCCGCCACCCGGCCGTCCACCATGCGGATCGAGCGGCTGGCCCTGCGCCCCACCTCGGGGTCGTGGGTCACCACCACCAGGGTGAGGCCCCCTTCCCGCAGGCCCTCGAGGATCGCCACCACCTCCTGGCCCGAGGCCCGATCCAGATTGCCGGTGGGCTCGTCGGCGAGGAGAAGCCCCGGCTCGGTCACCGTGGCCCGGGCGATGGCGACCCGCTGGCGCTGGCCCCCGGAGAGCTGGTCGGGCCGGTGGTGGGCCCGGTCCGCCAGGTCCATGGCCGCCAGGGCCCGTTCGGCCCGCTCCCTCCGCTCCCGGGGGGGCACCCCGGCGAGGAGCAGGGGGAGCTCCACGTTCTGGCGGGCGGTGAGCCGGGGCACCAGGTGGAAGAACTGGAAGACGAACCCGATGGTGTCGCGGCGCGCCCGGGCCCGGGCCTCGTCGTCCAGGGCGGTGACGTCGAGCCCCCCCAGGCGGTAGGTGCCCGAGGTGGGGCGATCCAACAAGCCCAGCAGGTGGAGCAGGGTGGACTTGCCCGAGCCCGAGGGGCCCATGATCGACAGGTACTCCCCGGGCGCGGCCCGCAGGGTGACGCCCCGGAGGGCGTGGACCTCCTGGTCCCCCACCCGGTACACCCGGCTGAGGCCCTCAAGCTCGATCACGGGCGCGCCGCCGGGGGCGCCTCGACCGTCACCGACGCCCCGGGGACCACCCCGGCCCGGTCCACCGAGACCACCACCCGGTCCCCCTCGGCGAGCCCCCCGGTCACCTCGGTGAACTCCCAGCTGGCGACGCCCCGGGCGATCACCCGCTCCGCCAGCACGTGCCCCCCTTCCCGGGGGGTGAGCACCAGCACCCGGTTCCCCTCCAGCACGGCCTCGGTGGGCACCCGCAGGGCGTCTTCCCGGGTGGCGAGCACGATCTCGGCGTCGGCGCTCTGGCCCGGCAGCAGCCCGGCGAGCTTCCCCGGCTCCAGGAGCTCCACCTCCACCTCCACCGTGCGGGCCTGCTTCTCCAGGTCGAGCACGTAGGGCGCCACCCGCCGCACCCGGCCGGGGACGGCGCGGCCGGGGAAGGCGTCGAGGCTGACCCGGGCCGGCAGGCCGGGCCGCACCGCCGGGGCGTCCACCTCGTCGATGGGGGCCGTCACGTACAAGCAGCTGGCGTCCACCAGGTCCACCGTCGGGGGGGTGGGGATGCCCACGGGGGATGGGGTGACGAACTCGCCCACCTCGCCGTTCAGCTCGGCCACGGTGCCCGCGAAGGGGGCCCGCAGCCGGGTGCGCTCCCGGTTGGCCTCGGCGACGGCCTCCTGGGCCACGGCCACCCGGACCTGGGCCTCGGCGGCGCGGCAACCGGCCCGGCGGGCGACGGCTTCGGCCGCCGCCCGGTCCGCGGCCTCCTCCGAAACCACCCCCTGGGCCCGCAGGCGCCCCTGGCGGGCGGCCTCCCGGTCGGCCAGGCCGGCCAGGCTGCACGCCTCCTCCTCCCGGGCGCGGGCGGCGGCGGCTTGGTTCTGGGCCAGGGTCACCGCCGCCGAGAGGTCGTCGTTCCACAGCTCCAGGAGCACCTGGCCGGCCCGGACCCGCGTCCCCTCCCGCACCGGGAGCCGGGCGATCTGGCCTCCCACCGGGGGCGCCATCCGGGCCCGGCGGCAGGCGTGTACCGTGCCGGCCCGGGTGTTGGCCACCGTCGCCTCCACCCGGCCCCGGTCCACGGCGGCCACCGCCACCGCCACGGGCTCGGGTCGGGTGAAGTGCCACACGGCTACGCCTCCCCCGGCGGCAAGCGCCGCGAGGACGAGCAGGACCGCGGCGCGGCGGGCCCAGGAACGCCGCGGGGGGCTCACGGGGCCAGCGCCCGGGGGAGGGGTGCCGGCCGGGTGGTGCCGAGGTAGATGGCGGCCAGGGTCAGGCCGGCCCCCACCAGCTCGACCCCCGAGGCGGGCCGGCCGAAGAACAAGATGTCCCACAAGAAGGTGAGGGTGGGCTGCACCAGGAGCAGGAGCCCCACCCGGGAGGTGGGGACCCGGGCGACGCCCCGGGAGATGAGGAGCCAGCCCAGGGCCTGGCACAGGGCCCCGTAAGCGAGGAGCACCGCCCAAGAGCGGGCATCGGGGATGGTCAGGCGCTCGCCCCCCAGTCTCGCCCCGACGCCCAGGAGGGTCGCGGTGACCAGGGAGAGCCACAAAAGGTTCGCGGTGGGCTCCAGGCGCCCGACCCCGGGGCGCTGGGAGTGGCGCAGGGTGAGGGTGTAGGCGGCGTAGGCGAGGGCGGTGGCGAAGCCCAGGGCCAGCCCGGCCCGGTAGGTGGGCGGCAGGTCGCGGCCCTCGGCGCCCACCAGGAGGAAGAGCCCGGCCACGGCCAGGGGCACGGCGGCGAAGAAGCGCCAGGAGGGGCGCTCACCGAAGACCAGGATGCCGGCGGCGGCGAGGAAGAAGACCTGGAAGTTGGCGAGGATGGTCGCGAGGCCCGGCCCCAGGTAGTGGATGCCCTGGTGCCAGCACGCCAGGTCGGCGGCGAAGAAGACCCCCGCCAGGGCCGCCCACCCCAGGGGCCCGGCCCCGGCCCACAGGCGCTCCCGGCGGGCCAGGGCCACCGGCAAGAGCACCAGGGCGCCAAAGGCCATGCGGTAGAACCCCGCCGTCGCCGGGCCCACCGCGGCCACCCGGACGAACACCGCGGAGAAGCTGATGATCACCGCCCCGGTGAGGAGGAGCACCGTCCCCGCTCGGGTATCGGAGGTGAGCACGGCACGACTCCTTCCCCCCTGGGGGGCCGCGAAAGGGAGCGGGGCCCCGGCTCGGCGCCGACCCCGGGGGCGGAAGATACCGGTGGGCGCCAGGGAGTCAAGAGCCGGCCCGGGCGCTCCGCCATCCCCCTTGGTGGATCTTGCGCGGATTGGGCCTTGAACTCTCTCGGTTCCCTTGGTAGCGTTCGCGCGGTCCACGGAGGGGAAGTCCGAGGAGACCGCAGGAGGCGCACCCGGGGAGGCGCCATGCGATACGTGGTCGTGGGAGCAAGCGCTGCGGGCCTGGCCGCCGCCGAGGCGGTCCTCGGCCTGGACCCCGGGGCCGACCTGACGCTGCTCACCGACGAGCCCCACCCCCCCTACTGCCGGCCTCTCCTCTCCTACGCCCTCGCCGGCGACACCCCCGACTCCCTGTTCCCCCTCCCCTCCCCGGCCCTGACCCGCCTCGACCTGCGCACCGACACCCGGGCCGTGGCCCTGGAGCCCCGGGAGAAGCGGCTTCGCCTCGCCTCGGGCGAGGCCCTCGCCTACGACCGCCTGTGCCTCGCCACCGGCGCCGGCGCCAAGTCGGCGGGGCTCCCCGGGGAGGGGGCTCCCAACGTCGTCGGCTTTCGCACCCGGGCGGACTTGGCCGCCATCGAGGCCGAACTCGCCCGGGGGGCCCGCCGGGCCGCGGTCCTGGGGGGCGGCCTGGTGGGGGTCAAGGCGGCCCAGGCCCTGGCCGCCCGCGGCCTCGAGACCGCCCTCTTCGCCACCTCGGGCCACCTCCTCTCCCAGGCAGCCGATGCACCGGCTGCCGCCTTGGTGGCCGCGGCCCTCGAAGCCGAGGGGGTGCGGGTGGAGGTGGGCGCCCGGCCGGTCTCCCTGGTCGCCGAGGGCGGCCGGGTGACCGGCGTGCGCTTCGCGCCCCCCCGGAGCCTGGAGCCCTGCGACCTGGTGGTGGTCGGCAAGGGCGTCGCCCCCCGCACCGAGCTCGTCGCCGGCTTCGGCTTCGACGCGACCCGGGGCGTGGCCGCCGACGGGCAGCTCCGCACTCCGCTGGCCGACGTCTGGGTCGCCGGCGACGCCGCCCTCACCCACGACGTCGCCTGGAACCGCCCCCGCCCCAACCCCCTGTGGCCCCTGGCCGTGGAACAAGGCACCCTGGCCGGCCGCAACCTGGCCGGCGCCGCCGAGACCTACCCCGGCAGCCTGGCCATGAACTCCCTGCGCATCGGCGACCTCCACCTGGTAAGCGCCGGCATCGTCACCCCCCCCGACCCCACCTACCAAGAACACCCAGGCCCCCAGGGCCAAACCTACCGGAAGCTCGTCACCCACGACGGCGTGCTGGTGGGAGCGGTGTTCGCGGGCGACGCCGACCAGGCCGGCCTGCTGGTATCGGCCGTGCGAGCGGGGATGCGCCTGGAGGAGTTGCCCTTCGACCCGCTAGGGGAGCGGATCCATTGGGGGCGGTATGCGTTTGGGGGCCAGTAGGAGTGCAGGCCGGAGCGCCAGAAGCTGGAGAGGCGAGGTAGAACGTTAGTTGCCCCAGACCAATCAAGGCAGGGGGCCCATTCGTAAGGAGATGTGGCTATGAGAGCAAGAGCATTTACCACTATCTGTTTCGTTGTTGTGACTACGGCCGTCATGCTTGGAGCATGCGGCGACGGGGGTGGTGGCGGCGGGGGTGGTGGTGGGGGAGTTGATCCGGCTGCGGTAAGCAAGATGACAGGGGCCTTCAGCGTCGTGGAGAATCTGACCGATTGCGATGGCACCAAATCAACGGACCAGTACCGGGTCAGCATAATTCCGGAAGAACTTCAGCCCGTGACTTACATTGAGGACGGGGTTACCTACATTCAGACAGCCTCTTCATCCGGGCAGGTTCTCACCATTAACTGGAGCGGTGGTGGCGTCACGAGCTCCATTCGGATCACGTTCTCAGCCGACTATGCAACGTTTACGGCAGCGTCGACCTACAAAGAGCCGGGCTGCACCAGCAGCAGCACCTACACTGGAACTCGCACGACACTGCTGGTCGACGCCGAAGGCAACACCCGGGGTACTGCGCGGTCCGTGGCGGCAAACAGCACTACGAGTGCAATGCTGAATTCCGATGCGGATGTGGACTACTTCCGGGTGACTATTTCGTCCGCAGGAGCCCTGTCAGTTAAGACTACGGGAAATCTGGATACGGAGGGCTATCTTACCGATGAATCCGGCTCGGTACTAGCCTACGCAGACGACTCGAACGATGTTGACATGAATTTTAGCATCTCAAAATCCGTGGCTCCAGGTACCTATTACATCGTAATCCGGGGCTATGACCAAGACACCGGACCCTATAACCTCGTCACTTCTTTTCGCGGAGCTGGCGTGGCGAGGGAAGCCCCAGAAGACGTAACTGGTCAGCCCGACCAGGAACACTGGACATTCTTGGAAGATCGAGAGGCAAGGCCCGCCAGAGGCCTCTTTAAGCCCTTGAAAGCCAGATAGGATTTCGATGTGCCCCGATCCCGTCAAATCAGAGGCGCAGACGCACGCCTCGTGCCGCACAGGGCGCGCGGCG
>JBBIIA010000041.1:0-28286 GCA_037446775.1 Deltaproteobacteria bacterium
AATGAACCGGCCCGGATCCCTCCGCTCGTCCACCTCGCCCCGCAGGTAGCTCAGGAGTTCGGGCACCTGCTGTACTTCGTCAAGGATGGCGCCCGCCGCGTGCTCGACCAGGAAGCCCCGCGGGTCGCTCCGCGCGAAGTCGCGGGTGTCGAGGGCCTCGAGGGAGACGTAAGCCTTGCGCGGAAAGGCAAGCCGACACAGGGTCGTCTTGCCCGACTGCCGCGGGCCGGTCACGACCACTGCGGGATAGTAACCGGCCAATTCCCTGAGCTTCGTCTCGAGGGTACGCGGAATCATGGAAGGCAGAGCACCCGAGCAGTCACGGATTGGCAATTGGATTTACAAATCATGCACTAGGCGCGGATTTGGCTCCCCTGCCCCCCTCAGAACCAGAACCGCACCCCCGCGACCAGCGAGACCGCCTCGACCTCCTCGCCGTCGCGGCGGGCCAGGTCGGCCGTGGCGCCGAGCGCCCGGGACCAGGTGAGGCCGAGGTAGGGAGCGAGCTCGCGGCGCACCTCGTAGCGGAGCCGAAGACCGAGCTCCAGGTGGTTGAGACCCCGGCCCACGCCGAACTCCTCGACGCGCTGGAGGGCGGCGTCGAGCTCGAGCTTGGGCTGCAAGGTCAGGCGCCGGGTAAGGTTCCAGTCGGTCTCGGCGGTCAGCCGAGCGGACAGGTCGCCGTGCTGGCTCACGAAGAGCGCCGGCTCCACCTCGACCCAGTAGGGCGCGAGGCCCGTAAGGGCGAGGACGCCGAAGGTCCGGGAGCGGTCGGGGCCCGGGCCCCAGGTGCGGTCGTGGCGGAGGCCCGCCAGGAGGTCCCAGAAGGCGGCGATCCACCGACCGTAGAGGAGCTGAACCTCGACCTCGCCTCGCCCCTCGCCCCCGAGCGCTTCCTCCCCCTCGGCCTTGATCCACAGCCGGTCGGTGTCCCGCCCCACCCAGGCCACCGCGTCCCAACCGAGCACCTCTGGCCCCTCGGCCGCCCGGACCTCCAGTTGGTCCACCAGGACCTTCCAGAACACCGGGTCGTCGTGGACCGGGGGCGGCCAGCCCGGCTCCCGGGCCCCGGCCGGCAGGGCCGCGAGGGCCAGGGCTGCGGCGGCCAGGGCCCGCTGCCAGAGCCTCATGACCGCACCTCGCCCTGGGGCGCCACCGACACCACCCGGAACATGCCGAGCTTCATGTGGTAGACGAGGTGGCAGTGGAAGGCCCAGTCCCCGGGGGCGTCGGCGGTGATCTCCACCGACAGCCGTTCGCCGGGCTTGACGTTCACGGTGTGCTTCTTGGGCTTCCAGGGGCCGGCGCCGTTGTCGAGCTCCATCCACATGCCGTGAAGGTGGATGGGGTGCTCCATCATGGTGTCGTTCACGAGGGTCAGGCGCAGCCGCTCCCCCAGGGTGAAGCGGATCGGCTCGGCCTCCGAGAACTTCTTACCGTCGAAGCCCCAGACGTAGCGCTCCATGTTGCCGGTGAGGTGGAGCTTGATCTCCCGCCCCGGCGGCCGCTGGTCGTCCCCCGGCGTCACGGCCCACAGGTCCGCGTAGGTGAGCACCCGCCGTCCGTCGTCCCCGAGGCCCGCGCCGGGCTCGGCCAGGCGGTCCCGGGGCGCGTCCGCTACCATGGCCGCGGCCGGGCCGTGGGCGTGGGGAGCGCCGTCGTCCACGCCCACCCCGTGCCCGCCGTGCCCCCCGTGGCCCATGTCGGCCAGGGTGCGCAGGTGCCGGCGCCGGGGCGGGGGGATCGGCGCGGCCATCCCCTCCCGGGGGGCGAGGGTGCCGAGGGCGAAGCCGCTGCGGTCCAGGGCCTCGGCGAAGAGGGTGTAGGCCCGGTCCTCCCGGGGCTCGACAATCACGTCGTAGGTCTCGGCCACGGCGATCCGCAGCTCGTCCACGGTCACCGGCTCCACGTCCTGGCCGTCGGCCTGCACCACGGTCATCCCGAGGCCCGGGATCCGCACGTCGAAGTAGGTCATGGCCGAGGCGTTCACGAGCCGCAGCCGCACCCGCTCGCCGGGGCGGAAGAGCCCGGTCCACGGGTCGCCGGTTGCCCGGCCGTTCACCAGGTAGGTGTAGGCGACGCCGGTAACGTCGGCGAGGTCGGTGGGGTCCATGCGCATGGCCCCCCACGCCAGCCGACGCCCCAGGGCGGCGCCCCACCCCGTCTCGGCGGCCTCTCGGAAGAGGTCGGCCAGGGTCTCCTTCTGGGCGTTGTAGTAGTCGCTCTGCTTCTTGAGCTTCGCGAGCACCCGGTAAGGGTTCTCGAAGGTCCAGTCGGAGAGCATGACGACGTGCTCCCGGTCGTAGGCGTAGGGCTCGGGCTCTACGGGGTCGAGGATCAGGGGGCCGAAGTGCCCGAGCTGCTCCTGCAGGCCCGAGTGGCTGTGGTACCAGTAGGTGCCGCTCTGGGCGACGGGGAAGCGGTAGGTGAAGGTCTCGCCGGGGCGGATGCCGGCGAAGCTCACGCCGGGCACCCCGTCCATGGCGGCGGGGAGGAGGAGGCCGTGCCAGTGGATCGAGGTGTCCTCTCGGAGTCGGTTCGCGACCCGGAGGACCGCCTCCTGGCCCTGGCGGAGCCGGATCAGGGGGCCGGGCACGGTGCCGTTCACGGTGATGGCCGTGGTGGCCCGGCCGCCGACCCGGAAGGGGGTCTCCCCGATCACGAGGTCCACGGCGCCACCAGCGGCCGGGGCCACGCCCTCGGCGAGCCGGGCCCGGGCCCAGCCCGGCAAGAGGGCCTCGAGGCCGACGAGGCCGCCAGCGGCAGCGGCGCACCGCAGCACCTGCCGACGGGTCAGGGGTGGGGATGCGGGCATCTTCTCTTCTCCCCATCGCGGGATCAGGGCGGCGCCCAGGCCTCCGGGGGCGTCGGGTAAAGGCCCCCTGCCACCCGGCCGGGGAGCGAGGGCGCGGCGCCGAGGCCGGGGGCGGGACGGGGGGCCCCGGGCACTCCTCCAGCGGCGAGGGGACGCCTCCAGGGTGCCAGACGGGTCGGGCTGTGCAAGCCCCGGGGCCGCTTAGCGGGGGAGCACCAGGGCGACGGCGGCGTAGCGGCCGACCTTGCCGACGAGGGTGAGCGCCGCAAAGAGGCCAAAGGGGGTCCGCAAGGCCCCGGCCACCAGGCACAGGGCGTCCCCCACCACCGGGAGCCAGGTAAACAGGAGGGCCCAGACGCCGTAGCGGTCGAAGCCGCGGTGGGCCCGGGCCCAGGCGCCCGGGGCGGGGGTCCAGGCGCGGTGGCGCAGCCAGCGCCCGCCGGCCAGTCCCACCGCGTAGGTGGTGCAGGCGCCGAGGAAGTTTCCGGCGCTCGCCACCGCCACCGCCGCTACCGGGTCGGCCCCCCGAAGGAGCAGGAGCGCGAGGAGCCACTCCGAGCCGAGGGGGACGAGGGTGGCCGCCGCGAAGCTCACGGCCAAGAGGGCCGGGAGGCCCCAGGAGGCGAGGAGCTCGTCCACCGCCCTACCCCGCCGACCATCGAGGTGTGAGAAAGCGGCGCACCAGGATCAACAGGATGGACAGGATACTTCGGCTACGCCTGCTTCTGGCATCCTGAACATCCTGTACTCCGGTTCAAGCCCCCTCGGCTGCCGCTGATGACGGAACTGCACGCGTCGTTGAGGACTGCCGCCCCTTGAGGTTTCTCAGGGGCGGAGAGCCACAGATCGGCGAGGCGTGGGGGGCTCAGGTGACGACCCCGATGCGCATCGCCAGGAGCTGGTCGTCCGGGAGGGGGCCCTGGGTCTCGAGGATCCAACGGGGGGCGCCGCCGCCCTCCACGGCGATGGCGCCCCGCTCCCGGTGGGCGTAGCGCAGGAGAATCCGGCCCACGGTCGCCAGGTCGCCCTCCCCCAGGGAGTCCCGGGTCAGGGCCGAGGGGCCGTCGAAGTCGGCCCCTCGCACCAGAGAGTCGCCCGCCGACAGCCCCGCCTCCAGGACCTGGTTCTCCCCCTCGTCCCGGCCGACGATCACCCGGGGGCCGCCGGGGAGGCGGAAGTGCCGCCCGGTGCGCAGGAGCCGCACGTCCCGCAGGTCGTAGTCGGGCTTGGTGGCAAAGAGGTCCCGGAGCTTGGCGGCGAAGTCGACCTCGGTCAACAGGCACCCCCCGGCCGGGCAGGGGTAATCGGTCACCCCGAGCTCCTCGGCCAACCGGATCTGCTCCTTGCGGGAGCGGCCCGAAATCGCCAGGAGCTTGGAGCGATCGACCCACCCCTCCCGCTCTGGCAGGGTCGGCTCGAAGTGGTGGGCCGACAGGGGGCGCAGGATCCGGTCCTCGGTGCCGCTCTCCCGCTCGATCAGCCGCAGGGCATCCCGGCGCTGGCTCATGGGCCGCTGGCCGAGGACCTCGCCGGTGACCAGGAACTGGGCCCCCTCCTCCTCCATCAACTCCTTGGCCTCCCGGTGCATGAAGATCCGGCAGTCCAGGCACGGGTTGAGCCCGCGGCCGTAGCCGTGGCGCGGGTGCTCCACGATCTTGAGGTACTCCAGGCCCTTGAACCGGGTGCGGATGGGGACGCCGAACTCCCGGGCCACCCGGCTCGCCTCGTGCTGGCAGGAGCTGGACTTGCCGGTGCAGTTGCAAAACGGGGTCAAGAAGTTGAGGGCTACGACGTCGATGCCCTGGTCGAGCATCAGCTTGACCGCGAGGGTGGAGTCGAGGCCCCCGGACAAAAGGGCGATGGCCTTGGTGGGCATGAGCTCCTCTTTGTTCGGAATCACACTAACCTACCCCGAACACCAGGGCCCCCGTCAAGGGAAACCGCGCCAGTTCATTAGCGCAGCGCTCGGGAATGTCGTCAGAGAAAACCCCGGCCTAGCCTCCTAGAGGAGTCCGGAAACCCCGGAGCGGGGCTGCGCCGACCCCACGCGCTTTGTCGGGCCCCGCAGGCCTCTGTTATGATCCGCCTGCTGGGCGCGCGGGCGCCCCTCGTCACCCGGGAGCACGGACCATGCAGCGGCGCACGGTGCAGGAGGACGAGGTCCTCGAACGGCTGTGGCACTTGCGCGAGGAGGGGCGCCAGGACCTCGGCGCTCTGGTCGAAGCCCTGGGGGAGGGCTTCGATCCGGCAGTGCTCCCGAGCCTAGCCCAGCAGGGCCTGGTGATCCTCACCGAGGGGGGCCAACGGGTCGAACTGACGGCTCGGGGCGAGCCCCGGGCCGAACGGGTGATTCGCGCCCATCGCCTGGGGGAGCGGCTGATCTACGACGCCTTCGGCGGGGACTTCGAGGCGGGGGCGTGCGAGCTCGAGCACGCGGTGACCGGCGAACTGGTGGACGCCATCTGCACCCTCCTGGGCCACCCCCGGGACTGCCCCCACGGCCTGCCGATCCCCGAGGGCGACTGCTGCCGCCGGGCGGAGACCACGGTGGCGAGCCCGGCGGTGGTCCTCACCGCGCTGGAAGTGGGCCAGGAGGGGCGGGTCGCTTACGTCCGCTGCCGCGATGACGGCCTGTTGCACCGGATCGACGGCTTGCACATCCGCCCGGGGGCCACCGTGCGGGTCCACCAGAAGTACCCGACCTTCGTGATCGAGTGCGAGGGCGCCGCAGTCGCCCTGGGGGAAGACGTGGCGGCCTCGATTTGCGTCTGGCGCGCCCGCCCCCCCGCCGGGGCTCCCGCCCCCGGGCCCGCTCCGGCGCCCCGCCGGGGCTGGTTCGGTCGGCGGTCGAGGGGTTGAGGGGTCCGATGCCGGAGGCGGGCAGCCCCCCCCGGGTGGTGCTGGTCGGGCTCCCCAACGTAGGGAAGAGCCAGATCTTCAACCGCCTCACCGGCCGCTACGCGGTGGTGGCCAACTACCCCATGACCACCGTCACCCTGGAACGGCGACCCGCTTTCCTCGGCGGGCAGCGCCACGAGGTGGTGGACACCCCGGGGCTCTACGGCTTGACCGTTTACTCCGAGGAGGGCCGCGAGGTCCGGGCGCTCTTGTACCGGGAGCGGCCGACGGTGGTGGTCCAGTGCGTGGACGCGAACCGCCTCAAGTCCTCCCTCTCCCTCACCGCCGACCTCCTGGAGCTCGAGGTGCCCCTGGTGGTCGCCCTCAACGCGGTGGACGAGACCACCCGCCGGGGCATCGAGATCGACGCCCGCCGACTCGCCGATCTCCTGGGGGTCCAGGTGGTGACCCTGGTCGCCGAGCAGGGGCTCGGGACCGGGGAGCTCAAGGGCGCCATCGCTGCGGCCCGCCCCGGGACCCGCCCCCGCCGCTACGGCGACGCCCTGGAGGCCGCCGTGGCCCGGGTGGGGGCTCGGCTCGGGCCCGCCACCCCCTACCCCCGCCGCACCGCCCTGGCGCTTCTGGGCGGCGACCCCTTCCTGGCCGCCGAGCTCGCCGCGGGCGGGCACCTGGAAGACCCCGGCGCCCTGGAGGCCGAGGTGGCGGCGGTGCGCCGGGACCTCAAGGCCAACCCCGCGGCGGCGGCCGCCCGGGTGCGCAACCGCTGGATCGACCAGACCGTGGCCGAGGTGGTGCACGTCCGGCCGGCGCTTTCCGGGCGGGGCGCCCGGGTGGCCGAGGCGCTGAGCCGCCACCCCCTCTTCGGGTTGCCCGTGCTGGCGGGCCTCCTGGTCGCCTGCTTCCTTTTGGTGGTGAACGTGGCGAACCGCCTCGCCGACGCCATGAACGAGGGGCTGTGGCAACCCGCCGAAGCCTTCTTGAGCGGGTGGATCCCCCCGGGGGCGTGGCACGACCTGCTCCTGGGGGAGCACGGTCTGATCTCCTTTGGCCTGGCCGGGGCGCTCCTCACGGTGCTGCCCGTGCTGTCGGTCTTCTTCCTCGCCTTCGGGGCCATCGAGGACACCGGGTACCTGCCCAACATGGGGGTGCTGGTGCAGCGCGCCTTGGGGCGCCTCGGCCTCACCGGGGCGTCGATCATGCCCCTGGTGCTCGCCTGCGGCTGCAAGACCATGGCGACCATGGCCACCCGGGTGCTCCACTCCCGCAAGGAGCGGATCATCGCGGTGGTCTTGATCGCCTCCTCCATCCCGTGCGCGGCCCAGACCGGGATGCACCTGGCGATCCTCGGGCGGACCGGGGTGGGGGCCCTGGGGATCGTCGCCGCAGTGATGCTGGCGGGCTTCGCCGTCGCCGGGCTGGTGCTCAACCGGCTCCTCCCAGCGGACCGCCCGACCCACTTCATCCAGGCCCTGCCCCCCATGCGCCTGCCCTCCCCCCGGGCGGTGCTCGTGAAGACCGCCTACCGGCTCCTGTGGTTCTGCCGGGAGGCGATCCCCATCTTCGTTCTGGCCGCCGCCATCCTGTACGCGGCGGAGGCGGTGGGCATCCTGGGGGCCCTGCGGGTCGCCCTGGCGCCCCTGATCGAGGGGATGCTCGGCCTTCCCCCGGAGCTGGTGGACGTGCTGGTGCTCTCCATCGCGCGCCAGGAGGCGGGGGCCGCGATGCTCCTGATGCTGGTGGAACAGGGGCGGCTCGACCCGGGCCAGACCGTGGTGGCGGTGGTGCTGGCCCTGCGGTTCGTGCCGTGCTTCAACACCGTGGTGGCCATGGGTCGAGAGCTCGGGGTGGGGGGCGCGGCGACCGCGGTGGTCGCCATCAACGGGGCGGCGTTCCTCGTGGCCGCCGCCCTGCGCTGGGGCCTGGCGGCGGCCTACGGGCTCCCCCCGTGACCTTCCTCTCCCATCGCTCCCATGCCTCCCCGCCCCCCCCTCCCCCACCGGAGCGCCGAGCCGTGACCACACCGGGAGACGCCCACCTGGTGGACAACGGCCCGACGGCTCGCCGCCGCCCGGGGGGACGACTAGACCGGACCGGTTCGCCGTTCGCCAACTCCAGCGAGAATGTTTACAATGGAGCCCCATGACACCGAGATCGACCCAACCGGGAGCAGCCCAGGGGGACGTGGCCACCGCGGTACAAAAACGCGTCCGCAAGGCTCGTCCCTATAAGGTGCTCCTGCACAACGACGACTACACCACCATGGACTTCGTGGTCCTGGTGCTCACCTCCGTCTTCCACCACTCGCCGGCCCAGGCCGTCGAGATCATGCTAAGCGTGCACCGCAAGGGGCTCGGGGTGGCCGGGGTGTACCCCCGGGAGATCGCCGAGGCGCGGGTGGCCAAGGCCACCAGCCTCGCCCGGGCCCACGAGTTCCCCTTGCGCTGCACCATGGAGCCCGGCTGACATGATCGTCTCCCCCGACCTGCAGATCGTCTTTAGCGCCGCCGTCCAGGAGGCCATCCGGCGCCGCCAGGACCTCGTCTGCCTGGAACACGTCCTCCTGGCCATGCTCGGGGACTCCGCGGCGGTGGAGATCCTCCTCACCTGCGGCGTCGAGCTCGACGTCTTGCGCGACGACCTGGAGCGCTACCTCGAGGGGGTCGCGGCGGTGCCCGAGGGCGCCGAGTTCCAGATCGACCAGACCCCGGCGGTCACCCGGGTGCTCCAGCGGGCCGCCGACCACGTGCTCTCCGCCGGCAAGAGCGAGCTCGACGCCGGCGACGTGCTCGCGGCCATGTACCGGGAGGAGGAGTGCTCGGCGGTGGAGTTCCTACGGGAACAGGGGGTGGGCCGGCTGGACGTGCTCACCGCCATCGCCCACGGGGGAGGGCTGGCGCCCTCCGGGGAGCTCGGGGAAGAGGACGAGTTCGAGGGGGAGGACGGAGAGGAGGGCGACGACGGCGAGCCGGCGGCGGCTCCCGGCCCGGCCCGGGATCCCCTGGAGGCCTTTGCCGAGAACCTGGTGGCCCGCGCCGCCGCGGGGGGCATCGACCCCCTCATCGGCCGCCAGGCCGAGATCGACCGGACGATCCAGGTGCTGTGCCGCCGGCGCAAGAACAACCCCCTGCTGGTGGGGGAAGCGGGGGTCGGCAAGACCGCCATCGCCGAAGGCCTCGCCCTAGCCATCCACGAGGGCCGGGTGCCGGCGCCCCTCCAGGGCACCGAGATCTTCGCTCTGGACCTGGGGGCACTCCTCGCCGGGACCAAGTTCCGGGGCGACTTCGAGCAGCGCCTCAAGGGGGTGGTGGAAGCCGTCACCCGGCGGGAGAAGGCGGTTTTGTTCATCGACGAGATCCACACCATGGTAGGGGCCGGAGCCACCAGCGGGGGGACCGTGGACGCCGCCAACCTCCTCAAGCCCGCCCTCCAGAGCGGGCGGCTGCGCTGCATCGGCTCGACCACCTACAAGGACTTCCAGGGCGCCTTCGAGAAGGACCGCGCCCTGGCGCGCCGGTTCCAGCGCATCGAGGTCCTGGAGCCGTCGGTGCCCGAGACGGTGAAGATCCTCCAGGGCTTGCGGCCGCGCTACGAGGCCCACCACGGCGTGCGCTACTCGGAGCGGGCCCTGGAGCTCGCCGCCGAGCTGTCGGCGCGCTACCTGGGGGACCGGCACCTGCCGGACAAGGCCATCGACGTGGTGGACGAGGTGGGGGCCCTGGTGCGGCTGGCGGGGCGGAGCACGGTCAAGGCCCCCGACGTGGAGACCCTGGTGGCCCGCATGGCGCGGATCCCGCCGCGGAGCGTGTCGCTCTCGGACCGGGAACGCCTCGGGACCCTCGCCGCCGACCTCGGCCGGGTGATCTTCGGGCAGAAGGGCGCCATCGAGGGTCTGGTGGCCGCCATCAAGCTCTCCCGGGCGGGGCTCGCGAACCCCCAGCGCCCGGTGGGCTCCTTCCTCTTCTCCGGGCCCACCGGGGTCGGCAAGACCGAGCTCGCCCGGCAGCTCGCCCGCCTCTTGGGGGTGGAGCTCTTGCGCTTCGACATGAGCGAGTACATGGAGAAGCACGCGGTGTCCCGGCTGATCGGGGCGCCCCCCGGATACGTGGGCTTCGACCAGGGAGGGCTCTTGACCGACGCCGTCCTCAAGCACCCCCACGCGGTGCTGATCCTGGACGAGATCGAGAAGGCCCACCCGGACCTCAACGGCATCCTCTTGCAGGTGATGGACCACGCGACGCTCACCGACAACAACGGCCGTAAGGCCGACTTTCGCAACGTGGTGCTGATCCTGACCACCAACGCCGGGGCGGCGGAGGCGGCCCAGGAGGCGATCGGCTTCGGCGGCAGCGGCGGCAGCCGGCCGGTGGGCCGCAGCGCCGAGAAGGCCGCCGTGGAGCGCGCCTTCAGCCCCGAGTTTAGAAACCGCCTCGACGCCTGGATCCCCTTCGACGAGCTGGGGCCCGAGGTGGTGGAGCGGATCGCCGAGAAGCTGGTGGCCGAGCTCTCGGAGCAGCTCTCGGTCAAGGGGGTGGCCGTGGAGCTCGCCCCCGGAGCCCGGCGCTGGCTCGCTGACCGGGGCTACGACCGCAAGCTCGGGGCCCGGCCCATGGCCCGGTTGATCGATCGGGTGCTCCGTCGGCCCCTGGCCGACGAGATCCTCTTCGGCCGGCTCCAGAGGGGCGGGCGGGTCCGGGCCGAGGAGCGCGGCGGGGAGCTCGCCCTGGAGGTCACCGCCGCGGTCCCGGTCCCTGGACGGCGCCGCCCCCTGGCGGTAAGCTGACCAAAGGAGTCATACAACCGTCCGCACCCCCCCCCAGGAGCCCGCCATGCCCCGCGCCTTCGCCCTCCTCGTCGCCCTCTCGACCGCCGCCACCCTCGGCGGGTGCGCCGCGGGCCACCAGGGTCACGCGGGCCACGGGGGCAGACCTCCCTGGCGCGACACCGGGTCCCTGGCGGCGGACATCCCCATCCCGTCCTACTCCCTGGCGGAGGGCAAGGACCTCGCCTTCCTCCAGGAGAAGCCGATGATGGTGGACTTTTACGCTCCCGAGGGGTGCTCGCGCTGCGACCTGATGGCCCGGCACCTGTGGGGCAACCCGGAGATCGCCCGGTACGTGGAGGAGCACTTCGTCCTGGTCCGGGTGGATCTCACGGGCCACATGACCCGCGAGGAGATCGAGCTCGGCCGCCGCTACGACTACAAGTTCGACTGCCTCTTGATCTACCTCGACTACCGGGGCGAGGTACTTACGGACGCGGGGGGCGGGCGGATGTGCTTCGCCGACTTCATCGAGCCCGAGACCTTCCTCAAGATGCTCTCCCACGCGGCGGCCGCCGCCGAGGCCCGCCGGTAGGGGCGTCCCGCGTCACCGGGCTGCCAGGCGCGCGCGGATCGCCGCCACCGCCCGAGCCTTGTCGTACCGCGGGGCCAGGAGCCGGTCCCCGGCGGTGTCCCCCACCAGGCGGTGCAGCACGGTGGTCTGGGGGAGCCGGGCGAGGAAGGCGGCGGCCCGGGCGACGTACTCCTCCTCGGTCAGAAGCGCCAGGTCGCCGGCGCGCCACGGGGCTTCCAGCGCCGTCTCCCGCACCACCGCCAAGTGGTGGAGCTTGACCCCGTCCACCTCTGCGTCGACGAGCACTTCGGCCGTATGGGCCTCGTCGCCGGGCCCTTCCCCGGGAAGCCCCAGGATCACGTGGGCGCACACCCGAAGGCCCCGGGCCCGGGCCCGGGCGGCGGCGTCGGCGAAGGCGCCCGCCCCGTGGCCCCGGGAGAGCCGCTCCAGGGTCGCCTCCCGGGCCGAGGGGAGCCCGAGCTCGAGCCACACCTCGAAGCGCTCCCGGTAGCGCGCCAAAAGATCCAGGACCGGGTCGGGGACGCAGTCCGGCCGGGTCCCCACGCACACGGCGACGACCGCAGGGAAGGCGGCCGCCGCGTCCCAGGCGGCGACCAGGGACGGCAGGGGGGCGTAGGTGTTGGTGTGGGGCTGAAAGTAGGCCGCGGCCCGGCGGATGCCGCGTTTCTCCAGGCGGGCGATCCCCGCCGCCAGCTGCTCGGCGACGGGCCGGGGATCACCGACCGCCGGGGAGAAGGACGAGGGGTCGCAAAAGGCGCACCCGCCGGTGCCCCGGGTGCCGTCCCGGTTGGGGCAGGAGAACCCGGCGTCCAGGGCCACCCGCTGCACCCGCTCCCCGAACCGGGCGCGCCAGTGGTCGGCGAGGCTCGGCCAGGGGCTGGGCCCGGGGCTCGGCCCGGGGCTGGGGCAATCCCCCACGGGGCTACACCTCCAGGGGCCCCACGGCGGCGAGCACGCCCTCGAGCCGCGGGATCAGGTCCCCCTGCTCCTCGCCGCGCCCCCGCAGCCCTTCGGCCAGCCGATCGAGGTCCAGGGCCAGGGCGGCCACCGTATCCCGGTACTGGGTCGCCCACGCCTTCCCCAGCTCCTCCAGGCCCGGCCCCAGCACCTGGAACTTCACCTGCTCGGCGTACTGGATCAAGTTGGACCGCGCCTCCTCCACCAGGAGCTCCCGCACCGCCTCGGCCCCGTCGGCCAGGAGCGACCGGGCGAAGGGGGTCTTCTCCTTCTTGCCGACCAGGCGCTGGGCCCAGCCCAGGGCGAGCTTGCGGGTCCACTGGCCGGCAAAGGTGAGCACGCGGTCCGGCGCGCTGTCGGCCGGGGCGTAGGTGACCGCCGAAAAGAGCGCGATGGGGCGCTTGCCGATGGTGGGGTCCAGGGCTGGCAGCTCGAGCTCGGGCACCGTGACCCCCAGGGCCGCGGCCTCCCGCCGGTAGGCGTCGACGCTCTGCACCAGGAGATCCGCCGGCGCCAGGGCGGCGTCGGCGAGCTCCCGGCTCGCGGCGGCCCACGCCGCGCGGATCTGCTCCACCGCCCGGGGGTTGACCGCCTCCACCTTAAAGCGGTGGAAGTCGGCCCGCATCTCCTGGTAGACCCGCGCCATCTGCCGCAGGAGCTTCTTCTTGTCGGTCACCTCGAGCTCGGAGGCTGGCGGCTCGATGGTCCGCACCTCGGCGAAGACCTCGGCGGCCAGCGCCCCCCCCGCGGGGTGGAAGGTCCCGTCGATCTTCCCAAACATCTCCCGCCGGATGCCCTCGGAGACCGACCGCAGGGCGGCCTCGAAGCTCGCCAGGGAGCGGCGCACCCGGTCGCACGCCCGGGAGAGGTCGGACTCCCCGGCCTCCAGGTCCTCCACCTCCCGGCGCAAGAGCTTGAGGGCCGCCTCCACCCGCCCCTTCAAGACGTCCCGCGCGCCCCGCAGTACCGACCTTCGGGCCTTGAGGAGCCGCGCCCGGCGCCGGGGCCCGAGCTCGTCGGCGAGGCCCGCTCGAAAGACCTCGAAGGGGCCGTCCGCCACCCCCGCCTCGGACCACACCTCCAGGAACAGCTCGTCCTTGCGCGACAGCACCTGCCCCGAGGAGCGCAGCCCCTGCAAAAGCGCCCGCAGCGCCGAGAAGGTGTGGATCTCCGGGGCGGCGTCGATGGCCTTGAGCTCCGCGGCCAGGCGGGCGCGCAGAACCTCGAGCTCCCCCGCCGAGGCGTGTTCCCCGAGATCCGCGTTGAGGACGAAGCGGGTCGCGCCCAAGAGCCCCAGGGCCTTGATGTCCCGCAGGAACCGCAGGTCGGCCTCCCGCAGGCCCACCCGGCTGGACACCGCGTACACCACCAGGTGGGCGCCGAGCAGGTACTCCTGCACCTTCTCCATGTGGCGGGGGTTGGGGGAGTCGTAGCCCTGGCAGTCGGCGAGCTCCCACGCCGCGCCAAAGGGGAGCTCGGGCACCTCGATCACCAGGTCGTCCACGTATGCCGCCAGGGCGTCCTCCCCCGCGAACTCCCGATGGCGCGGAAAGTCGGCCCCCGCCAGCTCCAGCACCCGGGGGCCCTCCCCCAGGAGGGAGCGGACCCGCGCGTAGCCGTCGAGGTACGCTTGCAAGAGGGCAACGTTCTTGTCGAAGAACCCCCCCTCCCCCAGGGCCTCCTCCCCGAGGTCCCCCAGGGCCCGAGCCAGGGCCGCCCGATCCCGGTCCGAGCGCAGGTCCACCGGACGGCCGTCCTCGCCCCCCCCCAGGAAGAGCGCCGCGTCGGTCGCCTCCCGGTTGACGTCCGCCCACCCCTTCAGCTCCACCCGGGCCCGCAGCTCCGCCCCGGGGCGCACCCGGGTGACCAGGGAGGTGACGATGCCGGCCCCCCGCTTCAACAGGTCCTGGCCGATGAGGGCGTTGACTAGGGTGCTCTTGCCGCTCTTGACCGTGCCGGCGACGGCCACCCGGATCTCCTCGGCCGCCGTCGCCTCCATCCCCGAGAGCCGGGCGTGCCACGAGGCCAGGGGCCCCTCTTCTTCGCCCAACAGCTCCCGCGCCGTCTCCAGCAAAAACAGGAGCGGCCGCGCCGCGTCGCCGCTCCCCCCTTCTTCCTTCGTGCTCATGCTCGCTGCCCAGTGGTTTGCCGGCGAACGCCGGACTCGGTGTCGACAGGAATCGCCATACTACGGGCGCGGTTTCGAGCGTGTCAATCGGGCCACCGGCAGGGCCCCCCACCAGAGCCGCCGGGACGTGGGCCCCAGCCCGCTCGGCGAGTTCCCCCGGCCAGGTGGGGCACCCCCACTCGACGGCGGACAACTCGGGAAGGGGCCCTTTCGCCATACTCAACTCTTTCACCGTTGCGAAAGGCGGAAGGCGGATGCTACCCTCCAACGGCGTTTGACTTGGCCTCATTTCGTGTCACCGCAGAAAGGGAGGATCCCATGGGCAGATACGAGGAGCTGTTCCGCCAGAGCATCGAGGACCCGAACGGATTTTGGGGCGAGGCCGCCGAAGGCGTCACCTGGTCCAAGCGCTGGGACAAGGTCCTGGACGACTCCAAGCCCCCGTTCTACCGCTGGTTCGTCGGCGGTGAGCTCAACACCTGCTACAACGCCCTGGACCGCCACGTGGAGGGGGGGCGGGCCGACCAGGTCGCCCTGATTTACGACAGCCCGGTCACCGGCCAGCTCCAGAAGTTCACCTACCGCGAGCTCCGCGACCAGGTGGCCCGGTTCGCCGGGGTGCTCAAGGGCCTCGGGGTCGCCAAGGGCGACACGGTGATCTTGTACATGCCCATGGTGCCCCAGGCGGTGGTGGGCATGCTCGCCTGCGCCCGGCTCGGGGCGGTGCACTCGGTGGTGTTCGGCGGCTTCGCGCCCAACGAGCTCGCGGTGCGCATCGACGACGCCAAGCCCAAAGTCATCGTCTCCGCCTCCTGCGGCATCGAGGGGGCCAAGGTCATCGAGTACAAGCCGCTCCTGGACAAGGCCATCGCCCTGGCTACCCACCAGCCCGAGACCTGCGTGGTGCTCGCCCGGCCCCAGGTGACCGCCGCCCTCACCCCGGGCCGGGATCGGGACTGGGACGAGCTGATGGCTGCGGCCGAGCCGACCCCGTGCGTGCCGGTCCAGGCCACCGACCCCCTGTACATCCTGTACACCTCGGGCACCACCGGCATCCCCAAGGGGATCGTCCGGGACAACGGCGGCCACGCCGTGGCCCTGCGCTGGAGCATGCCCAACGTGTACGGGGTGCAGCCTGGGGAGGTGTTCTGGGCCGCCTCCGACGTGGGGTGGGTGGTGGGCCACAGCTACATCGTCTACGCCCCGCTCCTCACCGGCTGCACCACCATCCTGTACGAAGGCAAGCCCGTCGGCACCCCGGACCCCGGCGCCTTCTGGCGGGTGATCCACCAGCACGACGTCAAGGTGCTCTTCACCGCCCCCACCGCCTTTCGGGCCATCAAGAAGGAAGACCCGAACGGCACGTACTTCCAGAAGTACGACCTGTCCGGGTTCAAGTACCTCTTCCTGGCCGGGGAGCGCCTCGACCCCGACACCTACCACTGGGCCAACAATCTCCTGAAGCGCCCGGTGGTGGACCACTGGTGGCAGACCGAGACCGGCTGGCCCATCGCCGCCAACTGCCTGGGCATCGAGGCGTTCCCGATCAAACCCGGCTCCCCCACCAAGGGGGTGCCCGGCTACCAGGTCGAGATCTTCGACGACCGGGGCGCCCCGGTGCCCGCCAACCAGGAGGGAGTGGTGGCGGTGAAGCTGCCCCTGCCCCCGGGAACCCTCCCCACCCTGTGGCGGGCCGACCAGCGCTTCGTCGAGTCCTACATGAGCGTCTTTCCGGGTTACTACTTCACCGGCGACGGCGGCTACCTGGACGAGGACGGCTACGTCTACATCATGGGGCGGGTCGACGACGTGATCAACGTGGCGGGGCACCGGCTCTCCACCGGCGGCATGGAGGAGGTGGTGGCGACCCACCCGGCGGTGGCCGAATGCGCCGTGGTGGGGGTGGAGGACGGGATGAAGGGCCAGGTTCCGGTGGGCTTCGTGGTCCTCAAGGCCGGGGTGGAGACGGCCCCCGAGGTGATCCAAAAGGAGCTCGTGCAGATGGTGCGCGACCAGATCGGCGCCATCGCCTGCTTCAAGCAGGCGTCGGTGGTGAAACGCCTGCCCAAGACCCGCTCGGGCAAGATCCTGCGCAGCACCATGCGCAAGATCGCCGACGGCCAGAGCTACACCATCCCCTCTACGATCGACGACCCGGCGGTGCTCGGAGAGATCGAGGAGTCCTTGCAGAGCCTGGGGTACGCGAAGAAGTAGGCGCGGTCTCTCCGCCGAGGGAGAGGGGCGGCCCCGCGGGGCCGCCCCTCTCTTGCTACAGCTCCTCGGGGGTAAAGGCGACGACCTGATCGATGGTCTCGGCCCCGGCCAGGAGCATCACCAGGCGGTCCACCCCCAGGGCGATGCCGGCGCAGGGGGGGAGCCGGGCGAGGTCGGCGAGGAAGCGCTCGGGCCAGGGGTAGTCGGCGCGCCCGTCCCGGCGGCGCTTTTGTCGCTCCCGTTCGAAGCGGGCCGCCTGCTCGGCGGGATCGGTCAGCTCGGAGAAGGCGTTCGCCAGCTCCAGGCCGCCCAGGTACAGCTCGAACCGCTCGGCGAGGTGGGGAGCGTCGGCGCGGCGCCGGGCGAGGGCCGCGCACTCCGCCGGGTAGTCCACCAGGAAGGCCGGCCGCCCCAGGGCCCCCAGGCCCGGCTCCACCCGAAAGGCCACCAACTCGTCGAAGGTGCCCGCCGCCAGGGCCTCCGCCGGGGTCGTCCCCGCCCACCGGGCGAAAGCCTCGGCCACGGTGAATCGCGGCCAGGGCGGCGCCAGGTCCAGGACGTTCCCCCGCCAGGGTAGGCCGGGGCCCCGGCCGAGGGTGGCAAGGAGGTGGACCAGCAGCTCCTCGCACTCCGCCATCAGGGCCCGGTAGTCCACCCCGGCCCGGTACCACTCCAACAGGGTGAACTCGGGCAGGTGACGGGCACCCCGCTCCCCGTCGCGAAAGCAGCGGCAGATCTGGAAGACCCGGGGCGCCCCCGCCGCCACCAGCCGCTTCATGCACGCCTCGGGGCTCGGGTGCAGAAACCACCCCCCCGCCGGGGGCGCGTCGATGTGGGCCTCGGGCAGGGGCGCCGGCACCCGGTGGGGGGTCTCCACCTCCAGGTACCCCCGAGCCACGAAAAAAGCCCGGATCCCCTGGAGGATCCGGGCCCGGAGCCACAGGTTCGGGAGGCGGGGAGACCCCGTCGCCCCCTCCCCCATCGAGCCTACTTCACCCGGGTCACGTAGGACCCGGTGCGGGTGTCGATCTGGATCTTCTCGCCCTCGGCCACGAAGGCGGGCACCTGGAGTTCGAAGCCGGTCTCCACCACCGCGGTCTTGGTCACGTTGGTGGCCGTGTCGCCCCGGGCGGCCGGGTCGGCGCGCACGATCTTCAAGACGACGAAGTTCGGCAGGCTGACGCCGATCGGGCGGTCCTGGAAGAGCAAGACGTCGATCTCGAGGTTGTCGATCAGGTAGTGCTTGGCGTCCCCGATCTGCTCCTCGCTCAGCTGGTACTGCTCGAAGCTCTCCTGGTCCATCACGGTGTAGGAGTGCCCGTCGGTGAAGAGGTAGGTCATCCGCCGCTCGTCCAGGGCCGCCGGCTTGAAGACGTCCCCCGACCGGTAGGTGCGGTCGAAGCGGTTGCCGCTGATCATGTTGCGCATCCGGCACCGGTACAGCGCCTGGCCCTTGCCCGGCTTGGAGAACTCGAAATCCTCGATCACGTAGGGCTCGTTGTCGATCTCGAGCTTGATCCCCTTCTTCAGGTCACCTGCCTTGTACATCGCCACTGCTCCTCGGGTCTGGGTTGGGAAAAGAGAGTTCTATTAGACTTATTTCCCGGTTCTGTCAAAATGTTCCGCATGGTCCCCGCCGACGCCCCCTGCCGCCCCCCCGCCGCCTCGCCCCCGATCCCCCCTCCCCGTTGGCCCCGGGCCTACCGGCAACTGGCGGAGAGAGCCGACGCGGACCGCGCCGCCCTGCTGGCCATGGGGGAGCCCCACCCGGGGGAGGCCCTCCCCGACCCGGACGACCTAGCCGACCCCACCGGCGACCGGCGCCTGCGCCCCCTGCCCCACCTGGTGCGCAAACACCGGGACCGGGTGGTGGTCCTGGCGGCGAGCCGCTGCTTCTTCCGGTGCCGCTTCTGCTTCCGCCGGGGCGACCCGACCCCCGCCCCGGGGCCCGGGGAGTGGGCGGCGGCCGCCGCGTGGTGCCGGAATCATCCCGAGGTGGGGGAGGTCATCCTGTCCGGGGGCGACCCCCTCACCCACCCGGACCGGCGCCTGGCCCGCCTCGGCCACGCCCTGGCCGGGGTGCCGACCCTAGGCCGCTGGCGCATCCACACCCGGGCCCCGGTGGTGCTGCCCCGGCGGGTCACCCCGGCTCTCGTGGCCGCCCTCGCCGCGGTGCCCCTGCCCCTGCGGCTCGTGGTCCACGCCAACCACCCCGGGGAGGTGACCCCCGAGGTGGCGCGGGCCCTCGCGGCCCTGGGGGAGGCGGGCGTCGCGGTGGGGGCTCAGAGCGTCCTCCTGGCCGGCGTCAACGACGACCCGGACCGGTTGGCGGCGCTCTTTGGGGCGCTCACCCGGGCCGGGGCCCGGCCCCACTACTTGCACCACCCGGACCGCGCCCCGGGCAACGGCCCCTTCCGGGTCTCCCTGGCCCGGGGCCTGGCGCTCTACCGGGCCGCCCAGGAGCGATCGGAGGTCCCCCTGCCGCCCTACGTGATCGACCTCCCCAACGGCGCGGGCAAGTATCCGGTGGAGGCCTTGCTGCCCGTCGCCCGGTCCCCCGTCGGCGATCGCACCCGGTACCGCTGGGTCCGCCCCCCCGCCTGGGACGCCCTGGTCCCCGACCCCGCCTTCGAGTGGTGGGACGTGGCCGAGGCGAGCGTGTGATGTCGGCGCCAAGCGCAACAGCAAGGGACATCTCGAGACGTGGATCGGTTATGCGTTACCCATCGACACCGCCGACGGGGATATCCCCATTGGTTGCATCGTAAGCGTTCACGGCCTCCCCTCCTCCCGGGCCGGGGGCCGGGGCTCCAGGCGCGTGAGGGTGGGGAAAGCCCGGTCGACCCGGCGGCGGAGCCTCCCCCGGGGGCCGAGGGCGGCCAGCAGCCGGGCTTCCAGGTCGTCGAGGTCCACGGCTTCGCAGCGGCGGTCGGCGACCAGCGCCCCGTCTTCGACGTACACCGGGAAGTCGGTGCAGCCGGGGGGCTTGGCGGGGGTGCCGTAGACCGCGCAGACCCCGCCCCGGTAGGCGGGGCACGGCCGGCCGTGGGCGTAGTAGAGGCCGCCCTCGGCCTTGAGCTCGGGCGGCCCCTCCCCCCGGGCGAGGCGGGCGTCGAAGGCGGCGCGGCTCTCTTCGATCCGCCAGACGGCGCGGAGCCGCTCCCAGGTGAACTCCAAAGCGAGGGTGGCGAGGCGGCAGCACGGCTCGCGGCAGCGGGCGCACCGGGGGACCACGGCCTCGGCCTGGTAGCGGGCAGCCACCCGGGCCAGGAGCTCCTCGGCCCCCTCCCCGCCCCTACCCATCCGCGCCCAGGACCTCGGCGGGCAGCAGGATCTCCCCGGTCTTCACCCGGAGCCACCCGGCCTCGGTGGCGCGAAGGTCGGGCAAAAAGTCGCAGGAGAAGAAGAGCAGGGTGTAGTTGGGGTCGCTGTGGGGGTAGCCGCACGCCTCCATCGCCCCGTGGAAGGCCTTGGCGGCCCGGGCGGCCCCAGGAAAGCCGCCGGGGAGCTGGATGCCCGCCAGCGGCAGGGGGAAGCGGTGCCACCCCTCGCCCCGGACCTCCAGGACCACCCCGCCCCCGGCCGCCCGAAGCTCGGCCAGCGCTTCCGCCATCGCCTCGGGGGTCTGCCCCAGCACCAGCACCCCGGCGTTGGTGGTGTAGGTGGTCGCCAGGGCCGCAAGGCCCGGCGCGAGGCCGAGGACGACGCCCCGGGTGCGCCAGCGGCCGGACCGGTCGGTGAGCGCCAGGACGTGGGCGTCGGGGTCCGCAGGCCACTGCCCCGCCCCCCGGGGCGTCAGGGGGATCGCCTCCTCCCGGGTGATCACCGCGTTGGCGAGCCGCCCCGCCGGGAAGGGGCTGGGGGCCCCGGGGGGCAGGAGGAAGGCGTCGGCGCCCCAGGCTGGAATCGGGGGGTCCCCGCCCCGGTAGCGTTCGGCCCAGGGGAAGTCCTCGCTCGGGGCCGGCCCCACCAGGCGCCCCTCCCGGGCGGTGAGCCGACCCCGGGCGACCACCAGGACCGGGGTCGGCTCCGTAAGGCTCGTAAGCAGGTTCACGTGGGCCACCCGGCCGGGGGCGATCGCCCCCAGATCGTCGTCCAGGCGCAAGAAGGTCGCCGCGTTGAGGGTCGCCAGCCGGTACGCCGTGGCCGCGGGTATCCCGGCCCCCAGGGCGAGCCGCAGCAGGTGGTCGGTGAGGCCGACCTCGGCCACGTGGTGAGCCTTGGCGCCGTCGGTGGTGAGGGTGAAGCGGTCCGAAAACCCGGCCCCGGCGAGGGCCGGGAGGAGCGCCAGCAGGTCCTCCCGCAGGCTCGAGTTGCGCAGCAGCACCCACAAGCCGGCCCGCAGCCGGTCCCGGGCCTCCCCGGCGGTGATCGCCTCGTGGCACGAGCGCATCCCGGTGGCCGCCAGGGCCGGGAGGCGCCGGGCGCTCGCCCCGGCGGTGTGGCCGTCGCTAAACTTGCCGAGCTCCCGGGCCGCCTCGCCGATCTCCAGGAGCCGGGGGGCCAGGGCGGGGTCCAGAAAGTCGGTCCAGCGGGTCATCTCCCCGGTGGCCAGGAACTGGGGCTGGGCGAGGAGCCGGGCGACGTGCTCCCGGGAGAAGACCGCCTCCTCGCCGGCGAACCGGGACTGGGAGGCCATCCGCGCCGTCCAGAAGACGTGGCCCGGGGCGGCCTCGGACACGGTCCGGGTGAGCGCCTCCAGCCCCTCCACCCCCAGGGCCAGGTGCAAGAGGAGGTCGTCGTACACCAGGCAGGTGGTCCCCCGGCAGGCGGCGGCCTCGGCGAGCGCCAGGGGGTTGGCGAAGGGCCAGGGGTGGGTGTGGGGCTCGATATAGCCGGGCACGGCGACGAGCCCCGCGGCGTCCAGGATCGCGGTCCCCGCCCCCACCGGCCCGGCCCAGGGGCCGACCCGGGCGATGCGGTCGCCGCAGATCGCCACGTCCCCCGCCTCGATCTCCCCGGTGAAGGGGCTCCACACCCGCGCCCCCCGGATCAACAGGTCGGGGGCGTCGAGCTCCTGGGCGACGCGGACGAGGCGCTGGCGGAGCGCCGGGGCACAGGGGATCATGGCAAACCCTCGGATGCTGGATGCTCGACGTTTGAAGCTGCCTCCTACCCCCCCAACCCCTAACCCCTAGCCCCTGACCCCTAGCCCCTGACCCCTGCCCCTACAGCAGCTCCCTCACCCCCCGCTCCAGCCCATCCAGGGTGAGGGGAAACATGGGAAAGAGGCCGGCCACGGTGCTAATGGTGTCGTAGTACCCCCAGGACGGCTCGGCGATGGGGTTGAGCCAGATGCGGTCGGGGAAGGCGTCGGCGAGGAGCCGCAGGCGGTCGATCCCCTTCACGCTGCTAGTGCGCATGCGCTCCAGGGTCCCGTTGGGGATCATCAGCTCGTAGGGGGCCATGGCCGCGTCCCCGACCACCACCAGCCGGTAGGCGCGGCTGCACTCCCGGATCACCTCGTCGGTGGGGACGTACTCCCCCTTGATGAGGTCGGTGTACAGGTTCTCGTAGACGCAGTTGTGGAAGTAGAAGGCCCGGAAGTCCTTGAAGTGGTTGAGGCCGTGGGCGGCGGAGAAGAGCCGCTCCGACAGCTCCCGGTAGGGCTCCATGGAGCCCCCGGTGTCCATCAGCAGGAGGAGCCGGACCTGGTTCTCCCGCTCCCGGGTGAAGACCAGGTCGATCTCGCCCCCCTGGCGGCAGGTCTTGTCGATGGTGGCAGGAAGGTCCAGCACCTCCTCGGCCCCGGCTTGCCGCAGGTCCCGAAGTTTCTTGAGCGCCACCCCGATCTGGCGCACGTCCAAGACCACGTCGCTCCGGAGGTTTCGGTAGCGCCGGGCGAAGGCCTGGAGCATCGCCCCGCCGCCGCCCCCCTCGGGATCGAAGGAGATCCCGGTGGGGTGGCTGCCCCGGCTCCCGAAGGGGCTGCGGCCCCCGGTGCCGATCCAGTGCTGGCCCCCGTGGTGGGCCCCGTCCTGGGTCCGGAGCCGATCCTCCAGCTCCCGCAACAGCTCGTCGAGGCTCAAGTGCCGCATGCGCTCGAGCTCCTCGGGGGGCAGCCGCAGGGGCGCGAGGGGGTCGGAGAGCCACTTCAGGATGTCGTCCTTGGTGGCCGCGTTCTCGGGGATCGCGGCGCCCCGAAAGGAGTGGGCGAAGGCCTGGTCGAAGGCGTCGTAGTGGGCGACGTCCTTCACCAGCACGCTGCGGGCGAGGTGGTAGAACTCCTCCAGGCTGTGGCCGTGGAGCCCCTTGGCCAGGGCGGCCAGCAGGGTCAGCCACTCGGTGAGGCTGACCGGCACCCCCAGGGCCCGCAGCCCGTGAAAGAGGGCGAGGAACACCGCAAGCCTAGCGGAAGTACTTCCGGCCCGCGGTGCGCACGTCGCCGGGCCGGGCGGCGCGCCGGGCGAGGACCTCGGCGTCTTCCTGCATCTTGACGAGGGCCCCCAGAAAGGGGATCGCCTCCGGGGCGGGGTCGCCCTCGGGGAGCCGGGCCCCGCTCGCCAGGAGCGCCCGGAGCCAGTCCAGAAGCTCCGAGGTGGAGGGCTTCTTGCGCAGGCCCGGCACCTCGCGCAAGCCGTAAAACACCCGCAGGGCGTCGGCCAGGAGCCGGTTGGAGAGCCCCGGAAAGTGGACGGCGACGATGGCTCGCATCTGGGCCTCGTCGGGGAAGTCGATGTAGTGGAAGACGCACCGGCGCAGAAAGGCGTCGGGGAGCTCCTTCTCGGAGTTGGAGGTGACGATCACCGCCGGGCGCTGGGCGGCGGTCACCACCTCCCCGGTCTCCAGCACCTCGAAGCTCATCTCGTCGAGCTCGTGGAGGAGGTCGTTGGGGAACTCGATGTCGGCCTTGTCCACCTCGTCGATCAACAGCACCAGCCGCTGGGGGCTCCCGAAGGCCCGGCCGAGGGGCCCGTACTTGATGTAGCGCCGGATGTCCTTGACGTCCCCGTCGCCGAAGCGGGCGTCGTTGAGGCGCGCCACCGTGTCGTAGGTGTACAAGCCGTCCCGGGCCTTAGTGGTGGACTTGACGTTCCAGATCAGAAACTCCATGCCGAGCGCCTGGGCGATGTGGCGGGCCAGGAGCGTCTTGCCGGTACCCGGCTCGCCCTTGATCAGAAGCGGCCGCTCCAGGGCGAGGGAGACGTTGACGGCGTCTTGCAGGGCCCGGGAGGCGACGTAGCCGGCCGTGCCTGCAAAGCGGTGGAAGTCGTCGGTGGTCCGAGGTCCGTGGTCGGTGGTCGGTTGGGGCTTGGTCGTAAACACGCAGGGTTCCTCGCTGGGCAGTTGGGGTCGGGGACTACAGCGCCCGATAGGCCTCGGGCCGCAAGGCCACCCGCCCCCCGAGGGCCTCGTCCAAGAGGGCCAGGGCCTCGGCCTTGTCGCCGGGGAGGCGCACCTTGAGGGGCAGGTAGTTGGAGGCGTGGTTGGCCATGAAGTAGCCGTCGGTCAGGTCGGTGGCCGCGAGCATCTCTCGGAGCTCGGCCAGCAGCTCCCGGGGGCCAGGCACCGGGTGCTTGCCCTCCTCCACCAGCCGGGCGAGCTCGGTCCCCTCGCACACCATCACCGACAGGGCCCCCACGTAGTCCGGGTCCATGGCGGTGAGCGCGGCGCCGGTGTGGCGCGCGTGCTCGCGGCTGCGGCCCGGGGGCGCGATGCCCAAAAGCACGGTCACCGACACCTCGATCCCCGCCGCCTTCACCCGCCGCCCCGCCTCCACCTGCTGGGCCGCGGTGGAGTCCTTGCGGACGTAAGTCAGGGTCTCGTCGTCGCCGCTCTCGACCCCGAGGTAGACGATGCCGAGGCCGTGCTGGCGAAGCCACGCGAGGTCCTCGTCGGACTTCTTGCGGATCGCCCGCCCGGTCGCGTACACCCCCACCCGCTCCACCCACGGCAGGTGCTCCCGGATCGCCGGCAAGAGCCAGCGCCACTCCCGCATCGGCAGGATCAAGGCGTCGCCGTCGGCCACGAAGAGGCGCTTGACCCCGCGGTAGAGCCGGGAGGCCTTCTTCAGGTCGGCCTCGATCACCGCCCGGTCCTTGATGCGAAAGCGCTTGTCCCGGTAGCTGACGCAAAAGGTGCAGCGGCCGTGGGCGCACCCCACCGTGGCCTGGAGGATGATCGAACGAGCCTCGCTGGGAGGGCGGTAGATGGCCCCCTCGTAGTCGAGGGAGTCGGGGCGGGTCCACATGGAAAATCCTTGGGGCGCGGCGTCCGTAACGAACCGGCACGCTAGCACAGGGTCGGCGGGGGCGACAAGGGACCCGCTGGAATGGCGCGCAACCGTTTGACTCCGTGCGAAAATGCGCATAGATTGCACGGTTTCTGAAACCAGGGGTCCCCCGGGCCCCCCCGCCCGAGCGCGAGGACCATGCAACTCACCGATGTACGCTTCACCGACTTCGATCTCGCCCCCGAAATCCTCCAGGGGGTCGCCGACTGCGGCTTCACCCACCTCACCCCGGTCCAGGCCGCCAGCCTGCCCCACACCCTCAAGGGCAAGGATTTGGCGGTGCAGGCCCAGACCGGGTCGGGCAAGACCGCGGCCTTCGTCCTCACCATCTTCGACCACTTCCTGAAGCACCCGCGCCGCCCCTCCCACGGGGTGTGCCCCCGGGCCCTGGTGCTCACCCCGACCCGGGAGCTCGCCGCCCAGGTGTGCCGGGACGCCCAGGACATCGGCCGCCACCTCCCCTTTCGCACCCTCGCGGTGTACGGCGGCATCGACTACCAGAAGCAGCGGGAAGCGGTGGCGGGCGGGGTGGACCTGATGGTGGGCACCCCGGGGCGCCTGATCGACTACCTGCGCCAGAAGGTGTACCACCTGCGGGACGTGGAGATCGCGGTCATCGACGAGGCCGACCGGATGTTCGATATGGGCTTCATCGGGGACATCCGCTTCCTCCTCAAGCGCATGTCGCCCTTTGAGAAGCGCCAGTCCATGCTGTACTCCGCCACCCTGAGCGAGCGGGTGATGGAGCTCTCCTACGAGTACATGAACGTCCCCGAGAAGGTCTCGGTCACCCCCGAGAAGGTCACCGCCGACCTGGTGGAGCAGGTGCTCTACCACGTCAACTCCCGGGAGAAGATGCCGCTCCTCCTCGGGCTCTTGAAGACCGAGGAGTGGACCAAGGGCCTCGTCTTCGTCAACACCAAGCGCGCCGCCACCATGGTGGCCGAGCGGCTCCAGCGCAACGGCTACCCCTCGGCGATCCTGAGCGGCGACGTGGACCAGAGCCACCGGCAGCGCATCCTCAAGCGCTTCATGACCGGCGAGGTCTCCATCGTGGTGGCCACCGACGTCGCCTCCCGGGGCCTGCACGTGGAGGGCATCAGCCACGTCTTCAACTACGACGTCCCCCAGGAGGCCGAGGACTACGTCCACCGCATCGGCCGCACCGCCCGGGCCGGCGCCTCAGGGAAGGCCATCACCATGGCGTGCGAGGACTACGTCCTCACCCTGGAAGACATCGAGGCGTACATCGGCCACCGGATCCCCACCCGACCGGTGACCGACGAGCTGCTGGTGAAGGAGATCCGCCGCGCCAAGACCGGCGAAGACGAGGCCCGCCCCGAAGGCGCCGACGCCCTCATTGCCCCCCGCCCCGACCGGGGCGGCCGCCGCCCCCCGCCCCGAGGAGGCCGCCGCCCCCGGCGCTAGCCGGGGGTGCTTCTCCCCACTCAGCTGGACGGGGGTTTCTGACAGGATAACGGGATCTTCGGGATGTTGGCCGGAAGGAACGCTCTCCGTGCTTTCCGGGCCCCGCAACGGCCCGATCGCTTTCCCGAAGCGAGGTCTTCGGGCCGTTTGACGGGCGTCGGAGATGGCGAGTATGGTCCTCGCCTACGGCGGGGCACCAGAGAAAGGAGGTCCGCGATGGAGCAGCGCCACCTGGAGATCCTCCTCGAGGATATGCGCGGCAAGTTCGAGCTGGTGCTCGAAGGTCACCAGGTCCTTCGGAGCGAGATCCAGCAGTCCAGAGCCGAATCCAAGGAACGCGACGATCACCTGCTCTTTCTCATCCGCACACTGAACGGCAAGATCGACGCCGTTGGCGCCGACTTGGCGGCGCACCGCCGGGACACCGAGGCCCACCCGGGGGTGTACTCGGTGCGGGAAGGAGAGAGCTGAGGGAAGCATCCGTTCCTCGTCGTTCGCGGCGGTCGGCCGCTCTTCCGGGTGCGGTCCCCCAGCAGCGGCAAAAGGGCTGCTTTCGAGAGGAGCACCGGGCCTTGGGCGATCGCAGCCCCCAACCATCCTGTCCATCCTGTCCCAAAACCCCTCGCCCGCCCCTGCTCGGCTAGGGCTTCGCCCCTGCTTGGATCCACTCCCGCAGGCGGGCGAGGTCGGCTTCGCCGAGGGCGGGGCTCCCGAGGGGCATGAGGGGGGTGTCGCCCCCGGGGGTGAGGCGCTCCCACAGGTAGCTCCCGTCCGGGTTGCCGGGGGCCACCAGGGGCTTGTCGGGGCGGCGCTGGGCGGCGACCCCCACCAGGGCCCCGTGGGCCTTGCCCGGGGAGAGGTCTAGCCCCCCGGCCGCGGAGCTGCCGTGGCAGCCCCCCGACGCGCACCGGGGCCCGAGGAGCTCGGCCTCGATCGCTTGAAAGGCGCTCTGGGCGGGCGCCTTGGGGGCTTCGGTGCCCCCGGAGCAGCCGCCCACCGCCAGGGCCGACGCCAACCACCACGCCGCCGCGCTTCGCTTCACGATTTGCCCTCCCTTTCCGCCCCGCCTCCGGGGCCTCATCACTTCCGCCACCGCTCCACCAGCCGCCCGAGCTCCCGCGCCTGCCACTTCTGAGCCTCGGCGAGGCCCGGGTAGGCGCTCTCCAGCTCGCGAAACCGTCGCCCGTGGCTTCTACCAGCCGCCGCCCCCGCCGTCCAGTGGAGGTAGTGGTGCACCAGCTCGTGGTGAACCACCTGGGCCACGACCCCTGCCGGGACCGCCGGGTGGTCCAAGACCGGGTGCACCCGAATGACCCCGGGGACCCCGGGGCGATAGGAGCCGAGGCGCAGGTGGCGCCGCCCGGGCCGGACCCGCCGACCCCAGCCGAGGGCGACCGGGGGCAGGTCGCCAAAAGGCCCTAGGGCCCGGACCTCCTCCAGGAGCGTCGCCAGGTGGTGGGCCCGCCCCCGGGGCTCCAGGTCCGGGCGCCGCTCCGGCGGTCGGCAGCGGTCGAAGTGGTCCCGGGCGGGGCCCAGGGCGCCGCGGCGCCCGGTGGCCAGGAACTCCCCCACGGCGCCCCACACCTCCGGGGGAGCGGACCGAAACCCCTCGTGGAGCCGGAGCACCCAGCCCCCGGGCCCCGGGCGCACCGAGAGGTACACGCTCCGGTTGCGGGTCCAGACGAGGGCCACCGCGCCCCCCAGGCGGGCGGCGAGGCGTCGCCGGGCGTCCTCGGCGCGGCCCTCGGGGGTCACGGCGCCAACCGGGCCAAAAGCTCCGCGGCCAGGGCGTCGCGCACCCCGTCCACGGTCACCGGGGCGAAGGCGGCGAGCCGGCTCACCGGCACCCCGGCGAGGCCGCAGGGGGAGAAGTGGCGGTAGACGTCGAGGTCGTTGGTGACGTTGACCGCCACCCCGTGGGCGGTCACCCAGCGGCGCACCGACACCCCCACCGAGGCGACCTTGGCCGGGCCCACGAAGACCCCCACCGGGTCGCGGCCGGGCCGGGCGTCGATCCCGAAGCGCCCCGCCGCGGCGGCGGCCGCGTCCTCCAGGGCCCCCACGTACGCCCGCAGGTCCTTGCCCCGGCGCCCGAGGTCGAGGATCGGGTACGCCACCACCTGGCCGGGGCCGTGCCAGGTAGCCCGCCCTCCCCGGTCCACGGCCACCACCTCGATCCCCCGCTCGGCCCACGCCGCGGGGGAGAGCCCGGCGTCCCCGGGCCGGGAGGACCTCCCCAGGGTGAGCACCGGGGGGTGCTCCACCAGGAGCAGCACCTCGGGCCCGGCGCCCGCGAGG
>JBBIIA010000042.1:0-28235 GCA_037446775.1 Deltaproteobacteria bacterium
CGCTATCACGCCGCGCACGCCGGCGCGCTCCAGCGCGGCAATCACCACCCGTGCCCGCTCTCCGGCGCGATTTCCCGTCATGCTGCCAAAGCCTGCATACACCGGGGGCGATCCCCGGGCTCTACACGGTCCTCGTGGAAGCCGACGACATGAACGACCCGGTGGCCGACACCGTGCGGTCCATCCTGGACGGCCACGTGGTGCTCTCCCGGGACATCGCCGCCCGCAACCACTACCCCGCCATCGACGTCCTCGCCTCGGCCAGCCGACTGATGATGGAGATCGTCTCCCCCGAGCACCGGCGGGCGGCGGCCCGGCTGCGGAAGCTCCTGGCCGCCTACCGCGGCGCCGAGGACCTGATCAACATCGGCGCCTACCAGCCCGGTGCCAACCCCGACGTCGACGAAGCCGTGGACAAGCGGTCCGCAATCGACGCCCTCCTCACCCAGGGCACCGAGGAGACCTGGACCCTGGAGGCCGCCGTCGAGGCCCTCCGGGCCCTCGCGCCGGAGGCCTAGGTGCCGTTCACCTTCCGCCTCGAACGGGTCCGATCGGTGCGCACCCTGCAAGAAGAGCTCGCCCAGGCACGGGCGGCGGAGGCCCAGGAGCGGCTCCGGTGCGCCCAGGAGGCCCTGGCGGCCGTGGACCAGGGCCTCGCGGACGCCCTCGAGGCCCTGGACGAGCTGAAGCGCCGGGACGAGCTGTCGGCCGAGGCCCTGTACTTGCATTCCCTCCACGTGGCGGGCCTGCGTCGGGACCGGGAGCGAGCCCGTGTCGACCTGGCCCAGGCCGAGCGGACGGCGGCAGCCGCCGCGGCCGAGCTCCTGGAGGCCCATCGGGCCGTCGCGGCCCTGGACCGGCTGCGAGAGCGAGCCGAGGCCGTGTGGCGCGAGTCGGACGCGCGCAAGGAGACCAAGGTGATCGACGAGCTCGCGGCGACCCGTCACCGGTCCCGAGAGGAGGACAACCATGGCCCGTGAGGTCCCATTCCTGCCCCCCCGCGTCTTCGCCAGCCTCCTCTTGCTGTTCGTGGCCGCGGTGCCGGGGGGCGTCCCGGCGCAGGAAACCAGGCGTTCCCCCGAGGGGCAGGAGGCCGTGGAGGCGAAGGCCCGGCTCTTGCAAGAGCTCGATGCCCAGGTGGAGCAGCGGCGGCTGGCGCTGGCTCGAGAGGAGGAGGCCCTGGAGGCCCTCCGACGGGCCCTGGAGGCGGCCCGCCAGGCCCTGGTCGAAGAGCGGGACCGGCTGGCCGCCTTGAAGCGGGACGTGGAGGCGGATATCGCCCGGCGGCAGCGCCAGGTGGATGAGCGACTCGCCCAGATCGCCAAGGTGTACGGCGCGATGAAGCCCAAGGAAGCGGCCGAGGCCCTGGCGGGGATGGAGGATGACATGGCGGTCTCGATTCTCGAGCGCTTGCCCGGTCGGTCGGTGAGCAAGATCTTCGACCTGATGGCCAAGCCGAGGGTTCGCGAGCTGACGCGGCGGCTGGAGGAGGGGCGCGCCGCCGGGAAGGGAGCCCCCCGATGATGGTGGAGGTCGTGTCCCTGCCCGCACCGGGGGCCGGTGCCCCCCTGGCGTGGGGTGAGGTCGGGGACCCCGCCGCCTTCGCGGCGGTCCTGGACGACCTCTTGGCGGCGCGGCGGCTTGCCGGTGGGCCGGGAAACGAGACGGGAGGGGAAGCCGCACCGGAACCGGGGCCCGGCGGGGTCGTGGTGGTGTGGGCACCGGGGCCCTGGGGGCTCGGTGCCGCGGACGCGGGGGCGGAGGGAGCAGCGGTTTCGGAGCTCCCCGTTGGGGCCGAGGAGCCTGGGTGGGGACCGGTCGCGGTCGGGGGCCTGGCTCCGGCGGGGGGAACGGCAACCCCGGCCCAGGAGGGTGCGGTCCCGGGAGCTGCCAGGGGCGCAGGGGCAGGCGCCGAGCCGAGCCCTTCCGGCCTCTGGGCTCAGGACGGGTCTGGCGGGGGGAGCGCCCCCGCGGTTCGGGTAGGGGGACTCCGGGAAGAGCCGGGCCCCCTGCCTCCCAGGGTCGAGCGCCTGTGGGGGCACTGGCTGAGGGCCCGCCCTCGGGGCGGGGCGGAGACCCCCTGTCCCGAAGACACCGGTGCCGAGGACCTGGCGGCCCCGGGCGTCCGGGGCCTGGGGGCGGTGCCGAAGGGGGCCGCGAAGCCGTGCCCCGGAGGCGAGGATCTCCGGCTGGCGGCCGAGAGGCTCGCCCCCGAGGCGGAGCCCCTCCCCACGGGCGCCGGCCGCGCGCGGGAGGCCGTGAGCCCGGAGGGAGGGGCGGGGGATCCGGCCAAGCCCGCCGCCCGGGTCAGCGAAGCCCCGCGGCTGGAAGGGCAAGGGGTCGAGGCTCGGGGAGGGGGGCTCCCGGGGGCCGAGGGACCCTCCCCCCGGGCGGGCGAGGGCCTCCCCCCCGGGGGGCGCCCGGCGGGGCTCCCCCCGCCGCCGCCGGCGGTCCAAGTCGCCCACGGGGTGCGCCTCGCGATGGCGCGGGGGGGAGATCGGGTCACCGTGCAGTTGGCCCCCGAACACCTGGGGAAGGTGCACCTCGTCCTCACCCGGGAGTCCGGCGGCCTCTCAGCCCACTTCCGGGTGGAGACCCCCCAGGCGCAGCAGGCCCTGACCGGGGAACTGCCCCTCCTGCGCCAGGTCCTGGAAACCCGGGGACTGCCGGTGGTCCACGCGTGGGTTGACCTGGCGGACGGCCGGGAGCGGGAGGGCCGCGGGGATACCCCCGGCGGGCGCCCCCGCCGCGGGGCGAAGGGCCCAGCGGCGGCCGGGGGGCCCGAGGAGGTGGCGACCGGGCCTTGGCGGACCTGGGGCTTCGACGCGAGAGCGTGACGAGGAGAGCGTGCCATGATCGTTGCAGCGGCGTCCGGCGGCAAGCCGGAGACCAGGCTCCCCGCTACGGGCGGGGACTCGGCCCTGGCCCTGGCGGACTTCGAGCAGTTCCTGAAGCTCTTCGTCTCCCAGTTGAAGTACCAGGACCCCCTGAGCCCCACCGGGGGCGAGGAGTTCCTAGCCCAGACCGCCCAGTTCTCCACCGTGGAGCAGCTCGTCAACCTCAACCGCAAGGTGTCGGGCTACCAGGACTCCATGGGCGCCCTGGGGCGGGCGACCGCGGCGGGCTTCGTCGGGCGGACCGTCACCGCGCAGGTCGCCGACGGCGAGGGGGGAGCCGTGGAGGTGCGCGGGCGGGTCACCCGGGTCGAGTACGGGGCCGGGGGGCGGGTGGACCTGGGCCTCGACGACGGCTCCTCGGTACCCCTGGAAGCCGTCACCATCCTGTCGGAAACCTGAGCAGCAAGGAGGTATACCATGCTCCGCTCGTTTTACTCCGGGGTCTCGGGCCTGAGAAACCACCAGCAGTCCATGGACGTGATCGGTAACAACATCTCCAACGTCAACACGGCGGGGTACAAGGGGAGCCGGGTGACCTTCGTGGACACCTTGAGCCAGACCCTCCAGGGCGCGCGGCAGGCCCGGTCTCCGGTGGGCGGCCGCAACCCCACCCAGGTGGGGCTAGGCATGACCGTATCGTCCATCGACCGAAACATGGGCCAGGGAACCCTCCAGGCGACGGGGGCCAACCTCGACCTGGCCATCGAAGGCAACGGGTTCTTCGTGGTGGGTCAGGGCACGGACTACTTCTACAGCCGGGCCGGGTCGTTCTCGGTGGACGATCGCTTCAACCTGGTGACGAGTTCCGGTGACCAGGTGTACGGGTGGGTCGACACCAACCGGGATGGCCGCGTGGATTCCAGTCGGGACGAGGTGGGTTTTATCAACCTCGACCGCTGGAACGTGGGTAAGGTGACCAACGTGCGCGCCTCCGCCACCCCAACCGTTGCGGGGCCCAACAGCGGCAGTTCCTCGCTGGGTACCCTGGTGACGAACCCGAGCACGCTCTCCGATCGCTGGCGGATCGAGTGCGTGGACGCGGCCACCGGGCAGTTCCGGGTGAGCGGGGAGGAGACCGGGGTGATCGGCACCTGGTTCGTGGGCGACACCGTCTCCGACAGTCGGCTGGGCACCTTCACCATCAGCAGCGGTACCCCCAACCGTGCGATCCTCTATGCGGACGCCAACGGCGACGGCGAGTTCCTGAAGCTTCGAGCGAAGGACTTCGGTGCCGGGGGGAACAACCTCAGCTTGGAACTCGCGAACCGGGGCGTGAACCAGAGCCTGGGGGTATCGGTGACTGGGAGCAGGCTGGTCGTCAATCTCGCCACCGATGCCCTGGGCCAGGTGACGAGTACGGAGGCGGATATCGCCAACGCCCTCCGACTGCACCCCACGGCGGGGTCCCTCGTCGAGGTTTCGGTGGTGACCCGGGGGACGGTAGATGCAAACGGGGATGGCGCCTTCGACGACGACGGGGAGCTGTGGAACACCTCGGGGGCGCCGGTGGGCGCGGGGCCGAGCGCGACCGCCGCCGCCGCCCTGAACGCCCAGTACTTGCGGCGCGGCAACGGGCCGAGCCTCGGCGACTACTTCACGGTGACGACGACGGCGGCGGGGGCGGCGACCCTGGAGGCCCTGACCGTGGGCCGGGACGGCACCATCGTCGGCATCTTCGAGAACGGCACCACCGAGGAGATCGCTCGCGTCGCCCTGGCTTCGGTGCCCAATCCCCAGGGCCTTCTCGCCATGGGGGGCGGACGCTACGCCGAGTCCCCGTCATCGGGTTCGGGGTTCCCGGTGGTCACTGCCGGCGCCAATGGGACCGGCGGTATCGCCGCGGGCTTCCTCGAGATGTCCAATGTCGACCTGTCCCGGGAGTTCACCGACATGATCGTGACCCAACGGGGCTTCCAGGCGAACTCCCGCATCATCACCACCAGCGACGAGATGCTCCAGGATCTTCTGGCGCTCAAGCGGTAAGGTAAAGGTTTGGCCCGCCGAGGGCGATGAGAGAGGGGCGGCTCCGACCGGGAGCCGCCCCTCTGCCGCTTGTACGGCTCTGCGCTCCGTGGTAAAGGATGGACCCCATGGCGAAGAAGACCCTGATCGTAGCCGCCGTCGCCCTTGCCGCCCTCGGTGGGGGCGGGTTTTTCGCGTACACGAAGTTCTTCTCGGCGCCGCCGCCGGTGGAGGAGCCGGTTCCCGTCGCCCAACCCAAGGTGACCCTCGGGCCCCTCTATCCCATGGATCCCTTTCTGTCGAACCTGGCGGAGCCCGGGCGCCCCCGGTTCTTGAAGCTCGCCGTACAGCTTGAACTGGACGGCGACCCGGTGGCGGCGGAACTCGACAGCTTGAAGCCGAAGGTGCGGGACTCCCTGCTCACCCTGCTGGCTAGCAAGTCCTCGGCCGACCTCCTGACGGTCGCCGACAAGGAGCGCTTGCGCAACGAGATCCTCCACCGCTTGAACTCCTTTCTAGGGACCGGGCGCGTGGTGGAGGTGTACTTCACCGAGTTCGTCGTCCAGTAGCCGGTTCTCCCCCGCCCGCGAGGCACCCATGGCCCAGCCCCCGCCGGGAGGTTCCCCGTCCAGCGGTTCCGAATCCGCCGCCCTCAGGGACTGGGGGATCCTGCGGGACGTTCCCCTGCGCCTGACCGTGGAGGTGGGGCGTACCCACATGACGGTCCAAGACATTCTGGCTCTGGAGGTGGGAGGGCTGGTGGTGACGACCAAGCTCTCCGGAGAGCCGATGGACATCTCCCTGGACCGGGAGGTGTTCGCCCGGACCGAGATCATCATCATCAAGGACAAGCTGTGGGCTCGGGTAACCAAGATCGCAGGGGTGGAGCGGTGAGGTCCTGGGTCGTCGCCGTCCTGCTCCTCGTGGCGGGGTCGGCCTGGGCGGGGCGGGCGGTGGTGGACTGGGAGCCGCGCCACGTCAACGTCCGAGCCGCTCCCGACGAGGGCGCTCCCCGGTTGGGGCGCCTCGGCAAGGGTGCCTCGGTGACCACCCTGGGCAGACAGGGGGAGTGGACCAGGGTCCGCTTCGAGGGGGGCGAGGGGTGGGTCGTCACCCGCAGCCTGCGGATTCTACCGGAGCCCGGCCCCGCTCCCTCGGCCGCGCCCAAGCCCGCGGCCCCCGCCCCCGACCCGGCGGCTCGGACTCCCGAACTCCCGCTGCCGCCGCCCGTGGTGGTCGCGCCCGCGCCGCTGCCTTCGTCGACCTCCCCCACGGGCGGCTACCTGGCCCAGTATGCCGAGGCGCCCGCCCCCCCGGCCGTGGAGGCCGGGTCTAGTCTCCTCCGTCTGGTCTCGGGGCTTCTGCTGGTCCTGGCCCTCCTGGCCGGCGCGGTGTACCTGGCCCGACGCTTCTTGGGCCGGGGCTTCTCCCTGGATCGCAAGGGCTCCGCGATCCGCATCCTGGCGAGCCGCGCCGTCGGGCCCCGCCAGGGCCTCCTCCTGGTGGAAGCCGGCGGGCTGGTGTGGCTCCTCGCCCAAGCCGCCGACGGGGTCACCCTGTTGGCCGAGATCCGGGACGAGGCGGCCCTGGAGCGCCTCAACGAGCGGTACGGGTTTCGCGACACCCCCTTCGAGGCGGAGCTCCGCCGGACCATGGACCTGGAAGGGGAAGGGAGCCTTCGGGGGCCCACGCCGGACCGGGTCCCCGACTCCTCCGGGTCCTCCCCCGAGCCCACGGCCGAAGAGCGGCTCGCCGCGCTCCGTCGGCGCGCCAAGCCCGGCGGCCCCCCGTGAGAAGGGCGCTCGGTGGGCTGGTCCTGGCCCTGGCGGCGGGGCCCGCCCTCGCCCAGGAGGGGGTTTTGCCGGCGCTTCGCTTCGGGCTCGACCGGGCCACGGGGCCCCAGGATATCGCCCTCAGCTTGCAGATCGTCTTCCTGCTCACCGTCCTCACCCTCGCCCCGGCCATCCTGATCCTCCTCACCTCCTTTACCCGCATCGTGGTGGTCCTGTCCTTCCTGCGCAACGCCCTGGGCACCCAGGCCATGCCCCCCAACCAGGTCCTCGTGGGCCTGGCGCTCTTCTTAACCTTTTTCGTCATGGCGCCGACCTGGAACGTGGTGTACGGCGACGCCCTGCGCCCCTATCTGGACGGGCAGGCCACCCAGGCCCAGGCCCTGGAGAAGGCCAAACCTCCGGTCCAGCAGTTCCTCCTGCGGCACGCCCGGGAGAAGGACATCGCGCTCTTCGTCCGGCTTTCCCGGGACCCTGCCCCCCAGCGCCCCGAGGATGTCTCCTTCGCCGCCCTGGTGCCCGCCTTCGTCATCAGCGAGCTGCGGACCGCCTTCACCATCGGCTTCTTGCTTTACATCCCCTTCGTGGTCATCGACCTCGTGGTGGCTAGCGTGCTCATGAGCATGGGCATGTTCATGTTGCCTCCCATGATGGTCAGCCTGCCCTTCAAGCTCGCCTTCTTCGTCTTGGTCGATGGCTGGCACTTGGTGGTGGGGAGCCTCGCCCGGAGCTTCCTCGGATGACCCCAGACGACGTGGTCGCCGTGGGGCGCCAGGCCCTCGAACTGACGGCCCTCCTGTCGGCGCCCCTGCTTCTGACCGCGCTGCTGGTGGGAGGGGTCATCAGCCTGGTGCAGGCGGTGACCCAGATCCAGGAGCAGACCCTCACCTTCGTGCCCAAGTTCCTCGCGATCCTCCTGGTCTTCCTGCTCTCCCTGCCCTGGGCCATGGATCTGATGCTCCGGTACGCCATCGAGCTGTTCACCAGTTTCCCCCGGTTCATCCGCTAGCGACGCGCCGAGGTCCCCGCGACTTCTCCGCGAGGGGGGGCGGATCGGGGGCGGAGGAGAGGGCGAGTTTGGCGTAAAGCGTGACGGGCAGGGGCAAGGGCGGCCGACGATCCCTGGGGATCTTCTCGGTTCTAGTGGTGATGGGTTCGCTCCTGGCCCTGGTCTCGGCGTCCCTGGTGTACGTGGCGGTGTATCGGGCGGCCCAGGCGACCCTCGACCGGGGGGTGAGGGAGCGGGCGAGCGATTTGGCCCGCCAGGAGGCGCGATGCGTGGCGCAGGCTTTGGTTGCGGGGGACACCTACGCCCTCGCCCGGGTGGCCGAGGAGATCGTCGCCAGCCGCCCCAAGCTGTAGCTCGGCGCCGGGGTCTGGGACAGCGCCGGGGAGGCGAGGGCCCGGAGCACCGGCTTTCCCGCCGCCGCCGAGCAGCGGGTGCGGGAGCTGCTTTCCGCCGACGCGGCCGGTCCCTGGGCCGCCGCGTCGGCGGCGGAGTGGGCCCTGGTCCTGGAGCCGGTCCGGGTTCGGGCGGAGCGGGTGGGCTCCTTCGTCCTGGTCTACGACCCCGGGGTGGTGGGGGCGCAACTGAGCCAGTTGCGGTCGGCGGCCGCGCGGGGCGGTGCGCTGGTCTTGCTCGCCACGGTGGCGCTGGCGATCCCCCTGACCGCCTGGATCGCCCGGCCGATCCGGCGCCTCGAAGCGGTTGCCGAGCGCGCGGCGGCCGGGGATCTCGCGGTGCGCGCCGACGAACACGCCTGGGGCGAGGCGGGGGCCCTGGGCAGGGGGGTGAACCGGTTGCTGGAGCGCACGGCCGCCCTCTTGGCGGAGGTCGCCGAGGCCCGGGAAGGGGCTCACCGAGCCCGGCTGTCGGCCAGCCTGTCCCAGCTCGGGGCGGGGCTCGCCCACGAGATCCGCAATTCCCTCACCACGGTTAAGCTCCTCCTGGACCACCTGTGGCGCGCGGCCGCCGGCACCACCGATGTACGGGTGCCCAGCCGCGACCTGGGGATGCTCGAATCCCAGGTGGCGAAGATCGACGCGGTCCTCGAGGAGTTCGTCGCCTTCGCCCGGCCGGCCGGTCTCCGGCCGGCGGCCCTCGAGCTGCCGGGGTTCGCGCAGGAGTGCGTCCGATCCCTGGAGGTGGTCGCCCGAGAGGCCGGGATCCGCCTGATCCTGGAGCCCGGGCCCCCGGTGGTGCTGTGGGCGGACCGGGGGAAGCTCGATCAAGCCCTCCGAAACCTCGTGAAGAACGCCGTCCAGCACGCCCCGCCGGATACGGCGGTGGTGGTCGGGTGGGACTTGGGCGCCCTCGACGCTCTCCTCTGGGTGGAAGACCAGGGGGCTGGGGTCCCCCCCGAACTCCGGGATCGCATCTTCGAGCCGTTTTTTGCTCAGCGCTCCGGGGGGCTCGGCCTCGGGCTCGCCATCGTGCGCAGCGTCGCGGAGCAGCACGGGGGCACGACCATGGTCACGGCGGGGCGCTCCGGGGGGGCCCGGTTCACCGTTCGGCTCCCGCGGCCCGGCGCGCCCTAGGAGCCCTTGAGGGCCACCGATTTGCACCGATGAGTCAAGTTCTGATCTCACACGACGGCGCGACGAGCGCCACGAACCCCGGGCTACGGGGAAGGTTGTCCCGGTTCTCGTTGCGTCCGACGGGCCGTCGCGTGACCTGCGCTTGCTTTTTGGTTCCCGCCTCGACGGTCTGGGGCGGTGCCTCGCTGGGCCTGAGCTTCGCGGCGACGGGGGGGGAAAGGATGGGTGGGTGGCTACGGTGCTGCTGATCGACGACGACCCGGGTATCCGGTACTCCTTCGCCTGAACCTTCGAGGCGGAGATGGGGGTCCTCACCGCCGGCTCCGGGGAGGAGGGCCTGACCATCCTCTCGTCCCGCGCCGCCGGGATCGACCTCGTATTGCTGGACGTACGGATGCCGGGGATGGACGGCTTCGCCGTCCTGGAGGCGGTGCGGCAGGCGCACCCGAACCTGCCCGTGGCCATGGCGACGGCTTACAGCGACACCGAGACCGCCATCCGGGCCATGCGCCAGGGGGCCTACGACTACCTGGTCAAGCCCTTTCGCTTCGAGGCGGTGCGCGACCTGGTGGACGCGGCGGTGAAGCAGCGGTCCCTCACCCGTTCGGTGGTCCGCATCGACGCCCCCCGGGGCGGCGAGTTCCCCGAAGGCGACCGCATCGCCGGCCACTGTGCGGCCATGCTCGAGATGTACAAGAAGATTGGGCAAGTGGCCGCTACCGAGCTCCCCTGCCTGATCACCGGGGAGACCGGAACCGGCAAGGAACTGGTGGCCCGGGCGGTGGTGCAGCACGGCCGCCGGGCGGGCAAGCCGTTCCTGGTGGTGGATTGCGCGGCCATCCCCCGGGACCTCATGGAGGCGGAGCTCTTCGGCTACGAGGAGGGGGCCTTCACCGGTGACCGCCGGGGCGGCAAGATCGGCAAGTTCGAGCTCGCCGACGGAGGGACCCTGTTCCTGGACGAGATCGGGGACCTGGCGCCCGAACTTCAGGCCAAGCTCCTGCGGGTGTTGCAGTCCGGCCGCCTCCAGCGGGTCGGAGGCGTGGAGGAGGTCGCGGTGGAGGTGCGGGTGGTCGCCGCCACCTGCGCCGAGCTCGAGGCCCGGGTGGCCGATGGTCGGTTTCGCAGCGACCTCTTCTACCGCATCAACGTGGTGCGCATCCACCTGCCTCCCCTGCGGGCTCGCCTCGAGGACATCCCGGAGCTGGTGACCTACTTCGTCGGCAAGCACGGCCCCTCGGTGGGGCGGAGGGTCACCGGGGTATCGGAGGAGCTGATGCGGGAGTTTGCCCGGCGACCGTGGCCGGGCAACGTGCGGGAGCTCGAAAACGCCGTCCGGCGCGCCCTGGCTGACTCCGGGGGGGACGTGCTCGCCCCCGCCGACCTGGACGCCCACGGGGACGGCGGCGCGGAGCGGGATGATCTGGCGCGCAGCGCCGCTCGCGCCCTGGACGAGCTCGGGGGCAATACCCCGTCCCCCTACCACGCCTTCTTGGCCCGGGCGGAAGCGGCCCTCATCGGCGAGGCCCTCGCCCGTTGCGAAGGCAACGTCAGCGCCGCCGCCCGGCTGCTCGGCATCACCCGCCTCACCCTGCGCCGGAAGGCCGAGGAGTTCGGCCTACGGGCGGATCCGGAGGGGTGACCCGCGGCTTCCGCCCGGCGAGCCGGGACGCCGTTTGGGAGGGCCGGTCGGCGCCCGGTGCCGTCGTGTGTTCAGAACGATGTTTGCAGCTTGTCTACCGTGGGTCGCGTCTGTATACTGCGCTTCCACGTGCCTCCGGGAGCGGTTCCATCCCTAGTCGTGGCCGCTACCCCATGGGGAAACCGAGTTTCTGCAACCGCAGCGAGGAGGGAGACATGGCTGAGCTCAAGGACAAGTACCCGGTTCCCGCCGAGACCCAGAAGCGCGCCTGGATCAACAGCCGGGCCGAGTACGACCGGCTGTACAAGGAGTCCATCGAGGACAACGACGGCTTCTGGGCCCGCGTCGCCGGAGAGCAGGTGACCTGGTTCAAGAAGTGGGACCGGGTGCAGGAGTGGAAGTACTCCCGGGACGAGGTCTTCGTGAAGTGGTTTTTGGGGGGCAAGCTCAACATCAGCTACAACTGCGTGGATCGCCACCTGGAGAAGCGCGGCGACCAGGTCGCCATCCTGTGGGAGGGCAACGAGCCCACCGAGGACCGCACCCTCACCTACCGCCAGCTCCACGACCAGGTGTGCCGGTTCGCCAACTTCCTGAAGAGCCGCGGGGTCAAGAAGGGGGACCGGGTCTCCATGTACCTGCCCATGATCCCCGAGCTTGCGGTGGCCATGCTCGCCTGCGCCCGCATCGGGGCGGTCCACTCGGTGGTCTTTGGCGGCTTCTCCGCCGATGCCCTCAAGGATCGCATCCAGGACTGCGCCTCGAACTTCCTGATCACCTGCGACGGCTTCTTCCGGGGCGCCAAGCTCGTGGACCAGAAGGCCCAGGCCGACGTGGCCATGGCAAGTTGCCCGACGATCCAGACCTGCGTGGTGGTGCAGCGAGTGGGGGCCGAGAAGGTGAAGGCGACCATGGCCCCGGGCCGCGACTTCTGGTGGCACGAGGAGCTCCCCAAGCAGGCAAACGAGTGCCCCTGCGAGGAGATGGACGCCGAGGACCCCCTCTTCATCTTGTACACCTCGGGGTCCACGGGGAAGCCCAAGGGGGTGATGCACACCACCGGGGGCTATCTGGTGTACACCTCCTACACCCACAAGCTGGTCTTTGACTACCACGACAACGACATCTACTTTTGCGCGGCCGACATCGGCTGGGTCACCGGCCACAGCTACATCGTGTACGGGCCCCTGTGCAATGGCGCCATCACCATGATGTTCGAGGGGGTGCCGAACTACCCGGACGCCGGGCGGTACTGGGACATCATCGGCAAGCACAAGGTGAATGTGCTGTACACCGCCCCCACGGCCATCCGCGCTATCGCGGCGGCCGGGGACCACTTCGTCACCAGCCGGCTCGGCCAGCTCGACAGCTTGCGGCTCCTGGGCACCGTGGGCGAGCCCATCAACCCCGAGGCGTGGCGCTGGTACTACGAGAACCCGGGCCGGTCCAAGTGCCCGATCGTGGACACCTGGTGGCAGACCGAGACCGGCGGCATCTTGATCACGGGTCTCCCCGGCGCCATCGACATGAAGCCGGGCAAGGCCACGACCCCCTTCTTTGGGGTGGAGCCGGTGATCGTCGACCCCGAGAAGGGCACCCCGCTTCCGGGCGTGGTCAGCGGCGCCCTGTGCATCCGGCGGCCGTGGCCGGGCCAGATGCGGGGCGTGTACGGCGACCCCGACCGCTTCCGCACCACCTACTTCGTCCAGTACGACGGGTACTACTTCACCGGCGACGGCTCGAACCGGGACCAGGACGGCGACTACCAGATCACCGGCCGCATCGACGACGTCATCAACGTCAGCGGACACCGCATGGGCACCGCCGAGGTGGAGAGCGCCCTGGTGCTCCACGCCAAGGTGGCCGAGGCGGCGGTGGTGGGTTTCCCCCACGAGATCAAGGGGCAGGGCATTTACGCCTACGTCACCCTCAACGCCGGGGTGGAGGGGACCGATGCCCTGAAGAAGGAGCTTTTGGCCCTGGTGCGCAAGGAGATCGGCGGCATCGCCGCCCCGGACCACATCCAGTTTGCTCCCGGCTTGCCCAAGACCCGGTCGGGCAAGATCATGCGCCGCATCCTGCGGAAGATCGCGGCCAACGAGGTGGAGGGTGGCTTCGGCGACACCTCCACCCTCTTGGACCCGGCGGTGGTGGACTCCCTGGCCGAGCAGCGGCTGAACCGGGGCTGACGGGGCTGCGTCTCGAGGGTGGACGGGGTGGACGGGGTGGACGGGGTGGACGGGGTGGACGGGGTGGACCGGGGCTGACTTTGGAGCAACATCCTGTCCAAAACCCCCCGTTCCCCGGTTTCCGGATGAGACGGAACGCGACGCCTTGGCAAAGCGCGACCTAAACCAAGAGGGGCCGGCCCCGCCGGGGGCCGGCCCCTCTTCTCGACCGACCGTGGCCGTCAACGATCCGGCCGCTTACTACCGGGGCCCCGAGCCCCCGAGCCTGTCCTGGGAGCTGACCATCTGCCAGAGCCTGGCCGACCCGGCGGGGCCCTATGCGGCCGCCCTCCGGGAGCGCCTGCCCTACGGCGCCCTGCTGGCGCGGTTTCTGGCTTCCCGGCTGCCCTGGCCTCCCGCGACCGTCCTGGAGCTCGGGGGGGGCTACGGCACCTTGATGGCGGCGTTTCTCGACCGGGTACCGGGGTGCCGGGCCACCCTGGTGGACGTGAGCCCCCACTTCGGCGCCCTCCAGCGGCGGGCCCTGGCGGGGCACCCGGGGTGCCGGTTCGTGGAGGGAGATGCCCTCGCCGTGCTGGCGGGGTGGCGCGAGCCCGCAGACCTCGTCATCGTCAATGAGGTCGTCGGGGACCTCCCCACGGTCACCGGCCTCGACCCCCGGCAGTTGCCCGAAACGGTGGCGGCCAAGGCCGCGCGCTACGGGGTCGATCTCTCGGCCGCTCCGGCCGGCTTCGCCTTCAACCTCGGGGCGGTGGAGCTCCTGGAGCGGCTCGCCCCCGTGGCCCGGGCGGTGTTTCTCAGCGAGCACGCGGCGGACGTGGCCGTGCCGCCCCCCTGGCACGACCTCCTCGTCCCGACCCCCGGGGGCGGCTGGCCCCGGCGGGTGGCGCTCAAGGGCCACGACGAGTACACGATCCACTTCGACCACCTGGCCCAGGTGGCCCGCGCCCTCGGCTACCGGGTCGAACGGTTCCACCTCGCCGAGCTGGTGGGCCTGCGAGACGACGACGGGCTGAAGGCCATGCTCCGCGCCCGCACCCGAGCCACGGAAACCGCGGAGATGGTGGTCGAGTTCTGCGACCACCTGGCGGATTATCAGGGAATGGTGATGAGGCAATAGGGAATAGAGAGAAGGTCTAAGTTAGAATATGTAGGTGCCAATAGCCAATAGCCAATAGCCAATAGCCAATAGTCAATATCTAGCCGCTGACAGCCTCCACACGAGAACCCCATGCTCGACCTCTTCGATCCCCTCCCCCTCGGTCCCCTGGTGGCGAAGAACCGCCTGGTGCGCTCCGCCACCTGGCTCGGCCTGGCGGGGCCTGGCGGCGAGGTGACCGACGCCCTGGTGGGCCGGTACGCCGAACTCGCCGCGGGGGGCGTGGGTACCGTGGTCACCGGCTTCGCCTTCGTCAGCCCCGAGGGCCGGGCGGTGCCCGGGATGCTCGGGGCCCACGAGGGCGCCGCGGTGCCGGGCCTGGCTCGCCTCGCGGGGGCGATCCGGGGCGGGGGAGCCCTGGCGGGCCTTCAACTGGTGCACGCCGGGGGGCAGACCCGGGCGGAGCTCCTCGGGGGGGCTACCCCGGTGGCGCCGTCCTTCGTGCCGAGCCCCCAGTACCCCGAGATGCCCCGGGAGCTTACCGCCGACGAAATCGGCCGCATCGTGGCCGACTTCGGCCGGGCGGCGGCGCGGGCCCGGGAGGCGGGGTTCGACTTCGTTCAGCTCCACGGGGCCCACGGCTACCTGATCAACCAGTTCCTGTCCCCCGCCACCAACCAGCGCAGCGACCGGTACGGCGGCGACGTGCGGGCGCGCTTCCGGTTCCTCCTGGAGGTGGTGGCGGCGGTCCAGGGCGCGGCCGGGCCCGACTTCCCGGTGGCGATCAAGCTGAGCGGCGCCGACTTCGTGCCCGGGGGGTTCGACCTCGACGACGCCGGCCGGGTCGCCGAGTGGCTCCAGCTGCGGGGCCTGGCCTTCGTCGAGGTGAGCGGGGGAACCCCCGCGTCCGGGGCCCTGGGGCCCGCCCGCCCGGCCCGGGCGGAGGAGGGCGAGGCGTACCTCGCCGACCTCGCGGCGGCGGTGAAGCAGCGGGTGTCGATCCCGGTGGCCGTGGTCGGGGGCATCCGCCGCCGGGAGACCGCGGAGGATCTCCTGCTGCGCGGCGCTGCCGACCTGGTGAGCCTGGCGCGGCCCCTGCTGTGGGAGCCCGACCTCCCGGCCCGGTGGCGCTCCGGCGACCGGGCCCCCGCCCGCTGCACCGGCTGCAACGGCTGCTTCGGCCCGGCCCGAAGCGGCCAGGGGGCCCACTGCATCCAGGCCACGTAGACGGCTGGATGCTCGATGCCGTCGGTCCGGCGCCAGCGTCCAGGCATCCGATTCCCGTTGCATCCCGGCCGGACGGTTGATAGGGTCCCCCCGGCTCCGCTTCGAACCTCGCTTCTTCCGAGGAGAAAACCGAGATGGCCAAGCTCCTGTGGTCCCCGCCCCCCGAGCGGGCTGCCCGCTCCCACATGGCTCGTTTCCTCGCCCAGGTGAACCGGGACCACGGCGTCGGGGCTCGCACCTACGACGAGTTGCACGCCTGGTCGGTGCGGGAGATCCCGGCCTTTTGGGAGGCGGTTTGGCGCTACGCGGAGGTGCGGTCCTCGGCCCCCTGGGAGGCGGTGCTGGAGAACCCCACCATGCCGGGGGCCCAGTGGTTCCGGGGGGCGCGCCTGAACTTCGCCGAGAACCTGCTGCGCTACCGGGACGACCGGGTAGCCCTGATCTTCGTCGGGGAAGGGGGCGCGGCGGCGGGCCAGGTGACCTACCGGGAGCTGTACGGCCAGGTGGCCAGGCTGGCCGCCTACCTCCGAGGGCTGGGGGTCGGCCCGGGGGACCGGGTGGCCGGCTTCATGCCCAACCGGATCGAGGCGGTGGTGGCCATGCTGGCGGCGGCGAGCCTCGGCGCCATCTGGTCCTCGTGCAGCCCGGACTTCGGCTTCAAGGGGGTGATGGACCGCTTCGGCCAGATCGAGCCCAAGGTGCTGATCACCGCCGACGGCTACTTCTACGGGGGCAAGGTCTTCTCGTCGCTCCCGCGGGTGGCCGAGGTGGCCCGGGAGATCCCCTCCATCGGGGCGGTCCTGGTGGTCCCCTTCGTCAGCGCCGCCCCGGACCTCTCCGGGGTGCCCCGGGCCGTGGCGTGGGCCGAGGCGCTCGCCAACGGCGCCACCGAGATCGAATTCGCCCAGCTCCCCTTCGAGCACCCCCTGTACATCATGTACTCCTCGGGTACCACGGGGGTGCCCAAGTGCATCGTCCACGGTGCCGGGGGGACCTTGTTGCAGCACGCCAAGGAGCTCCTCCTCCACACCGATCTCCACCGGGACGACACCATCTTCTACTTCACCACCTGCGGCTGGATGATGTGGAACTGGCTGGTGAGCGCGCTCTTCGCGGGGAGCAAGCTGGTGCTCTTCGACGGCAACCCCGCCCACCCGGACCTCAATGCCCTGTGGAAGATGGCCCAGGACCAGCGGGTCACGGTCTTTGGCACCAGCGCCAAGTTCATCAGCTTGTGCGAGAAGGCCGAGCTCCACCCGGGCCGCGACTTCGACCTCGGGCCCCTGCGGGCGGTGCTCTCCACCGGCTCGCCCCTTGCGTACGAGAGCTTCGAGTGGGTGTACCGGGAGGTCAACCCCGACCTGCAACTCGCGTCCATCTGTGGGGGCACCGACATCATCTCCTGCTTCATCCTCGGTTCGCCCCTGGATCCGGTGTACGCGGGCGAGATCCAGCGCCCGGGCCTGGGCATGAAGGTGGAGGCGTGGAACGACGACGGTCGGCCGGTGACCGGCGAGAAGGGGGAGCTGGTGTGCACGGAACCCTTCCCCTCCATGCCGGTGGGCTTCTGGAACGACCCCGGGAACGAGAAGTACCTGGAGGCCTACTTCCGCCACTACCCGGGGGTCTGGCGCCACGGCGACTACATCGAGATCACCGAGCGGGGCGGGATCGTGGTGTACGGCCGCTCCGACGCTACCCTCAACCCCGGGGGCGTGCGCATCGGGACCGCGGAGATCTACCGCCAGGTGGAAGGGGTGGAGGAGGTGCTGGACTCCCTGGTGATCGGCCAGCCCTGGGAGGACGACGTCCGGGTGATCCTCTTCGTGGTGCTCCGCCCGGGCCGCACCCTCGACGCCGCCCTGACCGGCCGGATCAAGACCCTGATCCGCACCAACTGCACCCCCCGCCACGTGCCGGCCAAGGTCCTCCAGGTGGCCGACATCCCCCGAACCCTCAACGGCAAAAAGGTCGAGCTCGCGGTGCTCAAGGCGATCCAGGGGCAGGAGGTGAAGAACCTCGACGCCCTGGCCAACCCCCAGGCGGTGGACGCCTTCCGCCACCTGCCGGAGCTGGCGACCTGAGGGACGGGGGGTTGGGACAGGATGACAGGATGTTCAGGATAATGAACGGCGGCACACGCGAGTCGGTGGCAGGCCCCGTCCACCCCGTCCAGAAAGCCCCCAACCGCGCCAGGGGGCTAGGGTGACCGACCCCATCCCGGTGGTCGCCGCGGTCCTCACGGGGGCCGACGGCCGGGTGCTCCTGGCCCGACGGGGCCCTCGGGGGCCCCACCGGGGCTTGTGGGAGTTTCCGGGCGGCAAGGTGGAGCCGGGGGAGTCCCCGGAGGCGGCCCTGGCCCGGGAGCTCCAGGAGGAGATGGGGATCGAGGTCGCCGTGGGGGAGCACCTGCTCACGGTGGACTGGACCTACTCCCACGCCTGCGTCCGCCTCTCGGCGTACCGGTGCATCCTGGTCGCCGGGGAGCCCCGGCCCCTGGACTGCGCCGAGGTGGCCTGGGTCGAGCCGGGGCGCCTGGGGAAGTACCCGATGCCGGCGGCGGACGAGCCGGTCCGGCGCCTCGTGCAGGCGACGGCCCCCGCTCCCAAGTTGGAGTGATTCCAAAACGTTTCCTGCTTCGGTCTGCCGCTCTGCGGTTTTGCGCCTTGACACCCAAAAAGCGGGCAACGTAGAGTACGCGCCGTCTTGTTCTGGGTTTTCACGAGCGCGCGTCCGAGACGGGGTTGCACTCCCAGGAGGTCCCCATGCTCCAGAGTTACGTGCCCATCTTGATCCTCTTGGTCGTCGCCCTGGTCTTCGGCCTCGGCGCGGTGGGGGTTTCCTCGATCCTCGGGCCCCGACGGGGCGACGCGGTGAAGGCCTCCACCTACGAGTGCGGCATGGAGGTGAGCCCCGGCTCCTGGCGCACCTTCGACATCCGCTACTACCTGGTGGCCATGGCGTTTTTGATCTTCGACGTCGAGGTGGTGTTCATGTACCCCTGGGCGGTCCAGTTCCAGGAGCTCGGCCTTGTTGGCTTCGTCGAGATGCTGGTGTTTCTAGCCATCCTGCTCGTGGGCTTCGTCTACATCTGGAGGAAAGGAGTCCTGGAATGGGAGTAGAGCAGAACCTTCCTCCGGTTCTCGTCACGAACCTCGAGAAGCTCGTCAACTGGGCGCGCAAGAACTCCATCTGGCCGGCCACCTTCGGCCTCGCCTGCTGCGCCCTGGAGATGATGGTGACCTCGTCCTCCCACTACGACATCGCCCGGTTCGGCGCCGAGGTGTTTCGCCCCTCGCCCCGCCAGTCGGACCTGATGATCGTGGCCGGCACCCTCACCCAGAAGATGGCGGGGCCGGTGGAGCGGATCTACCGGCAGATGCCCGACCCCAAGTGGGTCATCGCCTACGGCACCTGCGCCTGCTCCGGGGGCATCTTCAACACCTACAACACGGTGCAGGGGGTCGACCAGATCATCCCGGTGGACGTCTACGTCCCCGGCTGCCCGCCCCGGCCCGAGGCCCTGCTGGCCGCCATCATCAAGCTCCAGGCGAAGATCTCCACCGAGAAGTTCTCGGACCGCCCCGACGCCGCCGCGCGGCTCACCGCCTAGGCCTTCGGGCAACGGACCAGAGAGGGAAGGGGTGCCATGAGTGAGTGCCAGAACCTCGTCGATCGCCTGACGGCGCGCTTTGGCGACGCGATCCTCGGTTCCGGGGAGTTTCGGGGCCAGTGGAGCGTCCGGATCGCCCCGGCGTCGGTGGTGGAGATCGCCCGCTTCTGCCGCGACGAGCTCGGGTTCGAGATGCTCGCCGACCTGACCGCGGTGGACTTCACGCCCCGGTCGCCCCGCTTCCAGGTGGTGTACAACCTCTACTCCTTCGCCCACAACCTGCGGCTGCGGCTGAAGGCGGACCTCGAGGAGGGGGAGTCGGTGGGCACCGTGGAGGGGGTGTGGCTGGCGGCCAACTGGCTCGAGCGCGAGGTGTACGACCTCTTCGGCATCGTCTTTGACGACCACAGCGATCTGCGGCGCATCCTCCTGTGGGACGGCTACGTGGGGCACCCGCTGCGCAAGGACTTCCCCCTCCACGGCGTCCCCCAGAAGGTCCAGTACCGGTAACGTTCCCCGGGGTCCCAAGTCCCCCACGGGAGGAGACCATGGCCGAGACCCGCAACATGATCGTCAACATGGGCCCCCAGCACCCCGCGACCCACGGGGTGCTCCGGGTGGTGCTGGAGCTCGACGGGGAGATCGTGGTCAAGGCCACGCCCCACCTCGGGCACCTGCACCGGGGCCTGGAGAAGCTGGCGGAGGTCAAGACCTACCACCAGGCGCTGACCCTGACGGACCGCATGGACTACACCGGGGCCCTGATCAACAACCTCGGCTACACCCTGGCGGTGGAGAAGCTCCTGGGGATCGAGGACCAGATCCCGGCCCGGGCCACGGTGCTGCGGGTGATGCTGGCCGAGCTCCAGCGCCTGGCGGGGCACCTCCTGTGGCTCGCCACCCACGCCCTGGACCTCGGCGCCATGACGGTGCTCTTTTACGCCTTCCGGGAGCGCGAGACGATCCACGACCTCCTCGAAGACGTCACCGGCGCCCGGCTCACCCCGAGCTTCATCCGGGTGGGCGGCCTGCCCCAGGACGCGCCGCCGTCCTTTTTTGAGAAGACCCGGGCGTTTCTAAAGGACTTCCCCCGGCGGATCGACCAGTACGAGGGCTTGCTGACCAAGAACAAGATCTGGCGGCAGCGCACCCAGGGGGTCGGCATCCTCTCCAAGGAGGACTGCGTCTCCTTCGCCCTCACCGGTCCGGTGCTGCGCGCCGTGGGGGTCAAGTGGGACGTGCGCAAGGCCCAGCCCTACTGCGGCTACGAGACGTATGATTTCGAGATCCCCACCGGCACCGTGGGGGACGTGTACGAGCGGTACCTGGTGCGGCTCGCCGAGATGCGCCAGTCCCTGCGGATCATCGAGCAGGCCCTGGCGCGCCTCCCCGAGGGGCCGGTGATGCTCGACGACCCCCGCTTCACCCCGCCCCCCCGGCAAGCGGTGGGGGAGCACATCGAGGCCCTGATCCGCCAGTTCAAGCTGATGTCCACGGGCTTCAAGGCGCCCGAGGGCGACGTCTACTTGAGCGTCGAGGCCACCAAGGGGGAGCTCGGCTACTACCTGGTGTCGGACGGGTCGGAAAAGCCCCTGCGGTTCCGGGTCCGCCCCCCCTGCTTCGTCAACTTGCAGTCCTTGGAGAAGATGATCGTCGGGCGCCTGGTGGCCGACGTCGTCGCGGTGATCGGGTCCCTCGACATCGTCCTCGGCGAGATCGACCGCTGAGGCCGCGCGAGCGAGCGAGGAGAGTCGTCCATGGGTGAGCTGATTTTCTCCAGCTGGGGCGGGGTGGTCGCCGACAGCCGCAAGGGCACCGCGGCGACCGCCGGCGACGTGACCCTGCCCAAGGCGCTGAGCACGGGCACGGCGTTTGGCGGCTTGATGGGGTGGGACGGCCTGGCGGTGTGGGAGGCCGGGGTGGACCCGGTGGACCTGGCCCGGGCCTACGCCGAGGGCCTGGCCCAGCACTCCTGCGGCCAGTGCGCCCCGTGCCGCATCGGCAGCCAGGTGATCCTGGACGCCTTCGAGCGGATCTGCCGGGGCGACGGCGCGCCCGCCGACCTCGAGGCCGTCGAGCGGCTCGCCGGGCGCCTGCGGGCCCAGGCCATGTGCGACCTCGGCCAGTCCTCGGGGAAGGCCTTCCTGGACTTCTTGGCCCACTTCCGGGGCGAGGCCGAGGCGGCCATCGCTGCCCGGCGGCCGGTGGCCCGGGGGACCTACCAGCGAAAACTGACGGCGCCGTGCATCAGCGCCTGCCCGGCCCACCTGGAGATCCCGACCTACGTCGAGGACGTGAAGAAGGGGCGCTTCGCCGAGAGCCTCCACTTGATTCGCCGGGACAACTGCCTGCCGGGCACGGTGGGCCGGGTGTGCGTGCGCCCCTGCGAGTTCGCCTGCCGACGCCAGAACGTGGACGGCCCGGTGCAGATCAAGTTCCTCAAGCGCTTCGTGGCGGACTACGAGCTTTCGCGCAAGCGCCCCACCCAGCTGCCCCAGCCGGTGATCGACAAGGAGAAGGTCGCCGTGGTCGGCGCCGGCCCGGCGGGTCTCTCCTGCGCATACTACCTGGTGCAACTCGGCTACGACGTGACCATCCTGGAGGCCCTGCCCGAGCCCGGGGGCATGACCGCGGTGGGCATCCCCGACTACCGCCTGCCCCGGTCGATCCTGCGGGGCGAGGTGGACCTGATCGAGGGGATGGGGGCGAAGATCCGCTACAACACCGACGTCGGCACCGACCTGCCCTACGACGACCTGCTCAAGGGGGAGTACAAGGCGGTCTTTCTGGGGGTGGGGGCGCGGCTCGGCACCGGCATGGGGGTCGAGGGCGAAGACGACACCATCCGGGGCTTCATGAAGGGCGCCGACTACCTGCGGGACATCTCGCTCGGCAAGGAGGTGTTTGTCGGCGACACGGTGGTGGTGGTCGGGGGCGGCAACGTCGCCATCGACTGCGCCCGCACCAGCCTGCGCATGGGCTACAAGCACGTGAAGGTGGTGTACCGGCGCACCGAGAAGGAGATGCCCGCCGACAAGGTGGAGATCCGCGACGCCAAGGCCGAGAACGTGGAGTTCCTCTTCCTCCAGAACCCCACCAAGCTGATCGCCGAGGACGGCAAGGTGACCGGGGTCCAGGTGATCCGCATGGAGCTCGGCGAGCCCGACAAGTCCGGCCGCCGCAAGCCCGTGGAGGTGCCGGGGAGCGAGTACGTGCTCCCCTGCGACGCGGTGATCCCCGCCATCGGCCAGGCCATCGACCTCGCTTTCCTGCCCAAGGACGGGGCGGTGAAGGCGGACAAGTGGAACCAGATCCTGGTCCAGGGCCTCAACAAGCTCGCCGGGGTGGTGAACGGGGTGGGGGTCTTCTCGGGGGGGGACTGCGTCACCGGGCCCCTCACCCTCATCGCCGGCCTCGCCGCCGGCAAGGAAGCCGCCTTCCAGATCGACCGGTTCCTCCGGGAGGGAAAGACCGAGCCCCTGGAGGAGTGGGCCATGAACGAGTTCGTGGCCAAGCTCAAGCCCTACGACGCCAAGGAAGACGTGGGGGTGCCCGGGACCACCGAGCCCGCCCACATCCACCACGAGCCGGTGGAGGAGCGGGTGAAGGACTTCCGGGAGGCCGAGTCCGGCTTCACCCACGCCGAGGCCATCGCCGAGGCAAGCCGCTGCTTGCGCTGCTACCGGCTGCTGGTGGCCGCGGTGAGCGGTAGGGGGTAGCGGACCGATCGGTCGGATCCGACCGATCGGTCCGATCGTTCGAGCCCGAGCTGAACACCATCTCCCTAGTTGAGAGGGTTCCATGATCAACCTGACCATCGACGGGAAACACGCGAGCGTCCCCCCCGGGGCGACCCTCCTGGAGGCGGCCCAGGCCGTGGGGGTGACCATCCCCACCCTGTGCTGGCTCAAGAAGCTGAGTCCCATCGGCTCGTGCCGGATGTGCGTGGTGACGGTCGAGGGCGTGCGCAAGCCCGTCACCGCCTGCGACACCGTGGCCGGCGAGGGTCTGGTGGTCACCACCGACTCCCCCGAGCTGCGGGAGATGCGCCGGGACGTCTTGAAGCTGATGCTCCTCAAGCACCCCCTGGACTGTCCCACCTGCGACAAGGGCGGCGAGTGCGACCTCCAGGACCTGGTCTTCGCCCACGGCATCGAGACCCAGACCTTCGCGGTGGCCCCCTTCACCCGGGAGCTCCCCCAGTACCCCTCGCCCTTCATCAAACAGTGGGCCGACCGCTGCGTGCTGTGCGGCCGCTGCGTGCGGGCGTGCAAGGAGATCAAGGGGGTCGGCTGCATCGAGATCCAGGGCAGCGGGTTTCACTCCCACGTCGGGCCGGTGGCGGGAGTGGAGTGCATCTCCTGCGGCGAGTGCCTCTCGGTGTGCCCGGTGGGCGCTCTCACCGACGGGGTGCTGGAGAAGAAGGCCCGGGTGTGGGAAGCCAAACGGGTGCCCACCACCTGCGGCTACTGCGGGGTGGGCTGCCAGCTCGAGCTCAACGTCCGCAACGACACGGTGCTGCGGGTGACCACCACCCAGTTCGACCAGGGCCCCAACCACGGCAGCCTGTGCGTGAAGGGGCGCTTCGGGTGGGAGTTCGTCAACCACCCCGACCGCCTCAAGACCCCCCTGGTGCGCAAGGACGGCGCCCTGGTGGAGGCGACCTGGGACGAGGCCCTTACGCTCGTGGCCACCCGCTTCCAGGAGATCAAAGACGCCCACGGCCCCGACGCCATCGCCGGCCTGGCCAGCGCCCGGTGCACCAACGAGGACAACTACCTCTTCCAGAAGTTCTTCCGCGGGGTGATCGGCACCAACAACGTCGATCACAGCGCGCGGCGGTGCCACGGCGCCAGCGTGGCCGGGCTTGCCGCCAGCCTCGGCACCGGCGCGATGACGAACTCGATCGCGGACCTTGACGAGGCGCAGGCGTTCTTGGTCATCGGCTCGAACCCCACCGAGGACCACCCGATCGTGGGGGACCGGGTCCAGCGCGCCGTCACCCAACGGGGGGCGAAGCTGATCCTGGTCGACCCGCGGCGCGTCCCCGTCGCCGACTACGCCAACGTCTTCCTCCAAGTCCCACCGGGGCACAACGTGCCTATCCTCAACGCGCTGTGCCACGTCATCTGGCACGAGGGGCTCCACGATGCTGCCTTCGTCGCCGAGCGCTGCGAAGGGGTGGAGGCGTTTGCCGCCGCCCTCGAGCCCTTTGGCCCCGAGGCCGTGGAGGCGCTCACCGGCGTGCCGGCCCAGAGCCTTCGGGAGGCCGCCCGCCTGTACGCCGCGGCCAAGCCGGCGTCGGTGCTCTACGGCGCCGGGGTCACCCAGCACGCCCAGGGGACCGACGCGGTGAAGGCCCTAGCCAATCTCGCCCTATTGACCGGGAACCTCGGGGTGGCGGGCGGGGGCGTCAACCCCCTGGCGGGGCAGAACAACGTCCAGGGCTGCTGCGACGTGGGCGGGCTGCCGACCCTCTTCCCCGGGTACCAGGCAGTGGACGACCCCGCGGCGGCCGAGCGGCTCGAGAGAGCCTGGGGGCGGAAGGTCCCCACCAAGCCGGGGCTCACCCTCTGGGAGGCCACCCAGGGGGCCCACGAGGGCACCCTCAAGGCGATGTACGTGATGGGGGAGAACCCCGCCCTCACCGCGCCCGGCCTGCCCCAGGTGAACGAGGCCCTGGAGCGCCTCGACTTCCTGGTGGTCCAGGACATCTTCCTGACCGAGACCGCCCAAAAGGCCCACGTGGTCCTGCCGGCGTGCTCCTTCGCCGAGAAGGACGGCACCTTCGCCAACACCGAGCGGCGGGTGCAGCGGGTGCGGGCGGCCCTGCCGCCCCGGGGCCAGAGCCGGCCGGACTGGCGGATCCTCCAGGAGCTCTCCGCCCGCATGGGCCTTCGGACCGCCTACGCCAACGCCTCCGCGGTGTTTGACGAGCTCGCCAGCGTCACCCCGAGCTACGCGGGCCTCTCCTACGCTCGCTTGGAGCAGGCCGGCATCCAGTGGCCGTGCCCGACCCCGGACCACCCCGGCACCCCGATCCTCCACGTGGGCCAGTTCAGCCGGGGCAAGGGGCTCTTCCACGGTATCGAGTTTAGGGGCGCGGACGAGAAGGCCGACGGAGCGTACCCGCTCCTTCTCACCACCGGCCGGGAGCACCCCCACTTCCACTCGGGGACCATGACCCGGCGGTGCGCCCGGATCAACGACTGCTACCCCGAGGGGTTCATGGAGGTGAACCCGGCGGACGCGGCCACGCTCAAGCTGACCACCGGCGACACGGTGCGGGTCTCCTCCCGGCGCGGCGAGATCACCACCAAGGTCCGGGTGATCGACCGCACCGCCCCGGGCACGGTGTTTTTGAGCTTCCACTACAGCGAGTCGCCGGTGAACGTGCTGACCAACCCGGCGCTGTGCCCCACGGCGAAGATCCCCGAGTACAAGGTGTGCGCGGTGAAGGTGACGAAGGGTTGAGCAGGTAAGGGACAGGAGAGACCCATGCTGGACTTCCTGATCGAGAGCGTCATCAAGGTCGTGGTGGTGTTCGCCGTGCTGATGCTCATGGTGGCGTACTCCACCTGGCTCGAGCGTCGGGTGCTCGGCCGCGTCCAGGTGCGCCGGGGGCCGAACCGGGTGGGGCCCTTCGGGCTCTTGCAGCCCCTGGCCGACGGGGTGAAGGGCTTTTTTAAGGAGGAGCTGGTGCCGGCCAACGCCGACAAGCTCCTATACGTGCTCGCCCCGGTGCTCTCCATCGTCCCCGCGCTCCTGATCGTGTCGGTGATCCCCTTTGGGGACTCCATCACGCTCTTCGGCCGCGAGATCGCCATGCGGATCACCGACATCAACGTGGCGCTTCTGTTGATCCTCGGCCTCGCCGGCCTCGGGGAGTTCGGGGTGGTGCTCGGGGGGTGGGCCTCCAACAACCGCTACGGCTTGATGGGCAGCATGCGGGCCGCGGCCCAGATGATCAGCTACGAGCTCGCCCTGGGGCTCACCTTGATTAGCGTCATCATGGTGGCGGGCAGCCTGTCCCTCGTCGAGATCGTCAACCAGCAGCAGGGGATGTGGAACGTCTTCAAGCCCATCCTGTGGGTGCCCTTCGTCCTGTACATCATCTGCGGTCTCGCCGAGATCAACCGGACCCCCTTTGACATGCCCGAGGCGGAGTCCGAGCTCGCTTGCGGCTTCAACATCGAGTACTCGGCGATGAAGTTCGCCATGTTCTTCATGGCCGAGTACGCCCACGCCCTGTCCCTGGCGGCGATCGTCACCTGCCTGTTTCTCGGGGGGTGGCACCTGCCCTACGTGGAGACCCCGGGCTTTTTGAAGCTGCCGGTGTTCCTCGCCAAGGTGGTGGCCCTGATGTTCTTCTTCATCTGGGAGCGGGGCACCTTTCCCCGCCTGCGCTACGACCAGATCATGCGCCTGGGGTGGAAGGTGCTGATGCCCATCGCGCTCGTAAACATCTTCGTCATCGGCGTCTATTACACCGCCTTCGCCTAGCGCGACGGGCAGGAGAGCGACCCATGGCCGTGATCATGCCGCTTCTGAAGGGGCTCGGTTTCACCCTGAGCCAGTTCTTCACGAAGCCCGTAACGATTCAGTACCCCGAGGAGAAGCGCACGCCGTCGCCCCGCTGGCGCGGCTTGCACCGCCTCAAGACCGAGAACGGGCGCCTCAAGTGCGTGGCGTGCGGCTTGTGCGAGGCGGTGTGCCCGGCGGCGGTGATCTCGGTGGAGGCCAAGGAGACCGCAGACGGCCGCCGCTTCCCCGAGCGCTTCACGGTGGAGGCGACCCGCTGCATCTTCTGCGGCTACTGCCAGGAAGCGTGCCCCAAGGACGCCATCGAGCTCACCACGAACTACGAGTTCTGCGGCTACACCCGGGAGGAGTTCCACCTCACCCGGGACGTGCTGACGAAAACCTGAGGAGGGCCCGTCCATGACGCTCGCGCTGTTCGTTGTGTTTGCCGTGCTCGCCGTGGCTGGCGCCGTGGGGGTGATCTTGTGCAAAAGCCCCATCCACTCGGCCATGAGCCTGGTGGGGACCATGGTGGCCCTGGGGGTGATCTACCTCCTGCACCACGCCGAGTTCATCTTCGTGGTGCAGCTGATGGTGTACGCGGGCGCCGTGATGATGCTGGTGGTGTTCGTGATCATGCTTCTAGACCTGCGGGCGGAGGGGGAGGCCGAGGGGCGGCTCACCGGGCCCAAGGCCTTCGGGCTCCTCCTCGGCGGGCTCTTGGGCGCCCTGCTCCTGGTGCCCCTAGCGGCCCGGCTCACCGGGCTCACGGGCGACATGACCACCGACGCCCTGGTGCGGGTGGGCAGCGTGGAGTTTTTGGCCGGCAAGCTCTTCGGCGAGTACCTGCTGCCCTTCGAGATCGTCTCCCTCCTGCTCCTCGCGGGGCTGGTGGGCGCGGTCACCATCGCCAAGAAGCGCCTCTAGCAGGCACGAGGATTCGATGATGATCCCGCTCTCCTACGCCCTCACCCTGTCGGCGATCCTCTTCACCCTGGGGGTGGTGGGGGTGCTCACCCGCCGCAACATCATCGTGCTTCTGATGTGCGTGGAGCTGATGCTCAACGCCGTCAACCTCTCCTTCGTGGCGTTTGCGCACCACCTGGAGAGCGCCGAGGGGCAGCTGTACGTGCTCTTCGTGATTGCCGTGGCGGCCGCCGAGGCCGCCGTCGGGCTGGCGATCGTCGTCGCCCTCAACCGCAGCCGGAAGACGGTGTACGCGGACGAGGTCAGTCTGCTCAAGGGCTGATCTGCAGCCGGAGGACGTTTCCATGCTCGAGTACATCTGGCTCATCCCGTTCTTCCCGATGCTCGGGGCCCTGATTAACGGCCTCGCGGGGCGACGCTTTCCCAAGGGGGTGGTGAACGCCATCGCCTGCGGCTCGATCTTCCTCTCCTTCCTGGTCTCCGTCGGGGCGACCATCAGCCTGGCGGGCCTGCCGGCGGAGGAGCGGTTTTACGAGCAGATCCTCTTCCAGTGGATCGCCGCGGGGACCACCTCCATCGACCTCGGGTACCTCCTGGACCCCTTGAGCTCGGTGATGATCCTGGTGGTCACCGGGGTGGGCTTTCTGATCCACGTCTACTCCACCGGCTACATGAGCCACGACCCCGGCTACAACCGGTTCTTCACCTACCTGAACCTCTTTTGCTTCGCGATGCTCACCCTGGTGCTCGGCAACAACTTCCTGGTCCTCTTCGTGGGCTGGGAGGGCGTGGGCCTCTGCTCCTACCTCCTGATCGGGTTCTGGTACGAG
>JBBIIA010000043.1:0-28117 GCA_037446775.1 Deltaproteobacteria bacterium
ACGATCCCCGGGTGAGCCAGGACAACATCGATCTCCTGTTCGGGGACTGACGTGACTCTGCCCAAGAAGCTCGAGGCCCGCCTGGGCCGACTCCTGGTCGAAGGGGGGGCCTTGAGCGAAGAGGAGCTCGAGCAGGCCCTGGCCGACCGCAAGAACCGGGGGTTTCAGGCGCGGCCGATCGGGAAGTTCCTGGTGGAGACCGGCTACGTCAAGGACGCCGACCTCTTGCAGGCCCTCGCCCGGCAGTTCAACTTGGCGGTCATGGACCTGGGGGAGGTGGAGGTGCAGCCCGCCCTCCTGGAGAAGGTCTCCGAGGAGGTCTGCCGCCGGTACCGGGTGGTGCCCCTCTTTGCCCTGGGGGACGAGGTGACCGTCGCCGTCGCCGACCCCACCCAGCTCGACGGCATCGACGCCATGGGCCGCCTCTTCAAGGGGCCCATCCAGCCGGTGCTCGCCAGCGAGGTCCAGGTGCTCCACGCCATCGCCACCAGCTTCGGCAAGGCCGACGGCGGCGAGGGGGGGGAGAAGGACGACTTCACCGCCCTGACCCGGCTCGACGTGGATGCCGGGGGGCGGGGGACCGACATCGAGAGCCTGCGCCGGGCGGGCGAGGAAGCCCCCATCGTCAAGATGGTGGACAAGATCCTCAAGCTCGCGGTCCGGGAGGGGGCGAGCGACATCCACATCGAGCCGGGGGAAGAGCAGCTGATGGTCCGGTTTCGGGTCGACGGCATGCTCCAGAAACGGTTCGGCTTCTCCACCCGGCTCGGTCCGGCGGTGGTGAGCCGGGTCAAGATCCTCGCCGACCTCGATATCTCCGAACGGCAGCGGCCCCAGGACGGCCGCATCCAGCTCAAGATGGGGGAGCGGGAGCTGGAGTTCCGGGTGAGCGTCTTACCGGTGTACTACGGCGAGAAGGTCGTCATGCGGATCCTGGACCGGGGCAGCGTCCGGGTGAAGCTCGAGAACCTCGGGTTCTCGCCCCACAACCTCGCCATCTTCGACGGCCTGATCCGCCAGCCCAACGGCATCGTCCTGGTCACCGGCCCCACCGGGAGCGGCAAGTCGACGACCTTGTACGCGGCGCTCAACGCTATTAACTCCATCGAGGTCAACATCGTCACCGTGGAAGATCCGGTGGAGTACCAGATCCCCCTAATCAACCAGGTGGCCGTCAACCCCAAGCGGGGCATGACCTTCGCGGGGGCCTTGCGGTCGTTCTTGCGGCAGGACCCCGACATCATCATGGTGGGGGAGATCCGCGACCCCGAGACCGGGTCCATCGCGGCCGAGGCCGCCCTGACCGGCCACCTGGTGCTCTCGACGCTCCATACCAACGACGCCCCCACCTCGATCACGCGCCTGATGGAGATGGGGGTGCAGCCGTTCCTCCTGGCCCCCACCCTCCTGGGCATCCTGGCGCAGCGGCTGCTCCGCCGCATCTGCCCCCAGTGCAAAACTCCCCACGAGCCCACCGCCTCCGAACTGGCCGAAGCCGGGCTCGCGCACCTGATGGGCAAGGTGTCCTTCTTCCGCGGCAAGGGGTGCGGCTTCTGCCTCGGTTCGGGGTACAAGGGCCGCACCGCCATCCACGAGGTGCTCAAGGTGGACGAGGAGATCCGCGAGCTGATCACCCAGCGGGCGAGCACCTCGGAGATCCGGCGCGCCGCCGCGGCCAAGGGGTTTCGCGACCTACGGTTCGATGGTTTGCGCAAAGTCGTGGCGGGGCAGACCACCCTCGAGGAGGTGATCCGGGTGACCAAGGTGGTGGAGTAGGGACCATGAAAGCAGACCACGTCAACGCCTTCCTCGTCCCCGCGGTTCAGGTGCTTCAGAAGATGGCGCGCCTCGAGGTGCGGGTGGGGCGCGTGGAGCGCCTGACGGGCGACAGCGAGGTGGGCGACCACCTGAGCATTATCATCGGGCTCCACGGGCAGCTGTCGGGCTCGGTGGTGCTCACGGCGGAGCGACGAACGGCGTGGACGCTGGCCAGCCGCGTCGCCCGGGAAGAGCTGTCTGCAGAGGGCGAGGCCGACGTGCGGGCGATCCTCGCCGAACTGGCCAACACCATCGTCGGCAACGCCACCGGGCACCTCTTTGCCGTGGGGGTGAGGGAGGGGATCACCCCGCCCACGGTGGTGGTGGGCCCCCGGGTCGGCTTCGGTTTCGGCGCCGGCCTGGAGAGCGTCCTGGTGCCCCTGGAGACCGAGGTGGGGCGGGTCGAGGTCATCGTTTCCCTGAGCAAGGACGCGCCCTGACCGGCGCTGGCGAGGAGAGGGCCATGGCGAAGCGAGCCATCGTAGTCGACGATTCCCCCTACATCGTAAAGGAACTCTCCCGCATCCTGGAGAAGCACGGCTGCGAGGTCGTCGCCACGGCGTCGAACGGCCTCGAAGCGGTGAAGAAGTACAAGGAGCTCAAGCCCGACTTCGTCACCCTCGACATGGTGATGCCCCAGATGGGGGGCGTGCAGACCCTGGTGCTGCTCAAGAAGATCGACCCCGAGGCTGCGGTGATCATGGTCAGCTCGATGAGCGGCAAGGACAAGATCCTGGAGTGCGTCAAGGCGGGGGCCAAGCACTACATCCTAAAGCCCTTCGAGGAGGAGAAGGTCGTCGAGGTGCTCCACAAGGTGGTGTTCTCCCAGCCCTAAAGCGGCTTCGGGGTGCTTCCGATGGCGCCCTCGTCTCGGGGGCAACGGAGCGGAAAGCCCTGGCGAGCCCTTGGGTGGCCTATCTCCAACCTCCTAGCCCCAGGGCAAACACCCCGCCGCCGCCCCGAAGATAGCGTCCCAAACGGTTTTTGTGCCAGTTGACAGCGTGGCCGCTATCCCATATCTTTCTCGCCACTCGGGCGGTGTGCCCTGCTTTTCCTGCAACCAACTCATCCCCAAGAGGAGGTCCCATGGCACTGACGAGGTGGCGTGTTGCGTGGAGGGCGGCCCCGATGCTGCTGGCGGCGGGCCTGCTCGCCGCCTGCGGGAGTTTTGAGGCCGATAACGATGTGGACTTCGCGGAGAACCCGACCTTCCGGGGCGACCCGGCCCAGCGGGGGTTCACGGCGAACTTCGACTTGACCCGAGGACTGCTGCCGTCCGCCACGAACCTCTTCCTCAGCGGGTCCCTCGATGGGACCCTGAATATCCCGAGCGCGGCCACTGATTCGGCCGGAACGGCAGCGCTCAAGGCGACCCTCAACGCCCTCGACGGGTTCTCCCTCATCGCTCCGCTGTCGACGACCTTTGCGCTGGAGATCGACCCGGCCACGCTGACGGCGGCCACGGTGCGGGTGTTTGAGGTCTCGCTCACGGGGATCGGCGGCGCTGTCACCCGCGTGGAGCGAGAGCTCGCCTTCGGCAACCAGTTCCTGCCGGCCCTCTCGTCGGTGGACGCGTCGAAGAGGACTCTGGCCATCCTGTGGCGCCAGCCCCTGAAGCCGCGCACCAGCTACGTGGTCGCCCTCACCAACGGCATCAAGAGCAGCGCATCCACCGGCGCCCGGCCGGCGATGCCGAGCGACCACTACCTGACCACCAAGACCACCCCCCACTCCCTGGTAGGTACTCCCGCCGCAGCCCTGGAGCCGGTGCGGCAGCTGGTCCGGGCCCAGGAGGCCGCCTTGGCGGCGTTTGGGGTCGATCCCGAGCCGGTGGTGCTCAGCTGGACCTTTACCACCCAGTCGGTGGGCGAGGTTCTGGCCAAGGTGCGGGACCAGGCCGCGAGTGCCACCACCATCGCCGGGGAGATCGCCACTGCGGTCGGGACCACAGCCACCTTTGTGCCGGGCTCCCCAAACGCGGCCACGGTCTACGTGGGCACCCTGACGGCGCCGTACTACCTGGACGCGACCGATCCCCTCGGGGGGATCTGGCAGCCGGGCTCGGACGAGGCCGGCCTCCACGTCACCGCCCTCAACGTGGGGTCGGTTGGTGTCAAGAAGAGCGCTGACCAGACCATGCCCCTGCTGCTGACGGTGCCGCTGACGGCGAAGCCCGCCGGGGGCTGGCCGGTGGTGATCTTCCAGCACGGGATCACCAGCAACCGGACCGCGGCCTTGGCCATCGCCGACGCCTTCGCCGGCGCGGGCTTTGCGACGGTCGCCATCGACATGCCCCTGCACGGGCTAGCGCCGGGGCACCTGCTGCGCGGAGCGTCCGAGCGCACGTTCGATCTGGACCTCGACGGGGTGGCCGGCGTCGACCCCTCTGGGACCCACTTCATCAACCTCGCGAGCCTCCTCACCTCCCGGGACAACCTGCGCCAGGCGACGGCCGACCTCTTCGCCCTGCGTAAGGCCCTGGACACCCTGGACTTCGACGGGGTCGCCGGCGCCGACTTCGACACCACCCGGGTGCGCTTCGTCGGCCACTCCCTCGGGGCGATGGTGGGCACCCCGTTCCTCGCGCTCCAGCCCGCCGCTTCGGTGGGGGCGGGGGTCCTGGGCATGCCCGGGGGCGGTATCGCGAAGCTCCTGGACGGCTCGGGCAGCTTCGGGCCGCGGGTGGCGGCGGGGCTCGCCGCCAACGGGGTCAATAAGGGCACCGCCGACTACGAGAGCTTCATGGCGGTGGCCCAGGCGGCCATGGATTCGGCGGATCCCCTGCTTTACGCCGAAGCCGCCGCCACCGGCCGCGGGCTGCTGCTGTTCCGGGTGAAGGGCGACGCCACGGTGCCCAACAACGTGCTGGCCATCCCCGGCACGGTCCCGTCCTTTCTCGCCGGCACCGATCCTCTGATGGCGCGCCTAGGTCTGCTGCCGGTGACCGCGACCACCGCGGAGCGGGCCGTCCCGTGGCTCGCGACGCTGAAGTTCGCGGCGGGGACCCACAGCTCCCTGCTCTCTCCGGCCGGTGCGACCCCAACGGAGTTTTTGCCCCAGTTGAGGGCGATGCAGGCGGCGGCGGCCACCTTCGTGGCAAAGAACGGGGGCCAGGTCGTCGTCACGGACGCTGCGTTGGTCGAGCCCTAGGCCCCACCGGATCCCGAGACCTTGAACCTTCCTCCACGGGGAGCTGACATGAACAGGAAGATCCGACACGCGTGTGGTGCCCTCGGGGCAGCGGCGGTCCTGGCGGCCGGCCCCGCCGCGGCGCTCCAACTCTACAGCGGCGGCGAGTACCAGATCCGCCTCGACACCACCCTCTCCCACGGGATGATGTGGCGGGTGGAGAAGCGCGACAACGACATCATCGGCGCCGCGAACGGCGGGCGGGCCTACTCCCTCAACGGCGACGACGGCAACCTGAACTTCGATCGCGGCTTGGTGAGCAACGTCAGCCGCATCACCCCGGAGCTCGAAATCCGCGGCCGGCAGGGCGGGGCGTTCCTCCGGGGCACGGCCTTTTATGACTGGGAGATCATGGAGCGGGACCGGGACAACCTGTCCGAGGAGGTCGAGGACACGGTTGGGCGGGATGCCGATCTCCTCGACGCCTACCTGTGGGGCAAGGGCACCGTCGGCGGGCGCCCCGTGCAGCTGCGGGCGGGCGAGCAGGTGGTGAGCTGGGGCGAGAGCACCTTCATCACCAACGGCATCAACATCTTGAACCCGGTCAACGTTGGGGCGATCCGCCAGCCCGGCGCCGAGCTCAAGGACGCCCTGCTGCCCGAGGGCATGGCGTGGGGCTCCCTGGGCCTCAGCGAAAACTTGAGCCTCGAAGGGGTCTTCATCTGGCACTGGGAGCCCACCGAGATCGACCCGGCGGGCTCCTACTTCAGCTCCAGCGACATCGTGGGCGAGGGTGGCCAGAAGGTAATGCTCGGCTTCGGCTACTACGCCGACGGTGGGCTCGCCCCGGCTCCCTACGTCTTCCAGGCCGTGCCCCGGGGGCCGACCCGAAAGGCCGACGACTACGGGCAGTGGGGCTCGGCCCTGCGGCTCTTTGCGCCGGGCCTCAACGACACCGAGTTCGGCTTCTACTTCGTGAACTACCACAGCCGGTTGCCGGTGATCAGCTCGCGCACTGGCACCGCGGCTGGGGTGCTCGCGGCAGGCAATGTGTCGGCGGGGGCGGCTTCCATGGCGGGGACGTACGGGAGCACTGTTGCACCCCTGCTGCTGGCGGGTGACCCGGGGGCGGTGGATACGGCCAGGACGGCAGCCATCATCGACGGCAAGTCGAGGGGCATGACCGATGACCAAGCCGGCTTCATCGCCAACGCCCTCGCAGGGCGCTTGCGGGACGGCCGGGGCAATGTGGTAAGCGTACCCGCTGCTACCGCCGCTGCAGCCACCGATGCCTACGCCAAGACCGGGTACTACTTCACCGAGTACCCCGAGGACATCAAGCTTTTTGGCGTGAGCTTCAATACCCTGCTCGGCGGCACGGGGATCGCGCTCCAGGGCGAGGCGTCCCACCGCCGCGACGTGCCCCTGCAGATCGACGACCTCGAGCTCCTGTTCGCGACGCTCGGCGGGCTCAACGCCGACCTCGCGGACAAGAACCAGATCGAGAACACTTACATGAAGCTCGGGCACGAGGTTTCGGGCTACATCCTCAAGAACATGACCCAGCTCCAGACCACCGCCACCAAGGCCTTCGGGCCGCGCTTGGGCACCGACCAGTCGGTGCTCCTGGGGGAGGTGGGTTGGACCTACGTTCACGACATGCCCTCCAAAGACGAGATGCGCCTCGAGGTCCCCGGCACCTACATCAGCGGCAACAAGGACCTCGCCTACACCCACGGCTTTCTGGCCTCGCCTCCGGGGCAGCCGGGCAAGTACGAGCCGGCCTCGGCCTTTGCCGACGCCAGCTCTTGGGGCTATCGCCTTGCGTACCGCATGGACTTCAATAACGTCTTTGGCCTGGTGAACCTCTTCCCCCGGGTCGCCTGGTCCCACGACGTGAACGGCAACACCCCCGGCCCGGGTGGCAACTTCCTGGAGGGGCGTCGGGCGCTGACCCTGGGCCTCGCGGGCACCTACCAGAACGCCTGGTCGGCGGACTTGAGCTACACGAGCTTTTTGGGCGCCGGACGGCAGAACCTGATTAACGACCGCGACTTCGTGGCCGCGAACCTCAAGTACTCGTTCTGAGACGAGGAGGAAGACCTTCATGCGCAGGACAACGCTCGTTCTCGCTGGCGCGGCCGTGGCCCTGGCCTGGGCACCGGCGGCGTTTGCCAAGGCTACCGCCGAAGAGATCGCCCGCCTGGGCGCCGACCTGACGCCCTTGGGCGCCGAGAAGGCCGGCAACAAGGACGGCACCATCCCCGCCTGGGAGGGGGGCATCACCAAGCCCCCGGCGGGGTACAAGGCGGGCATGCACCACCCCGACCCCTTTGCCGACGACAAGGTCCTCTTTACCATCACCGGCGCCAACGCCGACCAGTACAAGGACAAGCTGACCCCGGGGCACCTGGCGCTCTTGAAGACCTACGACACCTACAAGATGAACGTGTACCCGACCCGGCGGAGCGCCGCGAACCCCCAGCGGATTTACGACGCGACCAAAAAGGTGGCGGCGACCGCCGAGCTCGTCGACGGGGGCAACGGGGTCAAGGGGACGGTGAACGGGGTGCCGTTCCCGGTGCCCAAGAGCGGCATCGAGGTGATCTGGAACCACCTGCTCCGCTACCGTGGCGACCGCGCGGCTCGCTTCATCGGCCAGGCCGCCGTCACCCGGGGCGGCGACTACACCCTGGTGCAGTTCGAGGATGAGTTCAATACGGTGTACAGCCAGGCCGGCATGACCGAGGAGGCCCTGCAGAACAAGATCTCCTACTTCAAGCAGGTGGTCACCTCGCCGGCGCGGCTCGCGGGCGACATGCTCTTGGTGCACGAGACCCTGGACCAGGTGAAGGAGCCCCGGGACGCCTGGGTGTACAACCCCGGCCAGCGCCGGGTGCGCCGCGCCCCCAACGTGGCCTACGACAACCCGGGTACCGCGGCGGACGGCTTGCGCACCAGCGACCAGTTCGACATGTTCAACGGCGCCACCGACCGGTACGACTGGAAGCTGCTGGGCAAGAGGGAGCTGTACGTTCCCTACAACAGCTACAAGCTCCACAGCGACAAGCTGAAGTACAAGGACATCTTGAAGCCCCTCCACCCGAACCCCGAGTTCACCCGCTACGAGCTCCACCGGGTGTGGGTGGTGGAGGCGACCCTCAAGCCCGGCGCCCGGCACCTGTACAAGAAGCGGACTCTGTACGTGGACGAGGACAGCTGGCAGGTGGTGGCGGTGGACCAGTACGACAACCGGGACCAGCTGTGGCGGGTGTCGGAAGGGCACGTGATTAACTACTACGAGATCCCGGCGATCTGGAGCACCCTGGAAGTGCACCTCGACCTCCAGGCCGGCCGGTACCTGGCCATCGGGCTCGACAACGAGGCCAAGATGTACGACTTCAACATCAAGCGGACCCTGGAGGACTACACCCCCTCCGCCCTGCGCTACGAGGGCACCCGCTAGCCGGGCGCCCTGCCCCTGGCGGCCCGGGCGCCGACGACCCGACCCCTCGCCCCCACTCGGCCCGCGCGCCGGGTGGGGGCGGGCGGCTTCTGACCCCGAACCTTCGGAGCTCTTCATGCAAGCGCGCGCGTTTTTTAGGGCGAGTCGCCGGACCGCGGCCGCCGCGGTCCTTGGTCTGCTCATTTCGCCGGTGGCCCTCGGGGGCGAAGCCGCCCTGAAGGCGCGCCTCGCGCCCCGGTCGCTTCTCTTGGACGCCGCGGCCGCCGAGGGCCTCGCCGTGGTGGTGGGGGAGCGGGGCCATATCCTGTGGTCGGCCGACGGCGGCACCACCTGGACCCAGGCCGAGGTGCCCACCCGGGCGACCCTGACGGGGGTGCACCTCGCCGACCCACGCCACGGGTGGGCGGTGGGCCACGACGAGGTGATCCTTAGGACCCAGGACGGCGCTCGTACCTGGGAGCTGGTGTACAAGGCCCCGGAGGAGCAGCGGCCGCTCCTAGACGTCTGGTTTCGGGACGGGGAGCGGGGCTTGGCGGTGGGCGCTTACGGCGCCGCGCTCTCGACCAGCGACGGCGGGCGGACCTGGGAGCCCCGGGCGCTCTCCTCTGACGAGTGGCACCTCAACCACGTGGCGAGCCCGGACGGCGGGCGGGTGTACGCGGCGGCGGAGGCGGGGAACCTGTACCGGTCCGACGACGGGGGGGAGACCTGGCGGCCCTTGCCGTCGCCCTACGAGGGGTCCTTCTTCGGGACCCTGGCCGTGGAAGGGGAGGCCGTCCTGGCCTTTGGCCTGCGGGGGAACTTGTTCCGCTCCGAGGACGGGGGCGAGACCTGGGCCGAGCTCGCGAGCGGCGTCGAGGCGAGCCTCACCTGTGCCGCACAGCTTGCGGACGGCCGGGTGGTGGTGGCGGGGCACGCGGGGACGGTGCTTCTGAGCGACGACGGGGGCCGGAGCTTTCGGGCCGTGCCCCAGGCGTCCCGCCGAAGCGTCTCCGCCCTCCTCCCCGTCGCGGGCCGCCTCCTGGCCGTGGGGGAGGGAGGGGTCCAGGAGCTGAACCTGTAGCCGGCGGCGCTCGGTCGTCCGGTCGCCCTGTCCTCGATTTCCCGAAAGGCCCACTGCGATGAAGACACCCGGTTGGATACACGTGCTGGATCGGTTGGTGTTTGGGCGGCGGCCCCTGGTGCTCCTGGGGTTTGCCGTGGTCACGGTGTTGATGGCGGTGAGCGCGGCGCGGCTCAAGGTGGACGCGGGCTTTGCGAAGCTTCTGCCCATGAAGCACGAGTACATGCAGGCGTTCACCCAGTATCGCGACGAGTTCGGGGGGGCGAACCGGGTGCTGGTGGCGCTGATGGCAAAGCAGGGCGACATCTACACCCCCGAGTTTCTGGACACCTTGCGCCGGGCCACCGACGACATGTTCTTTTTGCCCGGGGTGGACCGCACCCGGGTGAGCTCGCTCTTTACCCCCAACGTGCGCTTCACCGAGGTGGTGGAGGACGGCATCGCCGGGGGCAACGTGGTCCCGGACGACTACGACGGGTCGGTGGAGAGCGTCGAGGCGGTGCGGCGAAACGTCCTCAAGTCCACCTACGTGGGGCGGCTCGTCGCCAACGACTTCTCGGGGGCGATCATTAGCGCCGAGCTGTTGGAGATCGACCCCAACACCGGGGAGCGCCTCGACTACAGCCACGTCTCCCAGCTCCTGGAGGAGACCATCCGGGAGCGGTACCGCAGCGACCAGGTCGAGGTGCACATCATCGGCTTCGCCAAGGTGATCGGCGACATCACCGAGGGTGCGGGGCGGGTGGTCCTGTTCTTCGCCGTCACCTTCGTCATCACCGCCCTTCTGGTGTACCTCTACTCCCTGTCGGTCAAGCTCACCGTCATCACCCTCCTCTGCTCGGTGGTGGCGGTGGTGTGGCAGCTTGGGCTCCTGCCGCTTTTGGGCTACGGCATCGACCCCATGGGGATCCTGGTGCCCTTCCTGGTCTTCGCCATCGGCGTCAGCCACGGGGTGCAGATGGTGAGCGCCAACGGCGCCGAGGTGTTCGACGGCGCCGACAGCTTGAGCGCGGCGCGCCGGAGCTTCCGTCGGCTCCTCGCCCCGGGGGGGATCGCGCTGGCGAGCGACACCATCGGCTTCATCACCATTCACTTGATCGACATCCAGGTGATTCAGGAGATGGCGGTGACCGCGAGCCTCGGGGTCGCGGCCATCATCCTCACCAACCTCGTGCTGATGCCGGTGCTCCTCTCCTACGTCCGCTACGAGCCGTCCTACCGGGCGCGGCTCGAGGCCCGGTCGGCCAAGGTCCAGGGGGGCTGGAACCGGATGCGGTGCATCGTCGACCGCGGCCCGGCGGCGGCGGTCATCGCGGTGGCTGCGGTCTTGTTCGCCTTTGGGGCGTGGAAGGGCGCCGAGGTGAAGATCGGCGACCTGCACCGGGGGGTGCCCGAGCTGCGGCCGAGCTCGCGGTACAACCAGGACAGCGAGGTGATCAGCGAGCGCTTCTCCATCGGGGTCGATATCCTCACGGTGTTCGCCGAGACCGTGCCCGACGGCTGCATCGACTACGACGTGATGACCACCATCGACGGCTTCGAGTGGCACCTGGCCAACACCCCGGGGGTGCAGTCGGTGATGGGGCTTCCCGGGGTGGCGCGGGTGCTCCACTCGGGCTGGAACGAGGGGAGCCTCAAGTGGCGGGCCCTGCCCCGCAACCAGCAGGTGCTGGTGCAGTCGGTGTGCTACGTGCCCACCTCGACGGGGCTTTTGAACGCCGACTGCAGCGTGCTGCCGATCATGGCGTTTACCGAGGACCACAAGGCCGAGACCATCGACCGGGTGGTGGCCGCGGTGAAGGAGTACGACCGCACCCACGGCTCGGACCGGGCCCGGTTCCGCCTGGGGGGCTCCAACGTCGGCGTGATGGCGGCCACCAACGAGGAGGTGGAGGCCTCCCAGTTCCCGATCCTCTTGTACGTCTTCGGTGCCGTCATCGTCTTGTGCCTCGCCACCTTCCGGTCCCTGCGGGCCACCCTGTGCATCGTCATCCCCCTCGGGCTGGTGTCCCTTCTGGCCTACGCCGTCATGGCCATGCTCGACATCGGCCTCAAGGTGTCGACCCTGCCGGTGGTCGCCCTGGGGGTGGGGGTCGGGGTGGACTACGGCATCTACATCTATGCTCGGTTCCAAAACCTGTTGGACGACGGCCAGTCGATCTCGGACGCCTACCGCAACACCCTGCGCCTCACCGGCAACGGCGTCGTCTTTACCGGCGCGACGCTCGCCATCGGGGTCGCCACCTGGATCTTCTCGCCCCTCAAGTTCCAGGCCGACATGGGCATCCTCCTCACCTTCATGTTCCTGGTGAACATGCTCGGCGCGATCTTGTTGCTGCCGGCCCTGGCCCGCTGGATCCTGCCGGTGGGCAAGCACTGAGGGCGACAGTGGACGGGACCGCCGAGGGGAGGGGCGCCCGGCTCCGGGCCGAGCGCGCCCGGGAGACCCGGAGCCGGGTGATCGACGCGGCCACCCGGCTCTTCGCCCGCCGGGGCTTCCACCGGACGACGACGGCCGACATCGCCGCCGCCATCGGCATGACCCAGGGGGCGGTGTTTCACCACTTCCCCACCAAGGAGGCCTTGCGCGACGCGGTCATCGATCGGCTCGCCCGAGGCCTCGAGCGGTACCGCGAGTGCCTGGCCGACGGGGCTTCGTCGGCGGCGGTGCGGCGCCTGGTGGGGGTGATGGTGGAGCAGTTCCGGCGCCAGCCCGACGGGACGATTTGCCTGGCGGCCCTGGCCACCGAGTACGCGGGGAGCGGCGACCCCGTGCTCGCCCGGATTCGGGAGGCGTACGAGGGCTTCGTCGGGGCCTTCGAGGCGGCCCTGGCCCACCACCCCCGGGTCCGAAACCCCCGGGCCGCCGCCATCGCCTTCGTCGGCGCCGTACAGGGCGGCGCCATCCAGGGCCTGCTGCGGGAGGGCGAGGTCGATATCGCCGACCTGGCCGAGGGCTTTTTGAGCCTCTTGGCGGAGTGGTGACCGTGCTCTCCTGCTGCCTCGACTGACGCCGGAAACGGGCCGTGGACCGCAAGCGCGACTACTACGAGGACGTGGAGCCCCTCAAGACCAGGGCCCAGCGGCTCTGGTTCGCCGCGCTCCTCGGGGCCCTGACCGCCTACCCGTTCCTGCTGCCCAACTACTGGGTGTACCTGGCGAACTACACCGCCATCCACGTGCTGGTGGCGGTGGGCCTCAATCTCCTGGTGGGGTACACGGGCCAGATCTCCCTGGGGCACGCGGGCTTCTTTGCTGCCGGCGCCTACGGCACCACGCTGCTCATGGCCAAGGGGGGCCTGCCCTTCGCCCTGGCCCTGCCCCTGGCCGCGGCCCTGGCGGCGCTCTTGGGCGCGGCGCTGGCGGTGCCGGCGCTCCGGCTCGAGGGCCCCTACCTCTCCATCGCCACCCTGGCCTTTGGCCTCACCGTCACCCAGGTGATCGGCCGGGTGGGGTGGTTCGGCGGCCGCCAGGGCCTCCACACCCCGGAGCTGTGGCTCGGGCCGTGGAAGGTGGCCACGGATCGGGACTTCTACCTCCTCCTGGTGCCCCTGACCGTGGCCCTGGTGTTTGCGGCCCGGGGCATCACCCGCACCCGGGTCGGCCGGGCTTTCGTGGCGATCCGCGACAGCGACGTCGCCGCCGAGACCCTGGGGGTGAACCTGGTGCGGTTCAAGACCCTGGCGTTTGCCCTGAGCGCCTTTTACACCGGCCTGGCCGGGGGGCTCTACGCCTTCGTGCTCCGGTTCATCGAGCCCGAGATGTTTGGCTTGATGATGTCGATCCTGTTCCTCGCCATGGTGGTGGTGGGGGGGCTGGGGGCCCTCCCCGGGTCGGTGGCCGGGGCGTGCCTGTTGAGCTGGCTCGACCTGGAGCTTCGGAACATCCTCGCCGTGCCCTACCTGGGGGCCTGGCTCGAGGGCCTCTCCAAGACCTGGTTCTCGATCACCGGGGTGTCGAACATCTCGTTTATCGTGTACGGCTCGATCCTGGTGGCCATCATGCTGTTCGAGCCCCTGGGGCTGTATGGCATCTGGCTTCGGACCAAGCGGTACTGGCGGGCCTGGCCGTTTTGAGGGGGCGCCGACCGTGATCGCGGACCTGTGGCAGGCGGTGGCGAGCGGGGTGATGGCCGGGAGCACCTACGCGCTCATGGCCCTGGGGCTGGTGCTCGTGTACAAGACCTCGGAGGTGGTGAACTTCGCCCAGGGCGAGATCGCCCTGGCCGCCACCTTCGTCGCCTACCTGGGCCTGGAGCACCACGGGGTGCCCTGGTGGGCGGCCCTGCCGGGGGCCCTCGCCTTCGCCGCTCTTCTCGGCGCCGCGGTGGAGTTCGGGGTGCTTCGCCGGGCCAAGGACCCGAGCGTCCTGGGGACGATCATCATCACCATCGGCCTCGAGATGGTGTTCCTGGGGCTCGTGTCCTGGAAGTTCGGGGCCGACCCCAAGACCCTGCCGTTCCCCCTGTCGCCCTACGACGGGGTGTCCTTGGCCGGGGCTTACGTGAGCTCCCTGGAGCTTCTCACCGCGGCGGCTGCGGTGGGCCTGATGCTCGCCTTGTACCTGGTGCTCGCCCACTCCCGCCTCGGGCTCGCGATCCGGGCCACCCAGCAGAACCGCGACGCGGCGCGGCTGATGGGGGTGCGCACCCGCCGGGTGCTGATGGCCACTTGGGCCCTCGCCTCGGCCGTGGGGGCCCTGGGGGGGCTCCTGATCGCCCCGGTGACGATGCACCCCTACATGATGTGGGACCCCCTGCTCAAGGGCTTTGCCGCGGCAGTGCTGGGGGGGCTCACGTCGCTGCCTGGCGCCGTGGCCGGGGCGTACCTCTTAGGGGTGACCGAGAACCTCTTTGGCGCCTTCGTGTCCCTGGAGTTCAAGTCGGTGGTGGCGTTTGCAGCCATCGTGGCGGTGTTGTGCGTGCGGCCGAGCGGGCTCTTTGCGCGGCATCATGTGAAGAAGGTGTAGGGGGGGAGTCATGGGACCTATGGGACGTATGGGACGTATGGGACGGGGCCGCGAAAGGAGCGAGCGATGAGCATGGCGATGGCGCGGTGGTGGGCGGTGGGGCTGGCGGCCCTGGTCTTGGCGGGCCCGGCGGGGGCCGAGGAGGGGGTCACGGACACCGAGATCCGGATCGGCCAGTGGGGGCCCCAGACCGGGCCCGCAGCGCCCTGGGGCGCGGTGGCCCGAGGCGCCGGGGTGCTCTTTCAGTTGATCAACGACGAGGGCGGCATCCACGGCCGCAAGATCCGCTACCAGATGTTCGACGACGGCTACAACCCGGCCAAGACCAAGGCCGGCGTTAAGGAGCTGCAGGAGGGGCCCGGCGGCATCTTCGCCTGGGTGTCGGGGGTGGGCACGGCCCCGGGCCTGGCGGTGCGCGACTACCTGAGGGAGCGCAAGGTCCCCTGGGTCGGCCCAGCCTCGGGCTCCCACCACTGGGTGTCGCCCCCGGAGAAGAACCTCTTCGCCCTCTACCCCCTGTACCGCTACGAGGCCGCGGCCCTGGTGCGCTACCTGGTGGGCACCGGCGGCAAGAAGCGGGTGGCCATCGCCTACTTAAACGACGACTACGGCAAGGACGGGGTGGCCGGCGCCGCCGCCGAACTCGCCCGCCACGGCTTGAAGCTGGTGGCCGAGGTCCCGGTGGAGAAGGGCGACAGCGACCTCAAGCCCCACGTGTTGCAGCTCAAGAAGGCCGAGCCCGACGCGGTGCTCCTGTGGGTCACCCCCACCCACGCCGTGGGCCTGGTGGGCACCGGCAAGGCCATGGGGCTCGCGCCCCAGTGGGCCAGCACCAGCAGCTGCTCCGACCTGGTGCTGATGCACAAGATCTCGAAGGGCCTGTGGGAGGGGGTGATCGTGGCCAACTTCACCGAGCTCCCCGACGCCGACACCCCGCTGATGAAGAAGTACCGGGCGGCCTTCGAGAAGTACGCGGCCAAGGACGAGCGGTGGGGGGTGTTCTTTTACGCCGGCATGGGCTTCGCCGAGCCCCTGGTGGAGGGCTTGCGCCGGGCCGGCCGCAACCTCACCCGCCAGGCGCTGGTGGCCGAGCTGGAGAAGCTCCGGGACTTCAAGGGGGTGCTGGGCCGGGTGTCCTACCAGCCCTTCGACCCCACGGACCCCTTGTCGCGCCAGGGCCAGCGCGAAGTGTTTTTGACCCGGTGCCTGGCGGACGGCAAGGCCGAGCGCCTCACCGACTGGCTGACGGTGGAGTGAGCGGTGGCGGGTGAGGCCGGCTCGCTCCTCACGGTCGAGGGCCTGTCGATCTCCTTCGGGGGGCTCCGGGCGCTTCGGGGGGTGGGGTTCGAGGTGACGCGGGGCCAGGTGTACTCGATCATCGGCCCCAACGGCGCCGGCAAGACCACGCTCTTTAACTGCCTGAGCGGTATCTACCGGCCCGACGCCGGCCGGGTGGTGTTTCGGGGCGAGGAGATCCAGGGCCTCAAGCCCGACGCCGTGGCCCGCCGGGGCCTCGCGCGCACCTTTCAGAACCTGGAGCTCTTCGCCCGGATGAGCGTGATGGAGAACCTGATGCTCGGCCGGCACCTGCACATGAAGACCGGGGTCCTGCGGGGGGCGCTCCTTTTGGGCCGGTGGTCCTTTGCCGCCCGGGAGGAGGTGGCCCACCGGGCCCGGGTGGAGGAGATCGTCGAGCACCTGGAGCTCGCGGCGGTGCGGGACAAGCCCGTGGGGAGCCTGCCCTACGGCACCCAGAAGCGGGTGGAACTCGGCCGCGCCCTGGCCCTGGAGCCCGAGCTCCTGCTCCTGGATGAGCCGTGCGCGGGCATGAACGCCGAGGAGCGCCAGGACCTGGTGTTTTGGGTCCAGGACATCCGGGCCGAGACCGGGGCCACGGTGCTCCTCATCGAGCACGACATGGGCCTCGTCATGGACGTCTCCGACCGGGTGCTGGTCTTGAACTTCGGCGAGGCCATCGCCGAGGGCACCCCGGCGGAGGTGCGGCGCCACCCGGAGGTGCTCCGGGCCTACCTGGGGGAGGACGAGCCGAGTGCCGCCGCTTCTTGAGGTGCGAAACATCGAGACCTACTACGGCCGGGTGTGCGCCGTGCGGGGGGCGTCGCTCCGGGTGGAGGAGGGGTCGATTACCGCCATCCTGGGGGTGAACGGCGCCGGCAAGACCACGATCCTTCGCACCGTGATGGGGCTCATCGAGGACCAGCCCGACAAGGGCACGGTGGAGCTCGACGGCCGGCGCATCGACGGCCTCGACGCCGAGGAGGTGGTGCGGCTCGGCGTGGGGCTAGTGCCCGAGGGCCGGGAGGTGTTTCGCGAGCTCACCGTGGCCGAGAACCTGCGGATCGGCGCCTTTCTCCGCCGGGACCGGGCCGGGGTGGCGGCGGACCTGGACCGGGTGTACGGGTACTTTCCGGTGCTCCGGGAGCGGCGGGGCCAGTGGGCCGGCACCCTCTCGGGGGGCGAGCAGCAGATGCTCGCCGTGGGCCGGGCTCTGATGGCCCGGCCCCGGCTGCTCTTGCTCGACGAGCCGTCCCTGGGGCTCTCGCCGCTGCTGGTGCGGGAGATCTTCGCCATCATCGGCCGCATCCGGGCCGAGGGGGTGACCGTGCTCCTGGTGGAGCAAAACGCCCGCATGGCCCTGGGGGTGGCCGACACCGCGCTGGTGCTGGAGAGCGGCCGGTTCGTGCTCCAGGGCCCGGCGGCCGAGCTCCTTACGAACCGCGACGTGCAGGAGTTCTACCTGGGGGTGCGGGCTGAGGCCTCGGCCAAGGGCTACCAGCGCTGGAAGCGCCGGCGGGCGTGGCGGTGAGCGCGCCCACCATCCCCCGGCGGCTCCGGGACCAGGCCCGGGCCCGGCCCGGCCGGGTGGCGGCGCGCCACAAGCGGCGGGGCCTGTGGCGCGACCTCACCTGGGCCGAGTACTTCGAGAACGCCCGTCGGGTGGCCGCGGCGCTCGCGGCCCGGGGGCTCGCCCCCGGCGACCGGGTGGCGATCCTGGGGGAAAACGGGCCCGAGTGGGTGGCCGCCGACCTCGGCACCCTGTGCGCCGGCGGGGTGTCTGTCGGCATCTACACCACCAGCGCCGCGGGCCAGGTGGAGTACGTGGTGGCCGACTCCGGGGCCCGGCTCCTGTTCCTCGAAAACGAGGAGCAGCTCGACAAGTGGCTCGCCTTCCGGGACCGGGCGCCGGAGCTCCGGGTGGTCGTCTGGGACCTGAAGGGCCTCAGGGGCTTTCGCGACCCGGCGGTGACGGCGTGGGCCGACCTCCTGGCCGAGGGCGAGGCGGCCCTGGCTGTAGACCCCGGCCTGGTGGACCGGCGGATCGACGCGGTCGGGCCCGGGGACCTGGCGCTCCTCATCTACACCTCGGGCACCACCGGCCCCCCCAAGGGCGCCATGCTCACCCACGGCAACGTGGCCTGGATGGGCGAGGCGATCACCCGCGACAACCCGGTCGACGACCGGGACGAGGTGCTGTCGTTTCTGCCCCTGTGCCACATCTTCGAGCGGCTGTTCACGGTCTTGGCCCACGTCACCGTGGGCTACACCGTGAACTTCGTCGAGGGGCCCGACACCGTCACCGACAACATGGTGGAGGTGTCCCCCACCGTGGGCTACGCGGTGCCCCGCATCTGGGAGAAGTACGCCTCGGCGGTGCGGCTCCGCATGGCCGAGGCCACCTGGTTCAAGCGGGCCGCCTTTGGCGCGGCCCTCTGGGCCGGCACCCGCTGGGCCGACCGGCGCCTGGGGGGCCGCCCCGTGCCCGGGTGGCTCGGGCTCCTCCGGGCGCTGGCGCACCTGGCGGTCTTCCGCAAGCTCAAGGAGCGCCTGGGGTTCGAGCGGATGCGGGTGGCGTACTCCGGCGCCGCGCCGATTAGCCCCGAGGTGCTCCGGTTCTTCCAGGCCCTGGGGGTGAACCTAGTGGAGGGCTACGGCCAGACCGAGGGCACCGGGGTCACTTGCGTCAGCCGGGCCGGCCGGGTGCGCCTGGGCACCGTGGGCCAGCCGCTCACCGGCGTCGAGGTGCAAATTGCCGACGACGGTGAGATCCTGGTGCGCTCCCCCGGGGTGTTTAGGGGCTACTGGAACCAGCCCCAGGCCACGGCCGAGGCCCTGGACGGCGAGTGGCTCCGCTCGGGGGACGTGGGGGAGCTCGACGCCGAGGGGTTTTTAAAGATCACCGACCGGAAGAAGGACATCTTCGTCAACGCCGCGGGCAAGAACATCGCCCCCCAGTACATCGAGAACCAGCTCAAGTTCAGCCCCTACGTGAACGACGCCGTGGTGGTTGGGGACCGGCGGCGCTACGTCACCTGCCTGGTGCTCATCGACGAGGAGAACGTGGCCCAGTTCGCCCAGGACCACCGGGTGCCGTTTGCCACCTACCGCGACCTGACCCAGCGGCCCGAGGTGGTGGCGCTCGTCCAGCGGGAGGTCGACCAAGTCAACGTCGGCCTCTCCCGGGTGGAGCAGATCAAGGCGTTTCGGATCCTGCCGAAGAAGCTGTACGAGGAGGACGGCGAGGTCACCCCCACCCTCAAGGTCAAGCGCGCCCAGGTGCACGCCGCCTTCCGCGACCTGATCGACGACATGTACCGGGCGCCGGGGGGGTAGCCCCGCGGGCCGCCCCTCCCCCGCACCCGTCGCCGGCCGCGGGACGGGGAGGTGCCCAGCGAGGAGCTGGCGGGGCGCCTCGCCGACCGGTGACCGACGAACCACTCCATCCCAGGAGGGCGCCGTGGGCGACCAGCGATTTCGAGCTCTTCGGGTGACCGAGACCCCAGCCGGGACCTATGAACGCGCCGTGGTGGAGCGGCGGCTCGACGAGTTGCCGCCCGGCGAGGTGCTAGTCCGGGTGAGCTACTCCTCCCTGAACTACAAAGACGCCCTCTCCGCCACCGGCAACAAGGGGGTCACCCGGCGCTACCCCCATACCCCCGGCATCGACGCCGCCGGGGTGGTGGCGGCGAGTGCGAACCCCGACTTCGCCCCCGGGGACCGGGTGATCGTCACCAGCTACGACCTCGGCATGAACACCGACGGGGGGTTTGCCGAGTTTATCCGAGTCCCGGCGGCGTGGGTCGTTCCCATGCCCCGGGAGTTCGGCGCGCGGGAGGCGATGAGCTACGGGACGGCGGGCTTCACGGCGGCCCTCTCCGTCCTGCGGCTGACCGAGCTCGTCCCGGTGGATTCGGGGGATATCCTGGTCTCCGGCGCCACCGGGGGGGTCGGAAGCCTGGCGGTGAGCCTCCTCGTGCGGCTCGGCTACCGGGTGGTGGCGGTGAACGGCGTGGTGGACGAGGCCGACTACCTGCGGGAGATCGGCGCCGCCGAGGTGATCTCCATCGAGGACGCCACCGACACCAGCGGTCGGCCCCTGCTCAAGGGGCGCTGGGCCGGGGCGGTGGACACGGTGGGCGGGCCGCTCCTGGCGACGACCGTCAAGTCGGTGGATCTGGCCGGCGCCGTCACCTGCTGTGGCAACGTGGCATCTCCCGAGCTCCCCCTGAACGTCTTCCCCTTTATCTTGCGCGGGGTGACCCTGGTCGGCATCGACTCCCAGAACTGCCCCATGCCCTCTCGCCGCAAGGTCTGGGCGAAGCTGGCCACCGAGTGGCGACTCCCCCACCGGGAGGAAGGGGTGGCGGAGACCGACCTGGACGGCCTCGGCGGCTGCATCGATCGGATGCTCGTCGGCAAGCACCGCGGCCGAACGATCGTCAGGGTGGCTGCCGGACCGGTGACCGGTGACCGGTGACCGGTGACCGGTGACCGGTGACCAGTGACCAGTGACCAGTGACCAGTGACCGGTGACCAGTGACCGGTGACCAGTGACCGGTGACCAGTGACCGGTGACCAATCGTCAATCACCAATCGTCAATCACCAATCACCAATCACCAATCACCAATCACCGATCACCGATCACGAGTCGCCACCATGACCCTGCCCAAGCGGCTGTTCTTGTCCCCGCCCCACCTGTCGGGTGAGGAGATCCGGCTGGTCCACGAGGCGTTTGCCTCGAACTACATCGCGCCCCTGGGCCCGATGGTCGATGCCTTCGAGGCCGAGTTCGCCGCCTACACCGGCATCGGCCACGCGGTGGCGCTGTCGAGCGGCACCGCCGCCATGCACCTGGCCCTGCGGCTCCTGGGCGTGGGGCCAGGAGACGAGGTGGTGGCGTCGACGCTCACCTTCATCGGCAGCGTGACGCCGGTGACCTTCCAGGGGGCTACCCCGGTGTTTATCGACGCGGACCGGGCGAGCTGGAACATGGACCCGGAGCTCCTAGCCGAGGAGCTCGCCGACGGCGCCCGGCGGGGTAAGCTGCCCAGGGCCGTGGTGCCCACGGACCTGTACGGACAGAGCTGCGACCTGGACCGGATCCTGGCGGTCTGCGCGCCCTACGGCGTGCCGGTGGTGACCGACTCCGCCGAGGCCGTGGGGACCGTGTACAAGGGGAGGCACGCGGGCAAGGGGGCCCGGGCCGCGGTGTACTCGTTTAATGGCAACAAGATCATCACCACCTCGGGGGGCGGGATGCTCTGCTCCGACGACCGGGACCTGATCGATCGGGCCCGGTTCCTCTCCCAGCAGGCTCGCGACCCGGCGCCCCACTACGAGCATTCGACGGTGGGGTACAACTACCGGATGAGCAACGTGTTGGCCGCCATCGGGCGAGGGCAGCTCCGGGCACTCGAGGACCGGGTGCGCCGCAAACGCGAGATCTTCGACGGGTATCGGGCGGCCCTGGGGGACCTGCCGGGCGTCGCGTTCATGCCCGAGGCGGCTTACGGCCGGGGGACCCGGTGGCTGACCGTGGCGCTCCTGGACCCGGGGGCCTGTGGCGCCAAACCCGAGGCGGTCCGGCTGGCCCTCGAGGCGGAGAACATCGAAGCCCGCCCGGTCTGGAAGCCCATGCACCGGCAGCCGGTGTTCGCCGGCTGCCGGCTCCGGGGCGGCGCCGTCGCCGACGACCTGTTCGCCCGGGGGCTGTGCCTGCCCTCGGGCACGGCCATGACCGACGAGGATCTGGCTCGGACGGTGAGGGTGGTGAGGGGAGCGATGGAGGGTTCTTGACCGGATCGCAGCGTGGCGGGATGCAAAGCCAAGGGGAGGCGATTGCCCGGGGGCTCGGGATTCCAAGTCGCCCATGGATCTTCTTGGCCTTTCGTGATAGAAAAGCCCTGCGGCGGGGCCAGACGGCAGCGTCGGTCGGCCCGTGGGGGCTCCCGGAAATCGGTGTGTACACTTGAGGCTACCTTGGGGGGTGCCATGGTTCGATATCGGCGGCTGCTCCTCCTCCCTGTGGACATCGCGTTCATCGCGCTGAGCCATCTCCTCGCCTACGTGGTGCGCTTCGAGGGAAGCATCCCCTCCAGCCAACTCTATCCCCTGGGGATCGGGCTCGGCATCTCGGTCCTCGTCCAGCCGGCCTTCTTCGTCGCCGCCGGGTTCTACCGGCGGCTGTGGCGTTACGCCTCCATCCCCGATGTCCTTCATATCGGCAAGACGGTCTTCGTCGCCAGCCTCGTGAGCACGGTCCTCGCCGTGTTCGCCCTCCACACCGAGGGGTACTCCCGGAGCGTGCCGGTCCTCGCGTGGCTCTTCCTCAACGGCTTCATCATGGCCCGCAGCCTGGCTTGGCGGCTGTTTCAAGAGCGGGTGTACGCGCGGCGGGAAAACAAGGGGGTGCCCATCTTCATCGTGGGCGCCGGATCGGCCGGCCAGATGCTGCTCCAGGAGATCAAGCGCAACCGGGAGTTGGACTTCCACGTGCTGGGATTTCTCGATGACGATCCGGGCAAGGTGGGCGGGCGGGTGAACGAGGTGCCGGTGCTCGGCCCGATCCGCGACCTACGCCGGCTGGCCAAGCACCAGGCGGTACAGAAGGTCGTCATCGCCATCCCCTCGGCGCCGCCCAAGCTCATCCGAGACGTGGTCCACCTCTGCCAGGAGGCGGAGATCGCGGTTCAGATGCTGCCCCCCCTCACCGATATGCTCGATCCTCGCATGCTGGCGTCCCAGATTCGGGACGTCAACCTCGAGGACCTGCTCAGCCGAGACCCGGTGCGCCTGGACACCGACCGCATCGCGAGCTACCTCACCGGCCGCCGGGTCCTGGTGACGGGGGCCGGCGGCTCCATCGGCAGCGAGATCTGTCGGCAGCTGGGGCGCTTCGAGCCGCGGGAGCTGTTCCTCGTCGAACTCGCGGAGACCCCGCTCCACAGCATCTCCCTGGAGCTTGAGCGCCTCTTCCCCGACCAGCGGGTCTCCCCGATCATCGCGGATGTCCGGGACCGGGATCAGGTCTTCGACCTCTTCCAGCGCACCCTCCCCGAGGTGGTCTTTCACGCCGCAGCGTACAAGCACGTGCCGATGATGGAGCACCACCCCGCCGAGGCGGTCAAGACCAACGTGTTCGGCACCCGAAACCTCGCCGAGGCGGCCGACTCGGTGGGTGTCGAGCGGTTTGTGATGATTTCGACCGACAAAGCGGTCAATCCAACCAACGTCATGGGCGCCTCCAAGCGGGTCGCCGAGATCTTCGTTCAGGCGTTCAACGCCAAGAGCCGGACCGACTTCGTGACCGTTCGCTTCGGCAACGTGCTGGGGTCCAGTGGCAGCGTCGTGCCCCTTTTCCAGGAGCAGATCCGTCGAGGCGGGCCGGTCACCGTGACCCATCCGGAGGTGATCCGCTACTTCATGACGATCCCGGAGGCCTCCCAGTTGGTGCTGCAGGCGGGAAGCATGGGCAGCGGCGGGGAGATCTTTCTGCTCGACATGGGGGAGCCGGTGAAGATCCTGGGGCTCGCCGAGGAACTCATCCGGCTCTCGGGGCTCGAGCCCTACGCGGACATCCGGATCCAGTTCACGGGGCTGCGGCCGGGGGAGAAGCTCTTCGAGGAACTCCTGATCGAGGGCGAAGGGATCAAGCCCACCGAGCACCGGAAGATCCTGGTCGCCAACGCGAAGCAAGAGGAGTTGCCCTTGGTGGTGCGCGCCCTCCAAGAGCTGAAGTTCGCCGTGCGCAAGGGGGACGAGGACTTGGTCGTCCAGAAGCTGGGCGAAATCGTCCCGGAGTACCGACCCAACCGCGTCGGCGCGCTGCATCGCGTCGCCCTCCACCCGACGGCCTTGCCGAGCACGGGAGTCGGCTAGCCGAGCCGCTTTCGCCCCTTCCCCTGGTGGAGCTCCCCTCGGCCGCCGCCCCTTTGGCGCCGCCGACCGGTCGCCCCGTCGCGCCACCGCTTCCCGCCCCAGGGGCTGCGGGCGCTTGGTTTCGGGCACGGCCGACATGCCCCTTGACTCCCCTCCAAACGGCGGTCTATAAGCGTGGTCAGATCAATGATCCAGACCCTGGGCGGCAACCTGGCGCCCCCGCCGCGGCGGGGGGAGGCTGACCGCCTACCACCTGCCAGGGGTCGGCATCCCTCGGGGGCCGGCCTCGCGAGGACAGCGATGAGAACCTATCCCCCCGTGACCGCCGAGGACGTGGCGATCCTCAAGCAACTCGTCGGCGAAAGCCACGTCTCCACCGGAGCGTCGAACCTCGACCTCCACGCCAAGGACGAGAGCTACCACGAGCCCCGTAGGCCCGACGTGGTGGTGTGGCCCCAGACCACCGCCGATGTGGTGGCGGTGGTGAAGCTCGCCGGGGAACGGGGCTACGCGGTCACCCCGTGGTGCGCCGGTACTAGCCTCGAGGGCAACCCCATCCCGGTGAAGGGGGGAATCGTTTTGGATTTCAACGAGATGAACCGGGTTCTGGAGGTGCGCGAGAAGGACCTCCAGGTGGACGTGGAGGTGGGCATCCAGTACCGGGAGCTGAACAACCAACTGCGGCACTTCGGGTTGTTCTTCCCCCCGGACCCGGGGGCGTGGGCGAGCCTGGGGGGCATGATCGGCAACAACGCCTCGGGGGTGCGCACGGTCGCCTACGGGGCTACCCGGGACTGTGTCCTCGGCCTGGAGGTGGTGACCGCCCAGGGGGACGTGCTCAAGCTCGGCAGCCGCGCCATCAAGAGCTCCTCGGGGTATGACCTCCTGCGCCTGATGATCGGCAGCGAGGGGACCCTGGGGATCGCCACCCGGGCGACCCTCCGACTCAAGGGCCTGCCCCCCGAGTACCTGACGGTGGTGGCCACCTTCCCCACGGTGCACGCGGCGTGCGAAGCGGTGAGCGACACCATCCGCTACGGCTTGAACCCGGCCGCCCTGGAGCTCATGGACGAGGCGGTGGTCGCCGAGATCAATCGCGACCAGAAGATGAGCCTGGACGAGAAGCCCATGCTCTTTTTGGAGTTCCACAACGTCAACCAGTCGGCCCTGGAGAGCCAGTTCGAGCTGGTGGAGGCGGTGCTTGAGGAGCACGGCGCCCTCAAGATCGAGAAGGGCGTCGGCGCCGACGAGCGGGTGCGCCTGTGGGAGGTCCGCCACGGGGCCCTGGAGTCGATCAAGCGCAACCACCCGGGCAAGACCGTGCTCCTGGTGGACACCTGCGTCCCCATCAGCCGCTACGCCGAGATGGTGGACAAGGCCAAGGAAGCGGTGGCCCGGGAGGGCGCCACGGGGTTCTTCTGGGGCCACGCGGGGGACGGCAACCTCCACCTCGGCTTGATGTACGACGCCACGGACGGCGCCGCCAAGGCCGGGGTGCAGCGGGTCAACCGCACGGTGGTCGAGCACAGCCTCGCGGTGGGCGGCACCTGCACCGGGGAGCACGGGGTCGGGGTGGGCAAGCTCCCCTTCGTGGAGGCCGAGCACGGGATCGCCCTGGGGTACATGCGTCGCCTCAAGGACGCCCTGGACCCCCAGGGGATCTTGAACCCCGGGAAGATGCTCCCCGAAGGGTGAGGGCCGGGCTTGCGGGGGCCCGGCCGAGCGGTAGGGTAGGGGGGCGTCTCGAACCCTTGCCGACGACGGAGGGCCTACCCATGTCGCCCGAGTTCCGAACCATCCTGTACGCCACCGACCTCTCCCCGCGCTCGGCGGAGGCGTTCCGCTACGCCTTGAGCCTCGCCCGTCGGTACGAGGCCAAGATCCACGTGCTCCACGCCGTGGAGCCCTTGGGGTCCTTCGCCAAGAGCATGGTGGAGCTGTACCTCCCCAAGGAGCAGAGCGACGCCCTCCACCAGGCCGGCCGGGAGAAGGTGCTGGGAGAGCTCCGCCGTCGGCTCGAGGCCCTCGGGGCGGCCGAGGGCGCGGCGGACCCCGGCGCCGCCGACCGGGTGGCGTCGGTGCGGGTGGTGGAGGGGCGCCCCGGGGAGGCGATCCTCGCCGAAGCTGGGCGCCTGGGGGCCGACCTCATCGTCATGGGTTCCCACGGGCACTCCACCGTGGGCGAGATCCTCCTCGGCACCACCGCCCACCGGGTGATGCAGCGCTCGCCCGTGCCCGTGCTCCTGGTGCGGGCGGGGCTCCACCCCGCCTAGCCGCCCCGGCCCCCCCCTCCACCCGTCAACCTAAACCGCCGTTTCGAGGGTGCTCCTCGATTTCCGCCTGGGCCTTGGGAAAACCATGGCCCCGCGCGTGGGGCTGCAACGTGCTGATTTTGCGAGGGTTTGGGTCTGCCGTTGGGCCGGGTCTGTTCTAAAATCGCTCGGGTTGTTTGAGCCGATTCTGGAGGGCCGACCCGGCGCGGGGCCGACCGGCGGGACGTTCCTTGACCCTTGACGGGCCCCAGGATTTTCCTTACCGTTGGCGCCGCTTCAGCTTTACTGAATCCAGTTTAGCCCGCCTGAAGAGGTGGCTGGGGGTGGCGCGGTCCCGATGAAGAAACCCGTCCTCGAGCTCCTCAACCTGGGGGGGACGATCAAGGAGCTCCGGAAGCAGCGGGGCATGACCAGCAAGGAGCTTGCCGAGCGGACGGGCTTCAGCCCGGCCATGCTGTCCCAGGTGGAGAACAACATCGTCTCGCCCTCCATCTCGACCCTGTGGAACCTGGCCGAGGCCCTGGGGGTAAAGATCGGCGCGTTCTTCCAGCAGGAGGCGGTGGAGCGGGAGGACTTCGTCCTCACCCGGGGTGGCCGTGGGGCGCGGGTCCAGCGAAACGAGCTGCCCCACACCCTGCCGTATCGGGATCTGGCCCACGGGCTCGAAGACCGCTCCATGAGCCCGTACCTGATCGAGTGCGGGGAGCCAGCCGACTTCTCCTTGAAGGAACTCCCTTACGACGGGGAGGAGTTCCTGTACGTCATGGGGGGCGGGCTGGCGGTGGAGTACGGGGACAAGCGCCTCGAGCTCGGCCCGGGGGACAGCCTGTACTACAATGCCCAGGTGCCGCACCGCCTCAAGGCCCAGGGCGGCACCAGGGTCCTAGCCGTTCTCTTCGAGGCCCATCGCCGGTGATGGGCCTCGCACCGCGTTCCCGCTGCCCCCGGGCGGCGGAGGAGGAGCTGAACCGTGTGCCGACGTGAAACCGTCATCGTGTCCGCCTGCCGCACCCCCATCGGGAGCTATCTGGGCAGCCTCTCCGCCCTCTCCGCCACCGATCTCGGCGGTCTCGCCATCAAGGAAGCGGTGCGCCGCGCCGGGGTCGACCCGGCGGCCATCGACGAGTGCATCATGGGCAACGTGGTGGCGGCCGGCCTCGGCCAGAACCCCGCCCGCCAGGCGACCCTGAAGGGGGGCCTCCCCTCCTCGGTGAACGCCTTCACCATCAACAAGGTGTGCGGGTCGGGCCTGAAAGCCGTGATGCTCGCGGCCCAGGCCGTGGCCCTGGGGGACGCCGAGGTGGTGGTCGCCGGCGGCATGGAGAGCATGTCCACGGCGCCACACCTGCAGCGCAACCTCCGCTCCGGCGTGCGCATGGGCAACTTTGCTACCGAAGACGCCATGATCCACGACGGCTTGTGGTGCGCCTTCAACAACGTCCACATGGGGAACCTGGCCGAATACACCGCCCAGAAGGCGGGGCTCACCCGCCAGGACTTGGACGAGTTCGCCGCCGCCAGCCAGCAGAAGGCCGCCGCCGCGACGGCCGCGGGCCGGTTCAAGTCCGAGATCGTCCCGGTGGAGATCGCCCAGAAGAAGGGCCCCCCCAAGGTGATCGACGCCGACGAGTCGGTGAAGGGCCAGACCACCGCCGAGAGCCTAGCCGCCCTGCGGCCCGCCTTCCAAAAGGACGGCATCGTCACGGCGGGCAACGCCCCGGGCCTCACCGACGGCGCCAGCGCGGTGGTGGTGACGACCCGGCAGTACGCCCAGGCCAACGGGCTGACCGTCCTCGCGGCGATCCGGGAGTACGGCTCGGCCCACCGGGAGCCCAAGGACGTCTTCTTTGCCCCCATCGACGCGGTGCGCAAGGTGATGGCCAAGGGCGGCTACAAGAACGAGGACTTCGACCTGATCGAGGCCAACGAGGCCTTCGCCTCCCAGGCCCTGGCCGACGGCCGGGAGCTCGGCTGGGACTGGGCCAAGGTCAACGTCAACGGCGGCGCCATCGCGCTCGGCCACCCCATCGGTGCCAGCGGCGCCCGGGTGCTCACCACCCTCTTGTACGCCATGGCGAGCCGGGGCGCGAAGCGGGGCCTCGCCACCCTGTGCCTCGGCGGCGGCGGCGCGGTGGCGTTGGTGGTGGAAAAGTAGGGGGGGGGCGTTGTCCGTTGTCAGTTGTTGGTCTGCTGCCAACCGCCAACGGCCAACAGCCAATAGC
>JBBIIA010000044.1:0-27547 GCA_037446775.1 Deltaproteobacteria bacterium
CGTTGGAAAAGGCTCGGGCTTGCGCAACCCCGTTTCGGAGCGCTACCATGCACCTCCCGTTTGCCCCCGGCTTTACAGGAGAGCCCATGCAGCGCGCCGACCTGGACTTCGCGAACCTCCCCTTCGCTTACGTCAAGACCGACCGGAACCTTCGCCACTGGTTCCGCAACGGACGCTGGTGCGAGGGCGACCTCACCGCCGAGGAGATGTTGCCGCTCCACATGGCGTCCACCTGCCTGCACTACGGGCAGGAGATCTTCGAAGGCCTCAAGGTCTTCGAGCGGCCCGACGGCCGGTTGCAGACCTTTCGCCTCGACGAGAACGCCCGGCGCTTCCAGCGCTCCGCTCGCAAGCTGCTGATGGAGCCGGTCCCCGAACCCCTGTTCCGAGAAGCCGTGCACCGGGTGGTGCGGGCCAACCGGCGCTTCGTGCCGCCCTACGGCAGCGGCGCCAGCTTGTACGTTCGGCCGCTGCTCCTGGGGGTGAGCGCCGAGGTCGGGGTGAAGCCGAGCCAGGAGTACCTGTTTTTGACCTTCGTCACCCCCGTGGGGCCTTACTACAAGGCGGGGTTCACCCCGGTGCGCCTGATCGTGGAGGCCGAGATCGACCGGGCCGCCCCGGGGGGCGTGGGGGACGTGAAGTGCGGGGGCAACTACGCCGCGGGGCTGCGGGCGACCACCGCCGCCAAGGTCAAGGGGTACTCCGAGGTGCTCTACCTGGACTGCCGCGAGAAGAAGTACCTCGACGAGTCCGGCTCCTCCAACTTCTTCGCCATCATCGGCAACCGCTACGTCACCCCGGCGAGCCCGTCGATCCTGGCGAGCATCACCAACCTGAGCGTTCGCCAGATCGCCCAGGACATGGGACTGACGGTCGAGACCCGGCCCGTGGCCCTGGAGGAGCTGGCCACCTTCGACGAAGCGGGGTGCCTCGGGACGGCGGCCGCCATCACCCCCGTGGAGGCGATCGTCAACGGCGACCGCGAGCACGTATACTGCCGCGACGGCAAGGTCGGCCCGGTGGTCTCCGAGCTGTACCGGCGCCTGACCGCGATCCAGTGGGGGGAGGCGCCCGACCCCTACGGCTGGACCGAGCGGATCGCCGAGCCGTGACCGCGCCCGCTTTTTGCCGAAGCACCCGAGAACGCCCGTGACGTGTTCGCGCTGCGGCGGCGCCGTGGCCGCGGCGGCGCCGGGTCGGCGGGACACCTGCCCCGGCTGCGGGGCCGACCTGCGGGCCTGCGTCCAGTGCGCCTTTTACGCCCCGGGGCAGTACAACGACTGCCGGGAGCCCCAGGCCGACCGGGTGATGGACAAGGAGCGGGCGAACTTCTGCGACTTCTTCCGCCTCGGTGGCCGACCGGCCCCGGGGGGAGACCCCAAGGCGGGGGCGCGGGCCGCCCTCGACGCCCTCTTCCGCAAGCCCTCCTGAGGCTCCCGCCCCGCTCCCCGTCCACCTCTGGGGATGGCCCCGCCGGGACCCTCCCCGTGGCCGACGGTGCCGGAGGCGCGGATTAGGGTTCGGGCGCCCCAAAGGCCGACCGAGCGAGCTCTTCTTCGATCTGATCGGGGTCCGGGGCGTTGTACTGCACCAGGCAGAAGAGGTGTTGGAAGCTCTCGGCGGGGACCTCGGTGAAGTCCAGGGCGAGTCCCCGCTCGTCCCCCCGCACCACCTGGGCGAGGACCTCGACGTCGAGCTCCCGGGCGTCGGGTTCCAGGTGAATCACCACCTTCACCGCTTCCCCGTCCCTCGGCAGCGCGGTGCACCCGAGGACCAGGCAGCCCTTGAGGCTCAGGTTGGTCAACTCGCCTCCGGAGCTACCTGCGGCCCAAGAGACGGTGACATTCTTGCGGGCATCGACCCGGGTGCGGCGGCGATGGTTCATGGCGTCTCCCTCGTGGCCCACTGATCGGCCCTCGGCCCCCGGCACTTTAGAGCAGCCGCCCCGGGGCACCGAGCCGGGGGCGGCTACTGACGCGGCAACTCGCCGATTGACACGGCGCCCCGCCGCGCGTACAGTACCGCTCCCTTAGGGGACCGAGTGGGCCGTTAGCTCAACTGGCAGAGCAACTGACTCTTAATCAGTAGGTTGGAGGTTCGATTCCTCCACGGCTCACCACTTCCCTAGACACCCCGGCGAGAGTGGCGGAACTGGCAGACGCACTGGACTTAGGATCCAGCGGGGAACCGTGGGGGTTCGAGTCCCCCCTCTCGCACCATTTCAACTTGCCCGCAAAGACCCCTGCCGATACCATCCCCCCCGACGTCGAGACCGGCCCCACGGCCCCATCCCGTGCTTGCGGCGGCCGCCCCGAGCGGCCGCTCCCAGAGGAGACGCGCCCATGAAAGTCCAGCTGGAGGCGATCAGCCCCGTCAAGACCCGCCTGGTCGTCGAGGTGCCCCCCGAAGAAATCGCCCGAGAGGAGGGCGCGGCCCTGGGGGAGTTGCAGCGGACCGCAGCAGTCCGCGGCTTTCGCAAGGGCAAGACCCCGCTGTCGGTCATCCGTCGGCTCTACGGCGAGCGGGTCCGCGCCGACATCGTCGGCCGGGTGGTGGAGAAGACCTACATCCAGGCTCTCCGAGACCACCAGGTCCAGGTGGTGTCCGATGCCGAGATCGAGATCCAGTCGGAATCCGCCGAGGCGGGGCTCTCCTACACCGCGGTGGTGGACGTACGTCCCCAGGTGGAGCCCCGGGACCCCCGCGGGCTCGCCTTCCAGAAGGAGCGGGTGCGGGTGGAGGAGCCGGAGGTGGAGGCGCGCCTGGAGGCGGTGCGGCACCAGCGGGCCACCTACGCGCCGGCCCCGGCGGATCACCCGGTGGCGGTGGGTGACATGGTCACCATCGACTTCGAGGGCGCCGTCGGCGGCGTGCCCTTCCCGGGGGGCAAGGGCACCGACCGCACGCTAACCATCGGCTCGGGCATGTTCATCCCCGGTTTCGAGGAGGGGCTGCTGGGGGCGTCTGCCGGCGAGACGCGCACGGTGGAGGTGACCTTCCCCGAGGACTACCGCGCGACGGAGCTGGCGGGGAAGGGGGCCGCCTTCCGGATCGACGTGAAGGAAGTCAAGGTCCGTCAGCTGCCCGAGGTGGACGCGGACTTCGCCCACGAGGTCGCCGGGGTGGACACCGTCGAGGCGCTGCGGGAGCGGATTCGGGGGGCGCTGGAGGCCGAGCAGGGCCAGCGGGCCGAGCAGCGGTTTCGGGAAGCGGTGATCGACGTGCTCCTGGCCCAGAATCCCTTCGAGGTGCCCGAGTCCATGGTGCGCTCCCAGCAGGCCTACGGCGTCGAGCGGATGCGCCGGGAGATCCGCCAGCGCGGCCTGGACCCCGAAGCCATGGGCCTGGATCGGCCGGAGATCCAGGAGGGCCACTGGCGGGCCGCCGAGCGCGCCGTGCGCTGGGCGTTTCTGATGCGGGCCCTGGCCGAGAGCCAGGGGGTGGAGGTCACCGAGGCCGACGTGGAGGCCCGCCTCGCGGCGATCGCCGAAGCGGACGGACGAGACCTCAGCGCCATCCGCGCCTTCTTCGCGGTGGATGACCGGCTGGAGAGCCTGAAGAGCTCGCTCCTGGAGCAGAAGGTCCTCGACGCCGTGGTCGCGGTGTCGACGGTGACCGAGATCGACGCCCTTCCCGGGGGTGCCGCCGATGAGTAGCCTGGTGCCCTTCGTGGTGGAGAAGACCGGCCGGGGCGAGCGCGCCTACGACATCTACTCGCGGCTGCTCAAGGATCGGATCATCTTCCTCGGGTCGGCGGTGGACGACCACGTGGCGAACCTGGTGATCGCCCAGCTCCTCTTCCTGGAGTCCGAGGACCCGAGCGCGGACATCTTCCTGTACATCAACTCCCCCGGGGGGCTGGTGACCGCCGGCCTTGCCATCTACGACACCATGCAGTACGTTCGGCCCGACGTCAGCACCCTGTGCATGGGCCAGGCGGCGAGCATGGGGGCCCTGCTTCTGGCGGCCGGCGCCCCGGGCAAGAGGTGGGCCCTGCCCCACGCCCGCATCATGATCCACCAGCCCCTGGGGGGCTTCCAGGGCCAGGCCACCGACATCGAGATCCACGCCCGGGAGATCCTGCGGCTGCGGGAACGCCTCAACGGGATCATGGCGCGCCACACGGGGCGGGAGCTCGGCGCCATCGGCCGCGACACCGAGCGGGATTTCTTCATGGATGGTGAGGAAGCCCGGGCCTATGGTATCGTCGACCGGGTGATCGAAAAGCACGCGCCGGACAAGGGCGGCTGAGGCCCAGGGGAGAGCCCACGTGAACTCCAGGAAAGGCAAGGGCAGCGGGTTGTACTGCTCGTTCTGCGGCAAGGGCCAGGAGGACGTGCGCAAGCTGATCGCCGGCCCCACGGCCTACATCTGCGACGAGTGCATCACCCTGTGCAACGACATCATCGCCGAGGAGGGGGGGCCGGCGGAGGGTCTTCCGGACCATCTCCCCTCTCCCACCGAGATCAAGAACTTCCTCGACCAGTACGTCATCGGCCAGGAACGCGCCAAGAAGATCCTCTCGGTGTCGGTGTACAACCACTACAAGCGCATCCACCAGGCCGGGGGGCGGCCCGGGGACGAGGTGGAGCTGGAGAAGTCCAACATCCTCCTGATGGGCCCCACCGGGTGCGGCAAGACCCTCTTGGCCCAGAGCCTGGCGCGCCTCCTCAAGGTGCCCTTCGCCATGGCCGACGCCACCAGCCTCACCGAGGCCGGCTACGTGGGCGAGGACGTCGAGAACATCATCTTGAGCCTCCTGCAGCACGCCGACTACGACGTGGAGAAGGCCCAGAAGGGCATCGTCTACATCGACGAGATCGATAAGATCGCCAAAAAGACCGAGGGGCCCAGCATCACCCGAGACGTGAGTGGCGAGGGGGTGCAGCAGGCGCTCCTCAAGATCCTCGAGGGGACGGTGGCGAGCGTGCCGCCCAAGGGCGGGCGCAAGCACCCCCAGCAGGACTACATCAAGATCGACACCAAGAACATCCTGTTCTTGTGCGGGGGGGCCTTCGTGGGCCTCGAAGACATCGTGGAGCAGCGCATCGGCCAGAAGGCCATCGGCTTTGGCGCCGCGGTCAAGAGCGCCAAGCAGAAGCGCGAGGAGGGGCTTTTGGCTAGCGCCCAGCCCCAGGACCTGATCAAGTTCGGCATGATCCCGGAGTTCGTGGGGCGCCTCCCCATCCACGCGCCCCTCCACGAGCTCGACGAGCCGGCCCTGGTGCGCATCCTGCGGGAGCCAAAAAACGCCTTGATCAAGCAGTACAAGAAGCTCTTCGACCTGGAGGACGTCGCCCTGTCCTTTACCGACGGCTCCCTCAAGGCTATCGCCGTCGAGGCGCTGCGCCGCAACACCGGGGCCCGGGGGCTGCGGGCCATCCTCGAGCACGCCATGCTCGACCTGATGTACGAGATCCCGTCCCAGAAGAACGTCCGCGAGATCGTCGTGAACGAGGACGTCATCCTGCGGGGCGAACGCCCCATCATCCTGTACGAAGAACAAGACGCGGGTCGGCTCGGCACCGCCTGAGCCCACCGCGCGACGGATGCCCATGACCCAGCGCCCCCACTCTGCCGAGCGAGTCCTGCCCCTCATCCCCCTGCGCGACGTGGTCGTCTTTCCCCACATGGTGATCCCGCTCTTCGTAGGCCGCGACAAGTCCATCGCGGCCCTCGAGGAAGCCATGGCCGGGGATCGGGACATCCTCCTGGCCAGCCAGCGGGAGGCCCGGGTCAACGAACCGACCCCCTCCGACATCCACACGGTGGGCACCGTGGGCTCCATCATCCAGCTCCTCAAGCTCCCCGACGGCACGGTGAAGGTGCTGGTGGAGGGGCGGTGCCGGGCGAACCTCAAGGGCTACCTCGCCGACGATCGCTACTTCCTGGTGCGGATCCAGGAGCTGCCCGAAGCGGCGCCCCGGGGCGTGGAGGCGAGCGCCCTGATGCGGTCGGTGGTGGAGGGGTTCTCCGAGTACGTCAAGATGAACCGCAAGCTCCCCTCCGAGCTGGTCAGCTCGGCCCAGGCCATCGACGACCCGGGCCGGCTCGCCGACACCATCGCGGCCCACCTGGCAATCAAGACGACGGTGAAGCAGGAGCTCCTGGAGGACCAGGACCCGGTCACCCGCCTCCAGAAGCTGTACGAGCTGATGAAGGGCGAGACCGAGGTCCTGGAGCTCGAACACAAGATCAAGCGCCGCGTCAAAAAGCAGATGGAGAAGACCCAGAAGGAGTACTACCTCAACGAACAGATGAAGGCGATCCAAAAGGAGCTCGGGGAACCAGAGGAGACCCAGGACGAGGTCCGGGAGCTCGCCAAGCGCATCGTCGAGAAGCAGATGCCCGACGAGGCCAAGGAGCGGGCCAAGAAGGAGCTCCAGAAGCTCAAGATGATGTCCCCCATGTCCGCCGAGGCGACCGTGGTGCGGGGCTACATCGACTGGATCCTCGACCTGCCCTGGGGCGAGGTCACCGACGCCGTGGTCGAGATCCCCCAGGCCCAGGTGGTGCTCGACGAGGACCACTGCGGCCTCAAGGAGGTCAAGGAGCGGATCCTCGAGTACCTGGCGGTCCTCAAGCTCGTGGGGACCACCAAGGCGCCCATCCTCTGCTTCGTGGGGCCGCCCGGGGTGGGCAAGACCAGCCTCGCCCGCTCCATCGCCCGGGCCGCGGGCCGCAACTTCGTGCGCCTGAGCCTCGGCGGGGTGCGGGACGAAGCCCAGATCCGCGGCCACCGGCGCACCTACATCGGGTCGCTGCCGGGCAAGATCCTCCAGAGCCTCAAGAAGGCCAAGAGCTCGAACCCCGTCTTCCTCCTCGACGAGGTGGACAAGATGAGCATGGACTTCCGGGGCGACCCCTCCTCGGCGCTCCTGGAGGTCCTAGACCCGGAGCAGAACGACACCTTTAGCGACCACTACCTCGACCTCGACTACGACTTGAGCAAGGTGCTCTTCATCACCACGGCGAACTACCTACCCAACATCCCGGAGCCCCTCAAGGACCGGATGGAGGTGATCCAGATCGCCGGCTACACCGAGGCCGAGAAGCTCGACATCGCCACCAAGCACCTGGTGCCCAAGCAGCTCGCGGCCAACGGCCTCACCAGCGAGCACATCCGCTTCGCCGAAACGGCGCTTCTGGAGATCATCCGGCGCTACACCCGGGAAGCCGGGGTGCGCAACCTGGAGCGGATGATCGCCAGCATCTGCCGCAAGGTGGCCCGGGTGGTGGTGACCGACGGGGAGGGCGCCAGGCGCCACCGGGTGACCCCGCAGCTGGTGCAGAAGTACCTCAAGGCGCCCAAGTACAAGTACGGCGTCAAGGAGGAGAAGAGCGAGGTCGGCTACGCCACCGGGCTCGCCTGGACCGAGGTCGGCGGGGAGCTCCTCGGCATCGAGGTGGTGCTCCTGCCGGGCAAGGGCAACCTCACCATCACCGGCAAGCTCGGCGAGGTGATGATGGAGTCGGCGCGGGCGGCGGTCTCCTACGTCCGCAGCCGCGCCCACCGCCTCGGCCTGGAGCGGGAGTTCTACCAGAAGATCGACATCCACATCCACGTCCCCGAGGGCGCCATCCCCAAGGACGGGCCGTCGGCGGGCATCACCATCGCCACGGCGCTCACCTCGGCCCTCACCGGCATCCCGGTGCGCCGGGACGTGGCGATGACCGGGGAGGTCACCCTGCGGGGCCGGGTCTTGGCCATCGGCGGCCTCAAGGAGAAGCTCCTGGCGGCCCACCGGGGCCACCTGACCACGGTGATCCTGCCCCGGGAGAACGAGAAGGACTTCGCCGACCTCGACCTCCCCCGGGTCCTCCTCAAGGACACCCGGGTGGTGTACGTGGACCACGTGGACCAGGTGCTCGAAGCGGCCCTGGAGGCCGACGCGCTCCTCTCGGTGATCCGCCCCGAGCCCCGCACGGTGGAGGAGATCCTCGGCCTGCCCCCGGGGAGCACCGACGCCCGGACCGGCGAGCCAACGGCGGCTCCCTCCATCCAGTAATCCGACCCTCGTGCGGGCTGGAAATGACCTTGACACCCTTCGCGAGCCGCTGCTATAAGGCTGCTTCACTCGCGGACCCGAACACCGAAGGAGGCCGACCGTGACGAAAGCGGAACTCATCGAGGTCATGGCCGAAAAGGCGAACACCTCCAAGGCGGCCGCCAAGCGGTTCCTGGACTCGTTTACCGAGACCATCACGGAGAGCCTCAAGCAGGGCGACAAGGTCACGCTGGTGGGGTTTGGCACCTTCAGCGTCACCGAGCGCAAGGCCCGCAAGGGGCGCAACCCGCGGTCGGGCACGGCCATCGAGATCGCCGGTGGGAAGTCGCCCAAGTTCAAGGTGGGCAAGGGCCTGAAGGACGCGGTGGGCTGAGCCACGCCGAGTTCTTGGGCGGATAGCTCAGCTGGGAGAGCGCCGGCCTTACAAGCCGGAGGTCGCAGGTTCGAGCCCTGTTCCGCCTACCAAGTTTCCTGGATCCTGTTTGCGCGGGGGCGTAGTTCAGTCGGTTAGAACGCCGGCCTGTCACGTCGGAGGTCGCGAGTTCGAGTCTCGTCGCTCCCGCCATTTTTGAACGAGCGAGCCCCCTGGTTTCGGCCAGGGGGCTCGCTCGTTTCCGGCACCGGACCGGCGCAAGATCCGGGTGGGCCCGGGGGCTTCGGGCCGGTACCCTGGGCGGCCTCAGGGAACCGGGGGCGAAAGGAGTGGCGGTGGACACCCGAGACTATCAGCGCGTGGCCGAAGCGGTCCGGTTCCTCGAGTCCCGCGCCGCCGACCGACCCTCCCTCCCCGCCGTCGCCGCCCACGTCGGGCTGAGCCCGTTTCACTTCCAGCGGCTGTTCCAGCGGTGGGCCGGGGTGAGCCCCAAGCAGTTCCTCCAGGCCGTCACCGTGGCCCGCGCCAAGGCGTGCCTGGCGGCCTCGGCGTCGGTCCTCGACGCCGCCTTTGCCGCTGGCTTGAGCGGGCCCGGTCGGCTCCACGACCTCTTCGTCACCGTGGAGGCCCTCACCCCGGGGGAGTTTCGCCGGGGGGGAATCCCCGTCCGCTACGGCGTCCACCCCACCCCCCTCGGGGAGGCCCTGGTGGCCACCACCACTCGGGGGGTCTGCTGGCTCGGATTCCTCGGCCCCGGCGGGGCGGCTGCCGCGGTAGGGGAGCTGGGGGCCGCCTGGCCGGGGGCCGACCTGCGGCCGGACGACGCTGCCACGGCGCCCACGGCGGCGCGGATCTTCGCCCCCCTCGGCGCCGCGACCGGGGAGCCCCTTCGCCTCCTGTTGCGGGGCACCAACTTCCAGCTTCAAGTGTGGCGGGCCCTGCTGCGCATCCCCGAAGGGGCGGTGGCCGCTTACGGCGACCTGGCCCGGCGCCTGGGCCGACCCCGGGCCCACCGGGCGGTGGCGTCGGCGGTGGGGCGAAACCCCGTCGCCTACCTGATCCCGTGCCACCGGGTGCTGCGGGGCTCCGGGGAGCTCGGCGGGTACCGGTGGGGGGTGGAGCGCAAGCGGCTCCTCCTCGCCCGGGAGCTCGGCGCCGGTGGCTGAGCCCCTTCCCGTGCGCCGCGCCATGGGCCTCGGGGAGTGGGGCCTCTTGGTCGCCCTCGCCACGGTGTGGGGAGGGTCCTTCTTCTTCGGCAAGGTCGCGGTGGCCGAGCTCCCCCCCCTCTCGGTGGTCCTGGGGCGGGTGAGTCTGGGCTCGGCGGCGCTCCTCGCCATGGTGTACGGATCGGGGCTCACCATGCCTCCCCCGGGGCGGGCGTGGGGGCCGTTTTTCGTCCTGGGCGCCCTCAACGGCGCCATCCCCTTCAGCTTGATCTTCTGGAGCCAGACCCACATCGGCAGCGGCCTGGCCTCGATCCTCAACGCCACCACCCCCCTCTTCACCGCGCTCCTCGCCCACCTCTTGACCGCCGACGAGCGCCTCACCGCCAACCGCCTGGGGGGCGTCCTCCTCGGCCTCGCGGGGGTAGCCGTCCTGGTGGGGCCCGCCGCGGTGCGCGGGCTCGGCGCCACCGGGCTCGCCCAGCTCGGGGTGTTGGGGGCGGCCGTGTCCTACTCCCTCGGGGGGATCTACGGCCGGCGGTTCCGGGGCACCCCGCCCCTGGTGACGGCCGCCGGGCAGGTGACCGCCGCCGCCGTCTGGATCCTGCCGGTGGCCTGCCTGGTGGACCGCCCCTGGACCCTGGCGGCCCCCAGCGGGGCTGCCCTGGGGTCGGTGGTCGCCCTGGCGCTCCTGTGCACGGCCGCCGCCTACGTCGCCTTCTTCCGGCTCCTCGCTGCGGTCGGGGCCACCAACGTGGTCCTGGTCACCCTCTTGATCCCGGTGAGCGCGGTGCTCCTGGGGGTGGCCTTCCTGGGGGAGACCCTCACCCTGCGCCAGGCGGGGGGCATGGCGCTGATCGCCGCCGGCCTCGGGGCCACCGACGGCCGCCTTTTGGGGTGGCTCCGCCGCCGCTGACGAACCTCTGCCACGGGAGCCGACCCATGCCCCTTCGCGCTCTGCCGCCAGGACCCTGGAACATCGCCCACCGGGGCGCCCGCAGCCTCGCCCCGGAGAACACCCTGGTGGCGGCCGCCATCGCCCACGCCCGGGGCGCCCACCTGTGGGAGCTGGACGTGACCCTCACCCGGGACGGCGCCCCGGTGGTCTTCCACGACGACACCCTGACGCGCACCACCGACGTCGCCACCCGTCCTGAATTCGCCGACCGCGCCCCGTGGCGGGTGGCAGACTTCACCCTCGCCGAGCTTCGGACCCTGGACGCGGGGAGCTGGTTTGCCGCCCGGGACCCCTTTGGGCAGGTGGCGGCCGGGCTGGTCGCCCCCGAGACCCTGGCCGGCTTTGCCGGCCTCCGGGTGCCGACCCTGGCGGAGGCGCTGGCGTTTACGCGGGATCGGGACTGGGGCGTCAACCTGGAGCTCAAGGACCAGGGCGGCCGGCCGGGGGAGGAGGCCTTGGTCGGCGGGGTGGTCGGCCTGGTGGGGGAGTTCGGGCTCGCCGACCGGGTGCTGCTCTCCTCCTTCCAGCACCGCTACCTGGCCGAGGCGAAGCGCGTGGCGCCCCGGCTCGCCCTCGGGGTCCTGGTGGAGGGCCCGGCCCCGGCGGACCCCGTCGCCCTGGTCCGGGGCCTGGGCGCCCAGGCGTACCACCCCCGGTGGCCCCGGGTGTCCCGGGCGGAGATCGCCCGCCTGGGGGCGGCCGGGATCGCCGTAAACGCCTGGACCCTCAACGGCGAGGCCGAGTGGCAGCGCGCCCTCGCCGCCGGGGTCGCCGGCGTCTTCACCGACTTCCCCCAGCGACTGGCGCTTCTCCTCAAGTCCCGGCAGGAGGGACGGCTCCCCCAGCGGGATTGAAACCCCTCGCTTTTTCACGGCCGCGCCTGAAGCTGGGCGCCAAACCTGCCGATCAGCAGGGGCGTGCGGTACGCCAAACGAAGGAGATCCCCTTGATCGCCGGGCCCGACCTCTTCCCCTTGCTCCTGGACCACGCGGAGAACGCCATCCTAGCCCTCGACCCGGATCGGCGCGTGGTGTACCACAACCGGCGGTACCGAGACCTGTGGCGCCTGCCCGCGGCCTTCCTCGACCGTCGGCCCACCATCGACGAGGTCTTGGCCGAGCTGTGCCGGATCGGCCTCTACCCCCGGGAGCGCGAGGCCGAGCTCGTGGCGCGGCGCCGCGAGCACCTGGCGAGCGGGGCCCCGAGCACCCGGCTCGAGACGCCCCGCCTCGACGGGGTGGTGGTGGAGGGCACCGCCGCTCCCCTGCCGGGGGGCGGGTATGTGCTCTCCTTTCGGGACGCGACCGACCGGGTCCGGATGGAGGCCGCGCTCCGGGACGAGCTCGGCTTCAGCCGCCGGCTTTCCGCCGCCACCGCCGTGGCCGCCTTCGTGCTCGACCCCCGCCACCGGGTGCTCCTGTGGAACCCCGCCTGCGAGAGGCTGACCGGGGTGGCGGCCGCAGACGTGCTCGGCACCGACCGGCACTGGGCGGCGTTTTATCCGGCGGCCCGGCCGTGCCTGGCCGACCTGGTACTCACCGGGCAGCGGGGCCGGCTGGGGGAGCTGTACCAGGTATCCGGAGCCTCGGTGCTCGCCGACGAAGGGCTTCACGCCGAGGGGTGGTACGAGATTTCCGGCCGCGGGCGCCGCTACCTGGTGTTCGACGCCGCCCCGGTCCGGGATGCCGAGGGCACGGTGATCGCCGCGGTGGAGACCCTCCAGGACTTCACCGACCACCAGCGCACCCGGGAGGACCTGGCACGCCTGGCCCGGGCGGTGGACCAGGCGGTGGAGGGGGTCTTTCTCGCCGACACCGCGGGCACGGGCGTGTACGCCAACGCCGCCCTCGCCGCCATCCTCGGCCAGCCGGTGGGTGCCCTCCAGGGCTCCCGTCTCGAAGCGCTCCTCGGGGTGCCCGAGGCGGAGCTCGGCGCGGCGGGAAGGCAGGGGTGGCAACAGCGGCGAAGCCACGCCCGACCGGACGGGGAGACCCGGGAAGTGGACTGGACGGTGTCCACCCTGCGCGACGACTGCGGCGCCTTGCTGCACTGGGTCGCCGTCGCCCACGACGTGACCCGGCACGTGGAGCTCGAGCTCCAGCTCGCCCACGCCCAGAAGCTCCAGGCGGTGGGCACCCTGGCCGGCGGCATCGCCCACGACTTCAACAACCTGCTGACCGTGCTTCTGGGCAACGCCGAGCTCGCCCTGGACGCGGTCCCGCCCGACGGCCCGGCCGCCGGGCGGATCACCCGGATCCTCGCGGCGGGGGAGCGGGCCCAAGCCCTGGTGAACCACCTGGTGGACTTCAGCCGGGAGGGGGCCGGCGGGCGGCGCCCCGTCCGACTGGGAGCGGTGGTCCAGGAAGCCCTGGCGTTTCTGGAACCGGCGACCCCCCCGGGGGTCACGGTCACGGCGGCGGTGCGGGTCGCCTCGGACGCGCTCGTCGCCGACTCGGCAGAGCTCGGCCAGGCCCTGGTCCACCTGGTCACCAACGCCTTCGACGCCGTGGGGCCGGGCCCCGGCGCGGTGACGGTGACGGTGGAGGAGCCGGGTCCCGGCGCCCCGGTGGGCCTGGGGGCCGGGGAAGCCCTGTGCCTGGCGGTGCAAGACACCGGCCACGGCATCCCGCCCGAGCTCCTCGGCCGCATCTTCGAACCCTTCTTCACCACCCGGGCGCCGGGCCAGGGGAGCGGCCTCGGCTTGTTCGCGGTGCATGGCATCGTGGGGCGCCACGGCGGGGTGGTGACGGTGGACGGGCGCCCCGGAGCGGGGGCGGTGTTCCGGGTCTACCTGCCCCGGGGAGACCTGCCCCGGACCGCCCCCGACCCCGAGGGCCCCGGGATCCTGCTGGTGGACGACGACGAGCTCTTTCGCGCCTTCGCCAAGGAGGTGCTCCTCCGGCTCGGGCACCGGGTATCGGTCCACCCCACCCCCGCCGAAGCCTTGGCCGCCTTCTCCGCAGACCCGGCAGGGTTTGCCCTGGCGGTCACCGACCAGGTGCTACCGGGCATCACCGGCCTGGTCCTCGCCGGCCGCCTCCAGGCTCTCCACCCGGGGCTACCCGTGATACTATGCACGGGCTTCTCCGCGTCTTTCCCGGCCGAGGAGCTCGCCGACGCTGGGGTGGTGGAGGTCCTGTCCAAGCCCGTCCCGAGACACGCCCTGGAGCGGGCGGTGACCCGAGCCCTTGCTCCCTGACCACAGGAGGTAGACCATGGCGCGCATCCTGGTGATCGATGACGAGGAACCCGTGCGGACCCTGGTGCGCGAGATGCTCCAGAGGGCCGGGCACCAGGTGGAGGAGGCGGTCGACGGGGAGCAGGGCCTGGCGGCGTTTCACCGCTCCCCCGCCGACCTGGTCATCACCGACATCCTGATGCCCGCCAAGGGGGGGCTGGTGACCATCAAGGAGATCCGCGCCGCCGCCCCCGACGCCAAGATCATCGCCATGTCGGGGGGAGGCAAGACCGGCAAGCTCAGCTTCTTGTCCACCGCCCGCACCTTCCCGGGGGTGCGCACCCTCAAGAAGCCCTTCCGGCGCAACGAGCTGTTGACCCTGGTGGAAGCCACCCTGGCCGGGCTTCCCGGCGACTGACCCGCTCCGCGAGGCCCTTCCCGTGCACCGAGCCCTGGAGCGCCTCGGCTCCCTCCGCCTCGCCCTGGTGCTCCTTTTGGCCCTCGCCGCGGTGGGCGCCCTGGGCTCCGCCCTGCCCCAGGGCCTGGAAGCCGCCGAGGTCCGGGAGCGTTACCCGGCCCTGGCCGAGGTCCTGTTGGCCCTCGGGCTCACCGATTTCTACCGCGGCCCCCTGTTCCGGGGGCTCCTCGCCCTCTTTACCATCAACCTCCTCGCCTGCGGGATGGGCCGCTCCCGGGTCGGCTGGCACGCCTTCCGGGGCCGGGGTGCCGGGTCCGTCCGCCTCCCCCTGGGCGACCGGGAGGGCTGGGCCGAGCGACTCCGGGCCGCGGGCTTCCGGGTGACCTGCCCGGCGCCGCTGGCGGCCCGGCGCCAGGGCTGGGCCTTCCTCGGCTTCCCCCTGACCCACCTGTCCCTGCCCCTGATCCTCGCCGGGGGGTTGTGGGGCAGCCTCGGGGGGTTCGTGGGCACCCAAAACGTGCACGTGGGGCAGAGCACCCCCACCGTCTACGACTGGGCCGAGGAGGCCCCCACCGCCCTGCCCTGGGTGCTCCACGTGGACGACTTCGAACTCCGGCACCACCCGACCCTCCTGCGGCTCTCGGTGGCGGGACCCCAGGGTCCGGCCACCGAGGTCGCCGCCCGGGTGGGGGCGCGGGTCGCCGTGCCCGGCACCGCCTACGCCGTGCACCTCCACGCCTTCGACGCCGCGGGGGGCGATCTGTCCTTCTCGGTCGAGGGGCCGGGGGGGCCCTGGGGACCGCTCTCCCGGGCCACCGCGGACCAGAGCCCGGTGCGCTTGACTCCCGTAGCGTTCAAGGACCCCGAGGTGAGCCGGGCCGCCGCCACGGTGAGCCTGCGCCGCGCCGACGGCGCGGTGGTGGCCCGCCAGGCGGTGGCGGTGAACCACCCCCTGGTGCACGACGGCTACCGGATCTTCCTCACCGCCTGGGGCGAAGACGCCCAGGGCTTCCCCTTCGCCGGGTTCCAGCTGGTCCGCGACCCCGGCCAGCCCCTCCTGTGGACTGGGACGTTCGCCTTGATCGTGGGCCTCGCCGGGCTCTTCCTGGGGGACGGGGCGTGGGCCCGGGAGGAGGGGGAGGTTCTGGTCCTGCAGAGTAGCCGGGGCCGCAAGCGCCTGGGAGCCCTCCTGGGCCCCTTCCCCGAACCCCCTCCAACCGGTTGATCGGCATGGGCGAGGACTACTACGCGACCCTCGGCGTGGCGCGGGACGCCGCCCCCGAGGAGCTCAAGAAGGCGTACCGCCAGCTCGCGCTCCAGTTCCACCCGGACCGCAACCCCGGCGACCCCGCCGCCGAGGCGCGGTTCAAGGCGTGCGCCGAGGCGTACGGGGTGCTCTCGGATCCCGACAAGCGCCGCCTCTACGACGCCTACGGCGAAGGGGGCTTGGCCGACCCGGGAATGTCCCCCGGGTTTCGGGGCTTCGAGGACATCTTCGCGGCGTTTGGCGACATCTTCGGGGGGCTCGGGTTCGAACCCCGCGCCCGGCGGGGGCGCGACCTACGCCAGGAGGTCACCGTCACCCTGGCCGAAGTGGCCCGGGGGACCACCCGGCGGGTGAGCCTCGGCAGGCGGGCCCCGTGCCGCCCCTGCGGCGGCACCGGGGCCGCGTCCCCCAACCACCGACACCCCTGCCCCACCTGCCGGGGCCGGGGGGCGGTGACCCGGGTCCTCCGGCAGGGCTTCGCGGCGATCCAGTCCACCGGCCCGTGCTCCGACTGCCAGGGGCGGGGTCAGCGGGTGACGCGGCCGTGCCCCGCGTGCGGGGGAGCGGGCACGGTGCAGCGGGAGGACGTGGTGGAGGTCCGCATCCCCGCCGGGGTGGAGGACGGCCAGCAGCTCCGGGTGGAGGGGCGGGGGGAACAGCTGCCGGGGGGGCTGCCCGGGGACCTGTACCTGGTCGTACGGGAAGCGGAACACCCCGGGTACGAGCGGCGGGGCGCCGACCTCTTCGCACCCCTGCGGGTGGACCTCGGGACCGCCGTGGACGGGGGCTCGGTGACCGTGGAGGGGCCCGACGGCGACCCCCTGACGGTGACCCTGGAGGAGGGGGCCCAGTCGGGTGCCGTGCAGCGGGTGGCGGGGGCAGGGCTCCCGGTCCTCGGCCATCGGGGCACCCGGGGCGACCTGTACCTCCAGGTGTGGGTGACCACCCCCACGGGGCTCACGGCCGAGCAGAAGGGCGTCCTCCGCAACCTGCTGGCCGGGGCCCCCGACCCGTGCCGGGGGACCGAACCCCACGGCGGCTGGAAGGACTGGCTGCGAGGCCTCTTTGGGGGCCACGGCTGAGGGGCGTCGGTCGGCCCCAAAGCCTCCTACCTCGGCGATTTCCCTCCCGAGTTGAGCATCACCGACCGCTCGAAGTCGCTCGGGTTGGTGGCGGCCGACCGGGCGGTCGGGAAGTCGATCACCCCCTGGTTAAAGAGCTCCATCAGGTGCTGGTCGAAGGACTGGGTGCCGTAGGTGTCGCGCCCGGCCTCGATGACGTCCTTGATCTCGTGGGTCTTGAGGGGGTCCTTGATGCACTCCTCGATGGTCTTGGTCATGCGCAGGATCTCCAGGGCCGCGACCCGCCCCTTGCCCCCCTGCCGGGTGAGCAGGCGCTGGCTCACGGTGGCTTTGAGGTTCTCAGCCAGGCGGATGCGCACCATGTTCTGCTCGCCGGCGGGGAAGACGCTAATCAGCCGCCCCACGGTCTTGGCGGCGTCGGTGGTGTGCACCGTGCTAAAGACCAGGTGGCCGGTCTCGGCTGCCTTGAGGGCGATGTCGATGGTCTCGGTGTCCCGCATCTCCCCCAGGAGGATGATGTCGGGGTCCTGGCGCAGGGCCGCCCGCAGGGCACCGTGGAAGGTCCCGGTATCGAAGCCGATCTCGCGCTGGCTCACCGAAGCCCGCTTGTTCTTGTGGATGAACTCGATGGGGTCCTCGATGGTGAGGATGTGGGCGCGTTGCTGCTCGTTGACGTAGTCGATCATGGCCGCCAAGGTCGAGGTCTTGCCGCTCCCCGTCACCCCGGTGATGAGCACCAGGCCCCGCTCCTCGGTGGCGATCTCCTTGAGCACCGGCGGCAGGCCGAGGGTCTCGAAGGTGGGGACCTCGAAGGGGATGACCCGCAGGATCACCGCGAAGGTGTTGCGCTGCCGGTAGACGTTGACACGAAACCGCCCGACCCCGTTGACGCTGTAGGACCCGTCCCACTCCTGGATCCGGTCCACCGGCACCGGGGGCTCGGCGCTGGCGACGATGACCGCGACCACCGCCGCGGTGTCATCCCGCCCGAGGACCGGCCCCTTCACCTCCTGGAGCACCCCGTTTACCCGCAACAGGATCGGGGTGTTGACCTTCAAGTGGATGTCGCTGGCGTTGGCCTTCATGGCGGCGGCCAGTACCCGGTGGAAGGTGGCGGTATCCATGGCGATCTCCGGGGCGCTCAATGGAAGGGCGCTTGGCGCGGGGAGAGGTCTTGCCCGAACCAGCCCGGGATCGACGCGTGCTCCTGCACCGCGCGGCAAGCGGGGCAGTAGGCGAACCACAGCTGGTCGGCACCCCAGGGCTCGGCGGCTCCCCGGAGGCTCGAGTGACCGCAGCGCGGGCAGGCGGTTTGGTCGACGCGGACGCGAAGGTGGGCTTCTTTGACCGGCAAGGGGGGCTCCTGGTTTGGGGGGCGAATACCCCACGGATCGGCCCGAGGGCCCTCCGGCTTGAGGGCACGGCCCGAAAAGGAGGCGCCCTACTCCACCCGGAGCAGCAGCACCTTGAGGTAAGCGGTCTCGGGCATGGCGGGCAGCCACGGGTGGTCCGGGGCCTGGCGCCCCACCCCCAGCACCCGGACCTCGCGCCCGGCCTCCCGGGCCGCCAGGCCCGCGGTCTCCACAAACACCTCGGGCCGCACGTGGTGGGAGCAGCTGCACGTCACCAGGTGCCCCCCCGGGCGCACGCACCGCAGGCCCCACTTGGCCAGGTTCAAGTACCCCTGGAGGGCCTCGGACACCCGCTGGCGGCTCTTGGCGTAAGCGGGGGGATCGAGCACCACCAGGTCGTAGGCCTCCCCGGCGCCGACGACCCCCCGCAAGTGGTCCAGCACGTCCGCTCGGCAAAACTCCGCCGACCCCAGGCCGTTGGCGTCCGCGTTGGCGGCGGCGAGCTCCAGGGCCCCGTCCGAGGCGTCCACGAAGGTGACGTGCTCGGCGCCCCAGCGGGCCGCGTGGAGGCCCCACGCCCCCGAGTAGCAGAAGGCGTCCAGCACCCGGCTTCCCCGCGCTACCGGCTCCAGGAGCCGGTAGTTCTCCCGCTGGTCGAAGAAGAACCCCGTCTTCTGGCCGCCCCACAGGTCGGCCCTAAGCCGCAGCCCGTGAAGCCAGAACTCCACCGCCTCGGGCACCTCCCCCCGCCCCAGGCGCACCTCGCGGGTGAGCCCTTCCAGCTCCCGGGCCGGGGAGTCGTTGCGCAGCACCACCCCGGCGGGGCGGTACGCCGCCGCCAGGGCGTCGAGCACCGCTTCGGCTCGCCGGTCGGCGGCGGCGGTGAGGAGCTGCACCGACAGCACGTCGCCGTAGCGGTCGGCGATCACCCCGGGCAAGCCGTCCCCCTCGGCGTACACCACCCGGCACGCCGCGGCGCCCTCTCCCAGCCAGGCGCGGCGGAGCTCCCCCGCGCGCCCGATCCGCTCGGCGATCAGCTCCGGCCCCAGGGCCACCGCCCGGCCCCGGGCGTGGAGGCGCACGGCGATCAGGCTCGCCGGGTTGAAGGTCCCGGAGCCGAGGAGCCGCCCCCGGGCATCCTGGACCACCACGTCCTCCCCGGGCGGGATCGACCGGTCGAAGGCCTCGATCTCGTTGGAGAAGACCCACAGATGCCCCCGCGATACCCGCTGGTCGCACCCCTTCTTGAGCCGGATCGTCGTCATGGCGCTTCCTCCTACTAGCGAGGCTCCGCCTCAGACCGTCGAGGTACGAGAGGGAGGTTCTTTGACAGGATAACAGGATGGACAGGATTCTCGGGGTTTGCCGGCATCTGGCATCCTGAACATCCTGTAATCCTGTCCAAAACCCCCGGTCCCCGAATCGCCCGCGAGAGACGAAACGTGACGCATCGTCGAAGATCTTCGCCCCTCAAGGGTTTCTAGCGATCATGCCACGGGGGCCGGGCCGGGGCGAGGGCCTTCCCCCGGGGACCCGCCCCCGCCATAATGGCCCGGGCCGCCCCGCGCCCTCCCTGGAGCCTGCCCCGTGGACCGACGACGCCAGCGCCCGCCCCGCCCCCTCCCCCCCGAACCCCGCCGCTCGGCCGCCCGGGCGGCGCCCCCGCCCCCGGGGGCCCGGGTCCTGGTGGTCGCGGGCCGGGAGGCGGGGACCCGGCTGGACCTCTTCCTGGTCGCGGCCCTCGACATCAGCCGCAAGCACGCCAAGCGCCTGGTGGACGGGCACAAGGTGGCGGTGGGCGGACGGATCGAGGGGCTGGCGTCCCGGGAGCTCCGGGGGGGGGAACGGGTCCAGGTGGACCTGGCTTTGGAGGCGCCCGCCCAGCCCCCGGTAGAGCTCCCCATCTTGTACGAGGACGGCGACTGCCTGGCGGTAGCCAAGCCCCCGGGGATCCCCTCGGGCCCCACCCGGGACGCGGGGCGGGTCCACGCGGCCCGGCTCGCGGAAGGCCAGGCGGGGCGGTCCCTCGTCCTGCTCCACCGCTTGGACAAGGACACCTCGGGGGTGCTGCTGTTGGCCAAGACCCGGGGCTTTGCGACCGCGCTCCTCGAGGACTTCAAGCACCGGCGGGTGGAGAAGACCTACCTCGCCCTGGTGCGGGGCCGACCCCGGTCGGCCTTCGAGGTGGTCTCCCACCTCAAGGAGGTGCCGGGGGACCGGGTGGCCACCGTGCGCGCCGGGGGCTTGCGGGCCGAGACCGCCTTTCTCACCCTGGCGAGCAGCGGCGCCTACGCCCTGGTGGAGGCCCACCCCCGCACCGGCCGGATGCACCAGCTCCGGGTGCAGCTCGCCGAAGCCGGCCACCCGATCCTGGGCGACGCCCTGTACGGCGGCGACGCCGCGGTGGGCGGGGTCCTCGTCCCCCGGCAGCTCCTCCACGCCGCCGCCCTCACCTTCCCCCACCCCGGCCTCGGCCGGACCCACCGGGTCGAAGCCCCCCTGCCCGAAGACTTCCGCCGGATCGCCCGAGCCGCCCTCGGCCCCGCCCTGCCCCCACCCCTCGCACTGGAGTAGAAGAGAAAATCCGCCCGCAGGGACCGGGCCGCCCGGGCGCGCATCCGGGTGCGGATCGACCGGCTCCGGCTGGGGAATCCGGGCGGCTGCACGGCCCTGGGGGGCGGGGGGGGTGCCCGAGCGGGCGGCGGGAGGGCGTGGGCGAAGCGGCTCGGTGGCGCGTCCTCGTCGGGAGCGCGGCGCGGCTCTCCCCGGGCCGGGGCGCCTTGACCGAGGCGCCGCCTCGGGCCAAGATGAGCGTTGTCGTGATCAAATCAATGATCAAATCAATGGCCTCTTTTCTGGTAGCACAGGAGCGCCCCATGCCCAAGACCGTGTCGGCGACCGAAGCCAAGGTTCACCTGGGCAGCCTGCTCGAGTGGTGTGAGACCCGCGACGAGGTGATCATCGAGCGCCGGGGCCGCCCGCGCGCGGCCCTGATCAGCGTCGAGCAGTACGACGAGCTCCGCCGCCTGCGGGAGGACGCCCGGCGGCGCGACGCCCTGGCCCGCCTCGACGCGCTGGCCGAGAGCCTCCAGGGTCGCAACGCCGACCTGACCGAGGAGGAGGCCGAGCGCCTGGCCGACCGCGGCGTCCGCGAAGCCATCGAGGGCCTGGGGGCCCGCGGCAAGGCCCGCTTCTCGGGGCGGTAGCCGGTGCGCGTGCTCCTGGACGCGAAGCTCTTCTTGAGCTTCCTGCTCCACCCCGCCCGCGGGTCGGCGGCCGGCGGTCTGGTTCGGGCCGCCCTGGCCGGGCGCTTCCAGTTGCTCGTGCCCGAGGGGCTCTTGGCCGAGATCGAGACCCAGGGGCGAGAGAAGCCCTACCTGGCCGCCCGCATCGCCCCGGCGGCGCTGCGCGAGCTGCTCGATCTGGTGGCCGGCGAGGCCGAGCTCATCCCCGCCATCCCCGAGCCCCTCCCCGCCCTCACCCGCGACCCCAAAGACGACTACCTGGTGGCCCACGCCGTGGTGGCGTGCGCCGACTACCTGGTCACCGGCGACCTCGACCTGCTGGCCATGGGCGCGGTGGAGGGCGTGCAGATCGTGACCCCGCGGGGCTTCGTGGACCTGCTGGACCGGTGCCCGGAGTGAGGGGGCGGGGATGAGGGGGAGCCCGAAGGCTCTGAAGCCGGGCCGGAGCCGGTACCGTTTCGAGCAGATGGCGGACCTCGTCAACGACCGGGTCGACGACCCCGCCAAGGCGCAGGTGGACCGCTACGTCGACCGGGGGACGCAGCCGCGTCACCCCCCCAGCGCCTGCATCAACCCCGACCGCCACCCCGCGAACGCCCCGGCCCGCACCCGGTCGAAGAACACCGTGTAGTCCTCGGACGACAGGAAGTAGAAGTGGTACCGCCAGGGCTCATCGGACTGGGTCGGCCTCGTTCGAATCCGCGAACGGTCGGGCCGAGGGGGTAGTTCATGCCGGCTCGCGCCGCGTCACGCCTCGAAATGCTCGTTCGGAACCCGGGTCCGCCATTCCCCCATCAGCACCAGGTCACAGGCGACGCTGGTCCCCGGGTCGAGCACCAGCTCCAGCTCGCCGGCCCGGACGACGTTCTGAAAGCGGTAGCTCTCGTCCATCAGGCGCAGGAGCTTCCGCTTGTACTCAGTGTCCAGGTTGCCCGCCAGCTGGTCGCCCTTGGTCTCGAGGACCACCAGCTTCTCGGCCCCGTCGCGGCGGGTCAGGGCGAACACGAAGTCCGGGTACACCTTGTGCTTCCGCCAACCCTGCACGTGGTACTGCCCGGCCTTGGCCACGTTTCGGTGCCACCACCGGAGCGCCTGCTGCTCGTCCAGGTAGCAGGCGAACTCGGCCTCGTCCGGGTTGTAGTCGGCGTCGTAGACGGGCGCGAAGAGACCCCTCGCCGGAAGGTTCCCGTCGGATCTATACAGCTTTCGGGCGTTCGCGGCGTGGTCGGTCTGGAGCTCGGCGGGCATCTTCCAGTTGTGCCGGTCGGTGCGGAGCCGGAACTGGATCCGCTCCGCGGCCACGTTGGCGACGAAGTCGCGCTCGGCCAGTCGGTCGCGCTCCTTCAGCAAGTACGCGCGAAGCTCCTCGATCAAGAAGCTCGACTGCGCCCCCAGGTCCTCGTCGTCGAAGCCCCGGGCCCGCAGCCGATCCATCAACTGCCCCACCAGGGCCCGGCCCACGAAGGGGTTGGGGACGATGTCGGCAATCATGCGGGTGGCGTACACCGGGTCGAAGCGCGCGAGCTCCGCCACCGGCGTCGCCTCGTCGGCGCGGAAGAACTCGCCGTCGGCGCCGTCCGTCACCGTGACCCGGGTCACCTGCGATCGGGCGGCGTGGGCCTCCCGGGGGATGCGGTCTGCCAGCGGGGCCACGTCCACGGCCCTCCAGTCCAGGCCCAGCAACACATCCTGCTCGTAGTCCAGGGGCCGGACGAGCTCGCCCTCCACCCAGTTGACGACGGGCAGGAAGATCTCGACGTCCGCGAGCTCCGGGCGGCGGCGCACCGGCCGCGACCTGCTTCCCCCCCGTCCTTCGTCCTCGCCCTCCCGGATCTCGGCCGCCAACTCCGCCATGCCGTCCTGCTCCAGGCCGTTCTTGATCGCCGCCACCACATCGCCCGTATTGGCGTGGTGGCAGACCACGTAGCACTCGTCGAGCCCCGGCACCCCGGTCTTCGCCGCGTGCGGCTGGCGCAGGATGCGGCCCACCAGCTGGGTCATGGCCCCCAGGTTGGTGGCCGCCGCGAGCGAGCACAGCACGTAGGCGAAGGGGCAGTCCCAGCCTTCTTGCAGCGCCTGCTTCGTGATGATGACCCGGACGGCGCTGGTGGGACTCAGCAGGTCCTGGTTCTCGGGCTCCTTCAGGTCGTTCACCTCTGAGGTCTTGACCGCGATCTCCGGCTCGGCGAGGCCGGCGGTCAGCAAGAACTCCCGGGCATCCTCCGCGTGGATGAGGCCGGCCTCCCGCTGGTCCTTGCCGGTGCGCTCCACCTGCACCAGCAGGATCGGCCGTAGGTAGCGCGCCGTGTTGGCCTGCAGCGCCTCGGCCTCGGCCTGCAGCCGGTCGAGCAGCTCGAGGGCCTCGCGCAGGCAGTCGCGCCAGTCGTCGCCGCCCTTCACCTTGACGTTGATCGGGAGCTTGATCATCTCCTCGCGGGCGAGCTCGGTGCCCCGCACGTCCACCAGCCAGTTGGCGTGGAGGGGCGGCCGGTCCTTGGGCTTGACCCGGTCCGACGCCCGGATCCCGCGGCCGAAGGACGCGAGCTTGCCGGCGTCCACCTGGCTCCGCGGCACGCCGAGAACGGTGAGCGTCTCCCAGGGCTGGGCGCTGCGCTCGTTCAGCAGGCGCTGGATGTCGTCGCCGAGGAGCGGCTTGCACTCGTCGGCGACGCGGGCGTAGTAGCGCCCGTCGGTGGTGGAGGCCGGGGCGAGGGAACGGGAGACGCGCACCTCGAGCACCTCACCGCCGTTGGCGGCCGCGACGATGGAAACCGCCGCCGAGACGTTGACGGTGAGCTCGCCGATCCGCTTGCGGGCTCTCTCCGGCAGATCCCGGGGCACGACCTGGTTGGGCGGCGGGTGCGTCTCGCCGTCTTCGACGCCGACGAGGATGCGCCCCCCCTGGGCGTTGGCGAAACAGACGCAGTCCTTCGCCACCTCGCCCCAATCGGGGTTGCGGCGGGTGAAGAGCCGCAGGGACTTCTTCTCGGAGTCCTGTCGTTCCCCACTCACGACTTCTTCTCCAGGACTCCTTTCAAGACTACTGGGACCAACGGGCGGCCCTCCAATCGTTCGCTCTCAGGACGGAGTCTCGCGCTTTGTGCCCCGCCGCCTGGGCTGCCGAGCCGGCTCGGCTGCGGCCGCCGCCGGAACCGGCGGCGTGAAGAAGCTGTGGGTCGGCAACTGACAGGCACCCCACGGTCCCCGTCCGGTGACGGTGAGCAGGAACTCCCTGGCCGCCCCGTAGACCATCGAGCAGCCGTTGATGGTGACCAGCCGCTGCCGCTGCGCCTCGGGGACCGTGGGATCCAGCCGGAAGAGCCCCACGGCGAGGAGGTCGATCTGGTACGGGAACCGCCCGGGTTCAGAGGGTTCGAGGAGGACGCGAAGGTTCACGAGCCACAGCAGCGGGTCTTCCCGGTTGTGCCGCACCTCGGGGGTGACCATCAGCCGGACCGGGTCCTGCTCCGGGGGCGTGTCGGCTTGGAATCCGGCCACGGCCTTGACGGTCACCTCGGGGAAGAAGCACTGCTCAAGCTGCAGCGGCGGGTTCATAGGGCACCTCGTGGGGGGGCGCGGAGACGGGGCGGTCCGCCACGTACTGGTCCGCCGAGTACCAGGCGACAGGGGCCGGGCGGCCGACGTGGCCGCGCGCGATCTCGCCCCAGGCGTCGAAGGGCAGCCGCTCCCCGCACGAGCCCGGCTCGACCCGGATGTGGACCCGGGCCTCGAGGGCGTGGGCGATCTTCACCATGCTCTCGATGGTGAAGTTGGCGTTGCCCCGGAGCATCTTGGTCACGTAGGCCCGGGAGGTCCCCAGCCGGCGCGCGAGCTCGGCCTGGGTGACGCCGAGCTTCTCCATCCGTCCCTCGACCTCGAAGGTGAAGTCGTGGATGGCATGGGCTTTGAGGAAGCCGGTTTCGCGCTCGACATCCGCGAAGTAGGGTTCAAACAGGCTCATCTTTCCTCCTCCCAGTCTCGCGTCAGCGTCCCCGCCCGCTTGCTCTCGAGGTACTGGCGGTGGCGGCTCGTCACGCGCTCAAGCTCTGCCTTCGGCGTCTTCTGCGTCTTCTTCCACAGCCCGTGGGTGCAGATGATCAGGCTGCCGTCCTCGTCGTCGTAGGACCAGAAAAGCCGGGCGACGCCCTGGACGAACTCCCAGATCCCGTCGCCCAGGTCGTGGCAGTGCTGCTTGCTCGCCGCCAGCGGAACCAGACGAGCGTCGCCTCCGGCTCTAGATCGGCTTGGATTGCGCGGGCCCCTTCGGAGGTATGGAGGTACGGACGGCCTCGCATCCCACAGCCGCCTGCTCCACTGCTTGCAGAAGGGCACCCCCACGGCGAGGAGGCCCCGGTGGACGCCGCGGAGATCGAGGCCCGGCAGGAGTCCGAGATGGGGTTCGGCAGCAATGGCGCCCGTGGCAGCGCCTCTCCGTTGCCTGTGGGTCACTGCTACCCCCCATCGACTTCCGCCCTGTTCCAGGAGTTGAACGTCGACACCGCGTGCGCTGCAAGCGACCACGGGCCGCGAGATTCTGCGCGCCCCAACGCACAGCGGTCAACGTCGTCGCCACCGATACGGGCAGTGTCGAGCGGCCACGAACCACAGGGGGGATTTTCGAAGGAGTTGGCGCGCTCCTGGCTATCCGCGGCCCGGTGCGGCCGGTCGCCGAGGGAGGCGTCGAGGGTGGCTGCGCGGTGGCTCGGGCGAGGCGTGCCCAAGGCGTTTTGGCCAAGGCGGGATACCCCTGTGCCCCTCGGGGGGGCCTCGGCTTGGGCCTCCCCGCTGAAGTGGTCCGGCCCCTGGCTTTAGCCTCCCAAACCGAGCATCGGCCACCACAACCCCAGGGCCGCCAGGATCAAGGCGAGGGCGGCGCCGTTGAGGAGGAGGCCGGGCCCGGCCAGGTGACCGATGCGCAGTCGCCCCGAGGAGAAGGCGAGGGCCGTGGCCGGGGTGCCGATGGGGAGGGCGAAGGAGAAGCCCGATGGCACGGCCACGGCCAGGGTTACGAGGCGGGGATCGAGGCCCGCTTCGGCCCCCAGGGAGAGCCCCAGGGGCAACAGCAGGGCGACCACCGCGGCGTTGCTCATGGCCTCGGTGACCAGAAGGGAGGTGAGCGCCAGGCCCACCAGGAGCAGCCAGGGATCGGCCAGGGCGTCGGCCACCGCGGTGCGCGCCACCCACAGGGCGGCGCCGGTGTCGTGGAGCGCGCTCCCCAGGGCGATGGCGCCCCCGTACAAGACCACCACCCCCCAGTGGACCGCCCCTTCGGCCTCCCGCCAGGTCAGCAGCCGGAGCAGGAACACCAGGGCCACCGCCGCCAGGCTGATGGAGGCGAGCCCCAGCTGCTCGCCCCAGCCGATCCAGGCGGCCACCGTGAGGACGGCGATCGCCCCCACCACCTTCTCCCCGAACTTCACCCGGCCCAGGGCCCTCCCCTCCTCCACCAAAACCGCCCGGACCGGCGCTAGGTCCACCCGGGCCGCCCGACCGTAGAGGAGCCACAGGAGCGCGGCGGCGGCGGCGACGGAGCCCAGGGACACGGGGGCGGCGGCGAGCATCCAGGTAAAGAAGCCGAGGGTCTCCCCGGTGGTCTTCTCGAGGATCGCCAGGGCCAGGGGACCCCGCGCTCCCCCGAGGAGGGTCGCCGCCCCCCCGGTGACGCAGCCCCAGGCCATGGCCAGGTACAGGCCCCGGGCCAGGCGGGGCCCGCCCTCCACGCCGTCTAGGGCCCGCGCCAGCGCCCCCACCACCGGGAACAGGAGCGCGGCCACCGCGTGCTCGGGCATCCAAAAGGAGAGGAACGCGCCGCAGCCCAGGATGCCCCACAGGAGGCCCAGGGGCCCTCCGCCGGCCACCCGGAGCACCGCCACCGAGAGCCGGGTGGAGAGGCCCCAGCGCGCCACCGCGGCGGTGAGGATGAAGACCCCCAGGAGAAAAAACACCGCCCGGTTGCCGAAGTAGGCGTAGGTCTTGGCCGCGTCGGTGACCCCCAGCAGCGGCAGGAGCGCCAGCACCAAGAGGCTGGTGGCCGGCAGGGGCAACACCTGGGTGGTCCACAGGGCGAAGGCCACGGCAAACACCCCCAGGGCCCGCTGGCCCTGCACCGTGAGCCCCTCGGGGGTGGGCGCCACCAGCACCGCCCCGAGCACCCCCAAGCTCAGGACCACCGGCAAAAACGGCGCCGCCCGCCCCCCCAGGATCCGCCACAGGGGCCGCTCGTCGAAGGCGAAGGCGGGCCCGCCCCGCCCGCCCCCTGGCCCCCGATCCCCGACCCCTGGTCCCTGACCCCTGATCCCTGACCCCCGATCCCCGGCTCCCATCTACAACCCCGCGCTCTCAAAGCTCTGGCGCACCCGCCGCACCCGGAGCTGGCGCCGCAGGTGGGCGAGGCCCCGGGCCGCCGCCGACCCCACCCGGGTGTCGGCCCAGTCCCGCACCACCCCGGCCCAGCCGAGGCCCTCCCCGGCCAGGGCCGCCGCCTCCAGGGGCCCCACCTCGT
>JBBIIA010000045.1:0-7701 GCA_037446775.1 Deltaproteobacteria bacterium
GCCCGGGTAGCGGTGCGGGAGTGGGGACTCAGCCCCACCGCGGTGGCGAAGGAGTTGAAGCTCTCCCGCCAAGCGGTCCTCCGGGCTCTCTCGCGGGCGGGGATGGGGTGACCTGGGCCCAAACATCGGACACATCGGACCTACGTCCCCCTCTACGTCGGGGCGCCTCGCCGTCACCCCGCGGGTCTGGTAATCTGGGTTCCTCCCGTGCCCCTACCCCCCCCGTCGCCGAGAGGCGAGAAAGGAAGGACCCATGGCCGAGACAAAGCGCAAGGTGCAGGTGTGCAAGTGCGAGAACTGCGGCAACGAGGCCGAGATGACGGTGACCTGCGAGTGGGTCCCCGCCCCGGCGGCCGCGAGCCCCAAGGCCCCCGGGGGCCGGGAGAAGCGCAACTTCACCTGCGTGAACTGCGGCAACGAGGCGGAGATGACCGTGGACCTGTAAGGGAGAGCGGCTCCCGTCGGACGGGGGGCGGGCCCGGTCACCGGGCCGACGGCGCAGTGGCGGGGAGTGGCCGCAGGGTGGCCAGGAGCCCCAGGGCCAGGAGGCTCATCCCCACGCAGCCCCAGAAGGCACCGCGGTAGGCGCCGGTGACGTCGAAGACGTGGCCGGCGAGGAACGGCCCCGCCGCGCCCCCGGCGTTGCCGAAGAAGAGTACGACCCCGAAGAGCGTTCCGTGGGCCCGCAGCCCGAAGAGCTCCGCCACCAGGGGGGAGATGGCGGTGAAAAACGCCCCGTGAGCGATCCCGTACACCGCGGCGAAGGCGAAGAGCATCCACGGCTCCCGGGCGCCCTGGAGCCACCAGAGGGCGGCGGTGAGGAGGACGAAGGAGAGCGCCATGGACCGTCGGCTGCCGATGCGGTCGATGACGAGGCCGGTGGCGAACCGGCCGACCATGCTCACCCCGCCGATGGTGGAGAGCACCCCGGCCGCGGCGGTGGCCGAGGTCATGAAGTCCCGCGCGTGGGGCACGATGTGGACGAGCACGGTGAGCAGGCAGTACACGGCGGCGAAGGCGACCGCGCACACGGTCCAGAACTGGCGGGTGCCCAGGGCGCGGTCGGCGGCCAGCCCGGCGTCGGCCGACGCCGCTGCGGGGGCCCCCGCGGGGGTGGCCCCCTGGCCCGGGTCCCGCCGGAGCAGCTGCCCAAGGGCGATCAGGGAGACCATCGCCGCCAGCCCCAAAACCGTGTACGCCGCCCGCCACCCGTAGCTGGCGATGAGCAGGCTGGCCACCAGGGGGACGGTCATCTGCCCGGCGCCGGTACCGACCTTGACGATGCCGGTCATGATGCCTCGCCGCCGCTCGAACCAACGGGCGATGGTGGTCAGGGGGATCACGTCCACGGTGCTCAGCCCGACCCCAAAAAGCACCCCGTAAAAGAGGTAGAGCTGCCACACCGAGCCGAGCCGCGCCATCAGCAGGTAGGCGAGGCCAAAGAAGAGGCCCGCCGCCGCCATCATCCGCCGGGGCCCCACCCGGTCGTTCAGCCGCCCCACCAGGATCCCAAACGCCCCCATGAGGAGGAAGGCGGCCGACTGCGCCCCCGCCAGGGTCGCCCGAGACCAGCCGAATTCGGTGAGGATCGGGTGGAAGAAGACCCCAAAGGAGACGTAGCAGCCGACCCCGATGCCCTGGATCGCGAAGCACGCGGCGGTGATGACGTAGCCGTAGGGCACGGCCCGGGACGGCGAGCCGGAGGCGGCAGCGGCGGGGTGGGGCAAGGGCGTCGTCCTTCCGTGGTGACCCGGCGCCGGGGTGGCGCCGGGGCGTGGTCGACACCTCCCTCCTTTACGCCAGGTACGGGAAATGCTCAAGGCCGGAGCTGGTGGTGCGCAGGTGTCGTGGCGGCGATCCCAACCTTGACACGCCCCCGGCCCGGTCCCTATCCTGCGTCTTTTCCCGCACGGAGTCAGCGATCCCGGGAGTGGCCGTGGAAGACCGCGTCATCGCAGAGTTCAACGAAGGGGCTCGGGCCCTGGCGGCCTTTGGGGTCGCGGCGGCGCCGGGCCTGGTGCGCCTCGCCCGGGCGACGGCCTCGTCCCTCGCCGCGGGGGGCAAGGTGCTCGCTTTTGGCAACGGCGGCTCGGCGGCCGACGCCCAGCACCTGGCGGCGGAGCTGGTGAACCGCTTCCGGGTCGACCGGGCGCCTCTGGGGGCTCTGGCACTCACCACCGACAGCTCGGTCCTCACCTCCATCGCCAACGACTTCGGCTTCGAGCAGCTCTTCGAGAAGCAGGTCCGCGCCCTGGCCCGGCCGGGGGACGTGGCGGTGGGCATCACCACCAGCGGGCGGAGCCCCAACGTCTTGCGGGGGCTCGCGGCGGCCCGGGAGCGGGGCTGCCTGACCGTGGGGCTGACCGGCCAGGCCGGGGAGGCCCTAGCCCCCCTGTGCGACTACCTGTTCGCGGCTCCGAGCGGCGCTACCCCCCGGGTGCAGGAGTGCCACGCGGCGTGGGTGCACGCCTTGTGCGGCCTGGTGGAGGACCTCTTGTTTCCCCGGGGCGCCTAGATGGCCCGGCGCCTGGACCCGGCCGGGGAGCTCGCCCCCGGGGCGGTGCACACCTACGAGCTGGCCGACCGGGAGAGCAAGGTGCGGGCGGCGGACTTCACCGCGCCCTTTGCCCCCGGGGGGAGCTTCGGGGCGTTTCTCGCCAGCCTGCCGCCCTTTCTCCAGGCCGAGGACCTCAAGGGCCTCGCCGCGGCCGTCGCCGCGGCCCACCGGGGGGGCAAGGTGATCGCCCTGGGGCTTGGGGCTCACAACCTCAAGGTGGGGTTGCAGCCCGTGTACGCGGACTGGATGGCCCGGGGCCTAGTCACCTCGGTGGCCCTAAACGGCGCCGGCATCGTCCACGACTTCGAGCTCGCTTGCGCCGGCCACACCTCGGAAGACGTCGGCCCCCAGCTCGAGGCGGGGCGCTTCGGCATGGCCCGGGAGACCGGGGAGTGGCTCAACCGGGTGGTGCAAGACGGCCACCGCCGGGGCCTCGGCCTCGGCCAGGCGGTGGGAGAGGCGATCTGGGAGGAGCGGCTGCCCTTCCGGGACCGGAGCCTGTTGGCGGCGGCCCACTGCTACGGCGTGGTCGCCACGGTCCACGTGGCGGTGGGCACCGACATCATCCACATGCACCCCGCCGCCGACGGCGAGGCCATCGGCGGGGCGAGCCTCCGGGACTTCCGGCGGTTTTGCGCTGTGGTGGCCGAGCTCGAAGGCGGGGTGTACCTCAACGTGGGGAGCGCGGTGGTGCTCCCTGAGGTGTTCCTCAAGGCCCTGACCCTGGCGCGCAACCTCGGCCACCAGGTGCGCCACTTCACCACCGCCAACCTCGACTTCGTGCGCCAGTACCGGCCCCACGCCAACGTGGTGGCGCGCCCCACCGGCGGCGGGGGGAAGGGGTATCAGCTCACCGGGCCCCACGAGCTCCTGGTGCCGCTCCTGTCGGGGTGCGTGCTCGAGGAGCTGGCGCGGGGCGAAGAGAAGGAGGATCGGGGATGCGGGTGATTCGAGAAGTGGCTCTGCCCCGAACCGCGTCGGGCCGGGCGCCGCTCACGGTGCGCCTTCTGGAGCACCTGAGCCCCGAGGGGCCCGGGGGCTTCGAGGTTCGGGCCGAGGACGGCGCCGGCAACGTCACCTTCTTCTTTCGGGATCCCCGGCCGTACCTGGTGCGGGCCGAGTTCGAGACCACCGTGGCGGAGCTTCTGGGCGAGCACGTAGGGGCGTCGGCCCCGTGCGCGGCGGCGGGGTGAGGCGGTGAGCGTCGAGGTCCTCATCGCCGCGGTCGTCTTGTACCTGGGGGCCACCGGGCTGCACCTGGCCTTTTTGGTCCTCCAGCGCGACGACCTGCGGCGCTGGGCGAGCCGGGCCACCTGGGCAGCCTTTGGGGTGCACACCGTGGGGTTTGTTCTGCGCCTCCACGAGGCGGGCTACACCCCGGTGACCACCCTCCACGAGTCCATGAGCTTTTTTGCCTGGTGCACCGTGGCGGTGTACCTGGGGCTCCAGTTGCGCTACCGGGTGCCGAGCCTGGGGGCCTTTGCGACCCCGATCGCCGTGGTGATGGTCTTTGCCGCCATCCACCTGCCGAGCCAGGTCGAGCCCCTGCCCGCCGCGCTCCAGAGCTGGTGGCTGCCGGTGCACGTGGGGTTTCTCTTCGTCGGGGACGGGGCCTTCGCCCTGGCCGCTGCCGCCGGGGTGATGTACCTGATCCAGGAGCGGGGGCTCAAGCGCAAGCGCCTCGGGACTTGGTTCCACCGGCTCCCCAACCTCGACGTCTTGGACGAGCTCAACTACCGCTGCCTCACCATCGGCTTTCCGCTTTTGACCATCGGCATCATCACCGGGGCGGTGTGGGCCCAGCAGGCGTGGGGCACCTACTGGAGCTGGGACCCCAAGGAGGTGTGGTCCCTGATCACCTGGTTTCTGTACGCGGCGCTCCTCCACGGGCGCCTAAGCGTCGGGTGGCGGGGCCGGCGGGCGGCGATCTGGGCCATCCTCGGCTTCGCCTCGGTGCTCTTTACCTTCCTCGGCGTCAACTACGTGCTCCCCCGGCTGATCCCGGACCTGGAGAGCCTGCACATCTACACCGGCTGAGGACCCGGGCCCGCCCATGGAGATCGTCGTCGTCGGCTTGAGCCACAAGAGCGCCCCGGTGGAGATCCGGGAGAAGGTCGCCTTTGCCGGGGCGTGCCTCCCCGACGCCCTGCGGGTGCTGGGGGGGATGGACGGGGTGCGGGAGGGGGTGATCGTCTCCACCTGCAACCGGGTGGAAGCCTACGCGGCGGCCCGGGACCGGGAGGAGGGGATCGAGGCCCTCTCCCGGTTCATGGCCGAGTACCACGCCCTGGCGGTGGACGTCCTGCGCCCCCACCTGTACGTGCGGGCCGGGGCCGAGGCGGTGCGCCACGTGTTTCGGGTGGCGTCGAGCCTCGACTCCATGGTGGTGGGGGAGCCCCAGATCCTCGGGCAGGTCAAGGACGCCTACGAGGCGGCGGCCACCCACCAGGCCACCGGCCTGGTCCTCAACCGCTTCATGCACAAGGCGTTTAGCGCCGCCAAGCGGGTGCGCACCGAGACCCGCATCGCCCAGTCGGCGGTGAGCATCTCCTTTGCCGCGGTGGAGCTCGCCCGCAAGATCTTCGGCACCCTGGAGGGCAAGGAGGTGCTGGTGGTGGGGGCCGGCGAGATGTGCGAGCTGGCGGCCACCCACCTGATGGAAAACGGGGTGCGGGCGGTCCACGTCACCAACCGCACCCTGGCCCGGGCCGAGGCCCTGGCCGCGCGCTTTGGCGGCCAGGCGGTGCCCTTTGGGAGCTTTGGGGAGTTTCTGCCCGTGGTGGACATCGTGATCTCCTCCACCGGGGCGCCCAACCTGGTGGTGGAGGTGGAGGCGGTAAAGGCCGCCATGAAGGCCCGGCGCCAGAAGCCGATGTTCTTCATCGACATCGCCGTGCCCCGGGACATCGACCCGCGGATCAACGACCTCCCCAACGTCTACCTGTACGACGTGGACGACCTCCAAGGGATCATCGAGGCGAACAAGCAGGAGCGGGCCAAGGAGGCCGAGCGGGCCGAAGAGATCGTGCTCGAGGAGGTGGCGGGCTTTTTGGGCTGGCTCAAGACCCTGGAGGTCACCCCCACCATCCGGGCCCTGCGCACCCGCTTCGACGAGATCCGCCAGGCGGAGTGCGATAAGACCCTCAAGGCCTTTGGCGACGCCCTGACGCCGAAGCAGCGAAAGAGCATCGAGGCCATGGGCCAGGCCATCGTCAACAAGATCCTCCACGAGCCCACCCTGTGCCTGAAGCGCCTGGCCGACGACCCCGAGGCGGAGCTCTCGGTGGACGCGGTGCGGCGGCTCTTTGGCCTGGGCGCCGCCGAGGAACCGAGCGAGGAGCAGCCGTGAAGACCGTGAAGATCGCCACCCGGAAGAGCCCCCTGGCCCTGTGGCAGGCCAACTGGGTGAAGGCCCAGCTCGAGGCCCGCGCCCCCGGGCTCGCCGTGGAGCTGGTGCGGATCGTGACCAAGGGGGATAAAATCCTCGACGTGCCCCTGGCCCAGGTGGGGGGCAAGGGGCTCTTCGTCAAGGAGATCGAGGACGCCCTGTTGGACGGCCGCGCCGACCTCGCCGTCCACTCCATGAAGGACGTGCCCACCGAGCTCCCCCCGGGGCTGCACCTGGCGGTGATTTGCGAACGCGAAGACCCCCGGGACGCCTGGTTCTGCCCCTCGGGGGCCGACGTGGCGGGGCTCCCCCAGGGGGCCCGGGTGGGCACCTCGAGCCTCCGGCGCCAGACCCAGCTGCGGGCCCTGCGCCCCGACCTCGTCTTCGAGAGCTTGCGGGGCAACGTGGACACCCGCCTTCGCAAGGTGGCCGAGGGGAGCTACGACGCCATCGTCCTGGCGGCGGCGGGGGTCAAGCGCCTCGGCCTCGCCGATCAGGTCACCGCCTACCTCGGCTCCGAGGTGGTGCTGCCGGCCATCGGCCAGGGGGCGGTGGGGATCGAGTGCCGCATCGCCGACCCCGAAACCAACGCCTTGGTAGCGCCCTTGAAGCACCAGGCGACCTGGACAGCGGTCTTGGCCGAGCGGGCCTTTCTGGCCACCCTCCAGGGGGGCTGCCAGGTGCCCATCGCGGCCTTTGCCGAGGTGGCCGACGGCGAGGTGACCCTGCGGGGCCTGGTGGGGAGCCTGGACGGCGCCACCCTGATCCGGGGCACCCGCAAGGGCTCCCCGGTGGACGCCGAGGCCCTGGGGGTGAGCCTGGCCGAGGAGCTCTTGGACCGGGGCGCCCGGGAGATCCTGGAGGAGGTGTACCGCCTCCACGGGCCCCAGGGGGAGTGAGGTGGCGGCCGGGGCCCTGGCGGGCAAGCGAGTCCTGGTGACCCGGGCCGCGGACCAGGAGGCGGACTTCTCGGCGCTCCTGGCGAGCCGGGGCGCCGTGCCGGTGGCCCTGCCCCTGATCGAGCTTCGGGCCGCGGGGCACAAAAGCGGCGTCGACGCGGCCCTCAAGAAGCTCTTCGCTTACGACTGGGTCGCCTTCACCTCGGCCAACGCGGTGGAGTTCGCCTTCCGGCGCTTAGACGAGCTCGGCCTCGACGCCCGGATCTTCGGGGCGGCCCGGGTGGCGGCGGTGGGTCCCCGGACGGCGGAGGTCCTGCGGGGCCGGGGCATCCGGGCGGACTTGGTGCCCGGCGAGCACGTGGCCGAAGGGCTGGTGGAGGCCCTGGCGGCTCAAGGGGATTTAAAGGGCGTCTCGGTGCTCCTGCCCCGGGCCAAGGACGCCCGTGAGGTGCTGCCCGAGGAGCTCGGCCGCAGGGGCGCCCGGGTGGACGTGCTGCCCCTGTACGAGAACGTGAGGCCGACGGCGGTGCCCCCCGAGGCCCTGGCGGCCCTCAAGGCGGGCAAACTCGACGCGGTGACCCTGGCCTCGAGCTCGGCGGCGACCCACTACGCGGCCCTGTGCAAGGAACAAGGCATCGATCCGACCCAAATCCCCTGCGCCGTCATCGGCCCAGCGACGAAAAAGACCGCCGAAACCCTGGGCCTCCCGGTAGCCGCCACCGCCGCCGAGTACACCCTGGAGGGCCTGACCGAAGCACTAGAAGAGTATTTCGCGAAGTAGTCCGTGGTCCGTGGTCCGTTGGAGGACCCGGAAGCTGCGACCTACAACTGACAACGGACAACTGACAACGGACAAC
>JBBIIA010000045.1:7801-27389 GCA_037446775.1 Deltaproteobacteria bacterium
ACAACTGACAACGGACAACTGACAACGGACAACCAACCATGCCCCAAGACTTCCTCCCCAAGTGGATCGCCTGGGAGACCACCCAGCGCTGCAACCTGCGGTGCGTGCACTGCCGCTGCTCCTCGGAGCTCACCTCGGCCCAGGGCGACTTCGACACCGCCGCGGGCAAGCGGCTCATCGACGACATCGCCGAGGTGTCGACCCCGGTGCTGGTGCTCTCCGGGGGCGAGCCGCTCCTGCGGCCCGACATCTTCGAGCTCGCCCGCTACGGCACGGCCAAGGGCCTGCGGATGTGCATGGCCACCAACGGGTCGCTGGTTACCCCCGAGGTGTGCCGCGAGATGAAAGCCGTAGACCTCAAGATGGTGAGCCTGTCCCTGGACGGCCCGACCCCGGAGATCCACGACGACTTCCGCCAGTGCCCCGGGGCCTTCGCCGGGGTGGAGCGGGCGGCGGCCCTGTTTCGGGAGCACGGCATCAAGTTCCTGATCAACTCGAGCTTCACCAAGCGAAACCAGGCCCACATCGCCGAGACCTTCCGGGTGGCCAAGGGCCTGGGCGCCACCGCCTGGTACCTGTTCATGATCGTGCCCACCGGCCGGGGCGAGGAGATCATGAGCGAGCTGATCTCGAAGGAGGACTACGAGGAGATCCTCCAGTGGCACTACGAGCAGGAGAAGGGGGAGCACGAGATCCTGATGCGCCCCACCTGCGCGCCCCACTACTACCGGATCGTGCCCCAGATGGCGAAAAAGGAGGGGGTGAAGTTCGAGCGCCGCAGCCTCACCTTCTCCACCGGCGGCGGCAAGGGCTGCATCGCCGCCCAGTCGATTTGCTTGATCGACTGCTTCGGCGAGGTGCGCCCCTGCTCCTACTTCCCCATGAGCGCCGGCAACGTCCGCCAGATGCCCTTCAAGCAGATCTGGTTCGAGAGCAAACTCTTCGCCGATCTGCGAAACTTCGACGGCTACAAGGGCAAGTGCGGCCCGTGCGAGTACCGCAACGTCTGCGGCGGCTGCCGGGCCCGAGCCTACGCCGTCACCGGAGACTATTTGGACGAGGAACCCTTTTGCACGTACACCCCGGCGCGCCTGACGCGGCCCCGGGCCAAGGAGACGACATGAGCCGAGCCGACCGTTTTCTCAACGCCTGCCGGGGCGAGCCCGTCGACACCACCCCCATCTGGATCATGCGCCAGGCCGGGCGCTACATGGAGGAGTACCGGGCCGTGCGGGCCAAGTACTCCTTTCTGGAGCTGTGCCACAAGCCCGAGGTGGCGTGCGAGGTGACCCTCCAGCCCATCGAGCGGCTCGGGGTGGACGCGGCGATCCTCTTCTCGGACATCATGATCCCGCTGGAGGGCATGGGGTGCGAGATCGACTTCAACCCCGGCCCGGTCTTCGCCGAGCCGGTGCGCAGCGAGGTCGATGTCGCGAAGTTGCGGGTGTGCGAGCCCGAGGCCGACGTCCCCTACGTGCTCGACGCGGTGCGCCTGATCCGCCGGGAGCTCGCCGGCAAGGTGCCCCTGATCGGCTTTTCCGGGGCGCCCTTCACCCTCGCCTCCTACATGGTGGAGGGCAAGGGGTCCCGGGACTTCGCGCACCTCAAGCGCATGATGTACGCGGCGCCCCAGGTGTACCGGGCCCTGATGGATAAGATCACCGACACCGTGATCCGCTATCTCAACGCTCAGATCGCCGCCGGCGCCCAGGCGGTGCAGGTCTTCGACACCTGGGGGGGCATCCTCTCCCCCGCCGACTACCGCGAGTACGTGCTCCCCTTCTCGAAGCGGGTGATCGCCGGGCTCGACCGCTCGGTGCCGGTGATCCACTTCGTCAAAGGTGCCGGGCTCTTCCTGGAGTCGGTCCAGGAGGCCGGGGGCGACGTGCTGGGCCTGGATTGGCACATCGACCTCGCCGACGCCCTCCCCCGGGTCGGCCCGGGCTTTAGCGTCCAGGGCAACATGGACCCGACCCTCCTTCTGGGGCCCCGGGACCTGGTGGTGCGCCGGGCCCAGGAGATCGTCGCCAAGGGCAGGGCCGCCCGCGGCCACGTCTTCAACCTCGGCCACGGCATCCTCCCCCCGACCCCGGTGGAGAACGCCGTGGCCCTGGTGGAAGCCGTGCACGAGGCTGGGCAGCGCTAGGGCCGCCCGTGACGTGACCGGCGTTCTCCTGTCCCTTGGCCTCGGGGCCGTGGCCCTTCTCGCCAAGGTCTTCCGGGAGCTTCTGACCATCGCCCTCACCGTCCTGGTCCCGGTGCTCGTGTCGGCGATCCTCGGCCCCTTACCCCGTAGGAGCTCTTGTGGAACACCTCACCCTCATCAAGGTTCGCGGCTACCATCTCGACCTCTACGGCCACGTCAACAACGCCCGGTACCTGGAGTTCCTCGAAGAAGCCCGGTGGGGGCTCTTCGAGGAGCGCAGCGACCTGGGGGCCTTTGCCCGCCGCGGCTACGGCTTTTCCGTGGTCAACATCAACATCGACTACCGGCGGCCGGCCCTGCTGGGGGAGACCCTGGAGGTGGTCACCACCCTGGAGAGCGTCGGGGCCCGCAGCGGCGTCATCCGCCAGAAGGTCCGCTTGCAGGGCACGGAGACCCGGGTGGCCGAGGCCGCCGTCACCTTCGTGGTGGTGGACGGCCAGACCGGCAAGGCCCTGCCCCTGGAGGGGGAGCTTCGGGAGCTCTTGGAGCGGGTGGGGAGAGCCGAGGGCTCGTGTCGATGACGTGGAAGGAGCTGAACCCATGAGAGCCGTGACCCCGCGGGCCCTGCACGTGGAAGCCCTGGCCCCGTACCGATTGCGCATTCACTGGGACACCGGGGAGGTGCTCGAGGTCGATGTCGGCGACAAGCTGAAGGGGGTTCGCGCCCTCTCCCACCTCCTGGAGCCAACGGCCTTCGCGGGAGCCCATGCCGGTGAAGGCGGGGTCTCGGTCGAGTGGGAGGATTCGGAGTTCGGCGCCGACAACGTGTACGCGTGGACGCGCGAACAACGGGGGGAGGCGTCCCACGAGATGTTCAACGAATGGATGTACCGCAACGACCTGGCCCCGGGAGCGGCCGCCGAGGCGTTGGGGGTGTCGCGCCGCATGGTGGCCTACTACCGGGCGGGCCAAAAGCCCATCCCCAAGACGGTGTGGTTGGCCTGCCGCGGGTGGGAGCTGACGCGAACGGTCGCGGCCTGAGGGGGAGGGGAGAGCGACGCGAGCGGCCGGGAGCGACGATCACCTCCAAGAGGCCCGGCCCCGCCGGAGAGGCGGAGCCGGGCCTCGGTGCGAACCCGGGGCGGGTAGGGGGGGCTAGCCCACCCGAAGGGCCTTGGCGCTCTGCCACAAGCCGTGGATGTTGCAGTAGCTCGCGGCCAGCAGGGTGCCCCCCTTCTGGAGCTTCAAGGTGACGCTGCCCCGGTGCTGGGCGTGGACCGGGCCCTGGTTCGCGCCCTCCGGCGACTCGCCGTGGGCCAGAAACTCCAGGTTCGCCACCTCGAAGGGCGCCTTGCCTCCGTCGGCCAAGAAGTACAGCCGAATCCACCGGATGTGGTGCTCGGTGGTGTTGGGGTGGGCGATCTCCTTGCCCACGCCCACGGTGACCGCGAACTCCTGGTCGGCGCCGACGCTGTCGGCGCACTCGATCACCGGCACGTGCTTCTCCGCCTTCCAGTCCGCCTGCTTGAACAACTCTCCCAGATTGGCCATGGACCTCTCCCTCTCGTGATCGTTTGCCGTGGCCCCCAACGGGGCCCTGCCACCATACCAGCCGAGAACGCCGTGTCTAGGACGAGGCGCCTGGCGAGCGACCACGAGGGGCGAAAGCCTTTCGCCGGGGGGCGAGCTCCGGCTCACCCGGCACCGGGCCGCGTCAGGACTTGGGGCGGCGGCGCAGGGTCCACAGCGCCGCCAGGGCTACCGCCGTGGCGACGGCGAGGGCGACGGCGATGCCGACCCACAGGTGGTCGGGGCCCGACTCGGCTTGCTTCTGGGCGTGCTGGCGGACCCCCTCCAGGCGGTTGGTGAGGCTCTGGGCCCAGGCCGGGGCGGCGAGGAGGAACGCGACGAGGGCGGTGGTGAAGGCGAGGGGCAACCGGGCGCGCATGGTGTTCTCCGAGCTGAAAGGAACCCCCTGGCGCCCCTATCGTCCCTAGGTCTCAAGAACTTGAGCGGCCCTCCCGAAGGAACTCGGCGACGGCGAGCACTGCCTTGGCGCCTTCCCCGGCGGCGATGAGGATTCGCTTGCCGGTAGTGTTGGTGACGTCCCCGGCGGCGTAGAGGCCGGGCAGGCCGGTGCGGCAGTCCCGGTCCACCTCCACCTCCCCCCGGGGGTTGAGGTGGACCAGGTTTCGGGCCAGGTCGCTGTTGGGGATGAGGCCGATCTCCACGAACACCGCTTCGGCGGCGAGGCGTTCTTCGGGGCCGCCTCCGGTGGGGCGGACCACCAGGGCCTCCACCCGCTCCGTCCCCTCCACCCGCACCGGGTCCCGGTCTTGGAGGAGCCGGGCCCCCGGGAGGGCGGCGAGCTTCTCCTGGAGGTACGGGTCGGCCCGGAAGCTACGGGTGATCAGGGTGACCCGGGCCCCGGCTTCGGCGAGGCCGAGGGCCGCCTGGGCGGCCGAGTTCCCTCCGCCCACCACTAGAACGGCGGCGTCGGCGTAGCGGGGCGCGGCGAAGGCGTGGAACTCCTGCACTCCCTTGCCAAGGAACGCGGCCTCCCCGGGCACCCCGAGGGGCCGACGCTTCATCCCGGTGGTGAGGAGCACGGCGCGGGCCCGGTAGGCCCCCCCGTCCTCGGTGGTCAGCCAAAAGTGGTCTCCCCGCTTCTCCAGGCCGGTCACCCCGGCGATCTGGTGGGCGAGGTGGGGGCTCCCGAAGAGCTGGGCCTGGAAGCGTTCGACGAGCTCGGGCCCGCTGATCCAATCGAAGCCCGGGTAGTTGACCACCGCGGTGGAGTCCCACGCCTGCCCGCCGAGGCTCTTGGTGAGGAACAGGGTCTCCAGACCCCCCAGGGCCGCGTAGATGCCGGCGGAGATCCCCGCCGGCCCGCCCCCCACGATGGCCAGGTCGTAGACGAACTCGTCCAGGCGCTTGCCGGGGTGGCAGACGAACTTTTCCTGGCAGGCCCGGGAGCAAAACGAGTAGAGCTCGCCCCGGCACTCGGCGGTGGGGGTGTCGGCGGCGGGGACCACGGGCTTGCCGCAGACGGGATCGACGATTCGGTCGATCATGGGGAACTCCTGTGGGTTGGGGTTGGCGGGAGTGTACCGGGGGAGTCCCGGGCCGCAAGGGACGCCGCTCCCTCGGCGCGGGGGGCGGGGCTGGGGTGTTGACGCCCGAGGAAGGCGGGTGGTAGACAGCCCCTTCGCCCCCCCTGACCCGAGGACTCCTTGCCCACCCAGACCCTGGCCCGCGGCGCCGCCCTGCTCGTGGCCTCCGAGCTGTGCTTCGCTTTGATGGGCGCCGCCATCAAGGCCGCCGCCCCGACCCTGCCGGTGGCGGTGCTGCTCTTTTTTCGCAACGCCTTCGCCGCCGCGATCCTGTTGCCCTGGGCCGCCCGGGGCGGGGGGCTGCGGCCGCCGACCCGGCTGCTCGGCTACCACCTGCTGCGCTCCGTCGCCGGGGTGGGGGCCATGTACTGCATGTTCTACACCGTAGTCCACCTGCCCCTGGCCGAGGCGGCGCTCCTCAAGACCACCATGCCCCTCTTCATCCCCCTCATCGCGGCGGCGTGGCTGCGGGAGCGGCCGACCCGGGGGGCGTGGTGGGCGGTGGGGATCGGGTTTGCCGGGGTGGTCCTGGTTCTGCGCCCCGGAGCCGGGGCGCTCACCGCGGTGGCGGCAGTGGGGGTGGCGGGGGGCGCCCTGGCGGCGCTCGCCATGGTCACCATCCGGCGGATGTCGGCCCAGGTGCGCACCCGGGAGATCGTGTTCTGGTTCTCGGTCGCGGCCACTGCGGCGACCGCGATGCTCCTGCCCTGGACCTGGGTGACTCCCCAGGGTCGGGACTGGCTGCTCCTGGGGGCCCTCGGGGTGTGCGGCGCCGTCGGCCAGCTGATCATGTCGGCGGCGTACGCGGCGGCCCCGGCCGGGCAGCTCGGCCCGTTGACCTACACGGGGGTGGTCTTCTCCGCGGCCCTCGGGTGGGCCCTGTGGGGCGAGACCCCGGGCGCCGTCACCTGGGCCGGGGCGGGCCTGATCACGGCGGCGGGGGGGCTGGTGATGGCGGGAAGCCGCCGGACCCCCCGGGGGGCAGCGACCTGGGCCGAGGCCGACGGGGTGGGGGGGGCGCCCCCCTCGGCGTGAGCCCGCGGCGGCCTTGGCGGGGCCCCCGGCCTGGGTTATCTTCACCGCCGGGCGCCCCCCTGGTTTCGAGGAGACGCGACGATGAACCCGCTCGACGGCAGGTCGGTGCTCGCCCTGGTGGACCTGCCGGACTTCTGCCGGGGCCTTCTGGCTCTGCTCGCCCGAGCTCCCCGGTGAGCCGCCGGGGGGAGCGCCTGGCTGCCCTGGGCCGGGGGGAGCCCTTTGACCTGTTGGTGGTGGGTGGCGGGGCCACCGGCGGCGGGGTGGCCCTGGACGCCGCGAGCCGGGGCCTGGCGGTGGCCCTGGTGGAGCAGAACGACTTCGCCGAGGGCACCAGCGGTCGCAGCACCAAGCTCGTCCACGGCGGCGTCCGGTACCTGGAGCGGGCGGTCACCCGCCTCGACCGCGGCCAGTACCACCTGGTGAGGGACGCCCTGGGGGAGCGGGCGGTGCTGCTGCGCCTCGCGCCCCACCTGTGCCGCCCCTTTCCCCTGGTGACCCCCCTGTACCGCTGGCACCAGGTGCCCTACGTCTGGGCCGGGCTCAAGCTGTACGACGCCCTGGCCGGGGCCGCCGGCCTCGGCTCCAGTCGGCTCCTGGGGGCGGGGGAGGCCCGCCGGCGCCTCCCCGCGCTGAAGGGACCGGGGCTCAAGGCCGGGGTGCTCTACCACGATGGTCAGTTCAACGACGCCCGCCTGGCAGTGGCGCTGGCCCTCACCGCCCGGGAGCACGGGGCCGTGGTAGCGAACCACGTGGCAGCGGTGGGGCTGCTCAAACGCGACGGCCGGGTCGCTGGCGCTCGCTTGCGGGACCGGCTGACCGGGCGGGAGTGGGACCTCGCCGCTCGGGCGGTGGTCAACGCCACCGGCCCCTTTGCCGATGGCTTGCGGCGCCTGGATGACCCCGGCGTCCGGCCGATGCTCCGGGCGAGCTCCGGTATCCACCTGGTGCTCGACGGCCGCTTCGCGTCCCCCGACACCGGCCTGCTGATCCCCGAGACCGAGGACGGCCGGGTGCTCTTCGTGCTGCCCTGGGAGGGTCACGCCCTGGTGGGCACCACCGACGAGCCGGCGGAGGTCTCGGAGCACCCCCGGGCCGAGGCCGAGGAGGTCGCCTACCTCCTGCGCCACCTGGGGCGCTATTTCGACCTGACGGTGGGGCCCGGGGACGTCAAGGCCGCCTGGTCGGGCCTGCGCCCCCTGGTCTCGGACCCGAAAACCGCCGATACCGCCCGGCTCTCCCGGGACCACGTGCTGGAGGAGAGCCCCTCGGGCCTTCTGACCATCGCCGGCGGCAAGTGGACCACCTACCGCAAGATGGCCCAGGACGCGGTGGATCGGGCCGTGGCGCGGTTCCCCCTCGGCCCCGCGGGGCCGTGCCGCACCGAGGCGATTTCGCTGGTGGGGGCCGCTGGCTACCAGCCCGCAGGCTGGCGGGCCCTGATCGCGGAGCACGGCGTGTCCGAAGCCGTGGCCCGGCACCTGCACCGGGCCTACGGTAGCCGGGCCCCCGCCGTCCTGGCCGTGGCGGCCGCCGAGGGCCTCGGCGCGCCCCTGGCCCCGGGTCACCCCTACCTGGAGGCCGAGGTGGTGTACGGGGCGCGCTGCGAGCTCGCCGAGCGGGTCCTGGACGTGCTCGCCCGCCGCACCCCCCTGGCGCTGGTGGACACCGCGGCCGCGCGGTCGGCGGCCCCCCGGGTGGGGGAGCTCCTGGCCGGGGAGCTGGGCTGGGACGGTCCGCGGCGGGCGTCCGAGGCCCGGGAGGCGGCCCTCCGCCTCGACCAGGGGCTGTGAGTCGGTTACCCTGGTGGCAGCCGGGCGACGGCCGCCCGCGCGTCGAGGGAACGAAGGAGGGGCCATGGGGGTGGGTAGGGGTCGAGGAGGCACCACGGGTGGGCTGGCGCTGGCGGCGATGCTCCTGGTCGGGGGGCCGGTCTTCGGCGCCGAGGAGGCGTCGGCGGCGGGTTCCGTCAAGGTCGTCCAGGGGGTCGCCTGGGTGGAGCGGCCGGGGGCCCGGACGCCGGCCACCCCCGGCGTCCGGGTGTGGCCGGGGGACGTGCTGTGGACCGAGGGCGGGGCGCTCCTGGGGGTGACCTTCCGGGACGGCACCCGGCTCACCCTGGGGGCCGACAGCCGGGTGGCGGTGGACGAGTACGTCTTCAGCCCGGCCGACGGGCGGTTCGCCTCGGTCTTCCGGGTCGCCCGGGGGGTGATCGCCTACATCTCGGGCAAGCTGGCGGAGCTTGCGCCCGAGGCGGTACGGGTCGAGACCCCGGTGGCGGCCCTGGGCATCCGGGGGACCCGGTTCGTGGCCGAGGTGGAAGGGGGGGACGACCGTGCGCCGCGCCGCTGAGCGCCCGAACCGGTGGCTCAGAAACCTGGCCGGGGTCTTGGTCGCCCTCGCCCTGGGGGTCGGGTGCGGGCCGTCCCGGCGGACCACCGTCGTGCTCTTGCCCGAGGCGGACGGCTCGGTGGGGCGGGTCGCGGTCTCGACCCCGGCCGGGGTCCAGGTGCTCAGCCGCCCCTTCGAGACGACTGCCGTGCGCTCCCCCGGGGCCGCCCCGACGCCGCCCGCCCGGCTGGATTCCGTCGAAGTGGAGCGCCGCTTCGGTCCCGTCCTTACCGCCCAGCCCCCGGCTCCCCTGCTCTTCGTGCTTCCCTTCCGGGAGGGCTCCGCCGAGCTCACCGAGGAGGGGCTCGTGCGGCTCGCCGCGGTCCGCGAGGCGGCCCGGGGGTTTTCGGCCCCCGAAATGACCGTGGTGGGGCACACCGACACCCAGGGGGACGCCCAGGTGAACCACCGCCTAGGCCTGGAGCGAGCCCGGCGGGTGGCCGGGGCGCTGGTGGCGGCGGGGGTGGACCCGGCCGCCATCGAGGTGGACTCCCACGGCGAAGGCAACCCCCTGGTGCCCACCGCGGACGGCGTCCCGGAGCCCCGCAACCGCCGGGTGGAGGTGGTGCTCCGGTGAACCGGCGCCGACCGCGGCGCTGGCCCCTGGTGGCCGCCGGAGCGGTGCTCACCGCTCTCTGGGGGGGGCTCGTCGCCGCTCCTCCCGAAGGGGTCGCCCACCTGGAGCTCCGCGCCTACGACGCCCTCTTGCGCTCCCTGCCGCCGACACCCGCCACCGGCGAGGTGGTGATCGTGGAGATCGACGACCGGAGCCTGGCGGCCCTGGGGCGATGGCCCTGGCCCCGCCGGACGGTCGCCGACCTGCTCGATCGCCTGGGGGGACTGGGGCCCCGGGCGGTGGGGATCGACGTGCTCTTCGCGGAGGGGGAGGCCCCCCCGGGGGAAGCCGAGAGCGAGGGCGACCGGGCCCTCGCCGCCGCCCTGGCCCGGGGGCCCTTCGTGGTGGCGTACCAGCTCCTCTTCGACGGGACCCCGGGCGCTGGGGGCGCTCCGCCCCACCCCCTGGCGGTGGCCGCCGTGGAGGCTGGGGCGGGCTCCGGCCGCCCCGGCCCGCTGGCAGCCGACGGGGTGCTCGGTCCCCGGGCGCCCCTGGCCCGGGCCGCCGGCGCCTCCGGGTTTCTCAACGCCGCCCCGGACGGTGACGGCATCCTGCGCCGGGTGCCCCTGATCCTGGCGTACGGCGGGCGCTGGTATCCGAGCCTCGCCCTGGCCACGGTGTTGCGGGCCTACGGACACCCGGGGGTCGCGGCTCGTTCTGGCCCCGGGGGGCTAACGTCCCTGCGCCTCGGGGACGCGGAACTCCCGGTCGATCCGTGGGGCTCCCTCCCCCTGCGCTTTCGGTCCCCGGGGGACGGGTTTCAGCGGCTCTCGGCGGAGGCCGTGCTGGCGGGACGGGTGGACCCAGGGGCCGTGCGGGGCCGCCTGGTGCTGGTGGGGGCTACCGCCACGGGGCTGCGGGAGAGCGTGGCCACGCCCGTGGCGCCGTGGATGGCCGGGGTGGAGGTCCACGCCCACGCCGTCGACAGCCTGCTCGGGGGCTACGCCCCGCGGTACCCCGGGTCTCGCCTGGGGACGGTGCTCCTGGTCCTGGGGTGCGGGGCCGGAGCGGTGGCGATCGCCGTCCTGGCCCGGCCCGGGCCCGCCGCTGCCTGCCTCGCCGCGGTCGGCGTCGCCGGGGTCTTGGGGGCTCGGTGGCTCCTGGGGTCGGCGGGGGTGTTCGTGTCGCCGCTCCTGCCGGTGGCTGCCCTGGCGGCCAATGGCGCCGCCCTTGCCCTGGTCCAGTTGTACGTCGGCGAGCGGCGTCTGGGGCGCCAGGCCCACGACCTGGCGGTGGCCCAGCGGCTGATGCTCCAGTCCCTGGCGTCTCTGGCCGAGGCCCGGGACACCGAGACCGGGGAGCACCTCTTGCGGACCTCCCGGTACGTGCGTTCCCTGTGCCTGAGCCTCGCCCAGGAGCCGCGGTTCCGGCGGGTGCTCGATGGCGACGTGATCGAGCTGGCGGCGAGCCTGGCGCCCCTCCACGACATCGGCAAGGTGGGGGTGCCGGACTGCGTGCTGCGCAAGCCCGACCGGCTCACCCCGGAGGAGCTTGCCCAGGTCCAGGGCCACGTGGGCCACGGGCTCGCGGCCATCGAGAAGGCGGAAGCGCGGGCCGGGGTGGGGGGGGCGGTGGCCAGCGACCAGCTCCTGCGCCTCGCCAAGGAGATCGTGGCCACCCACCACGAGCGCTGGGACGGGGAGGGCTATCCGAAGCGGCTCCGGGGGGAGGAGATCCCGGTCCTGGGGCGGGTGATGGCCCTGGTGGACGTGTACGACGCCCTCACCAGCCGCCGCGTCTACAAGGACCCGGTGGCCCACGGCGAGGCGGTGCGGGAGATCGCGGCGGCGAGCGGCACCCAGTTCGATCCGGCGGTGGTTCAAGCCTTCCTCCGGGTGGAGGCCGACTGGGCCCGGGGCGGCGAGGCTTCCCAAGCCTAGGCTGGGGCCCGATTCGCCTTGCCCCGGGTGGGGCTTCGGTGGTACCAGGGCCGCTCCCCTTTTCCCCGGAGCGCCCGTGGTCCACCTGAGCAACGTCACCAAGCAGCACGGCGCCCGCGTCCTCTTTCGCGACGCGAGCTTTCAACTCCCCCCCGGCACCCGCACCGGCCTCGTGGGCCCCAACGGGGCCGGCAAGACCACCGTCTTTCGCCTCCTGATGGGCGAAGAAGAAGCGGACGGCGGCGAGATCTCCCGGCCCAAGCGCACCGTGCTCGGCTACTTCTCCCAGGACGTGGGCGAGATGCGCGGCCGCTCGGCCCTGGCCGAGGTGATGGCGGCCTCGGCCGAGGTCACCCGCCTCGGCGAGGAGCTTCGGCAGATGGAGGCCGCCCTCGGCGAGCCCCAGGGGGACGACCAACTGACGGCCCTATTGGCCCGCTACGGCGACGCCCAGGAGGAGTTCGAGCGTCGGGGGGGCTACGACCTGGAGCCCCGGGCCAAGGCGGTGCTCACCGGGCTCGGCATCGGCCCGGCGGAGCACCAGGCGCCGGTGGAGACCTTTAGCGGCGGCTGGAAGATGCGCATCGCGCTCGCCCGCATCCTCACCCTCAACCCCGACGTGCTGCTCTTGGACGAACCCACCAACCACCTGGACGTGGAGTCCATCGTCTGGCTCCAGGGGTGGCTCTCGGGGGAGTTCAAGGGGACCTTGTTGATGACCACCCACGACCGGGACTTCATGAACGGGGTGGTGTCGCGGGTGGTCGAGGTGGCGGGCGGCGCGGTGACCACCTACGCCGGCAACTACGACTTCTACCTGCGGGAACGGGAGGTGCGCCGGGAGCAGCTGGTGGCGAGCCACCGCCGCCAGCAGGAGATGCTCGCCAAAGAGGAGGAGTTTATCGCCCGCTTCGCCGCCCGGGCCTCCCACGCGGCCCAGGTCCAGTCCCGGGTGAAGAAGATCGAGAAGATCGAGCGGGTGGAGCTGCCCCCGGAGCAGCGAGCCGTCCGGTTCACCTTCCACGAGCCCCCGCGCAGCGGCGACGAGGTGGTGCGCCTGGCGGGGCTCGCCAAGGGGTGGCCCGCGGCCGACGGCGGCGAGCGGCCGGTCTTTGGCGGGGTGTCGGGGGTGATCCGGCGGGGCGACCGGGTGGCGGTGGTGGGAGTCAACGGGGCGGGCAAGTCGACCTTTCTCAAGGTCCTCGCCGGCCGGGCCGAGCCGAGCGCCGGCACCGCGACGCTTGGCGCCAACGTGCACCCCGGCTACTTCAGCCAGCACTCCCTGGAGCTACTGGACCCGGGCCGGACGGTCCTGGAGACCATCCAGGACGCCATGCCCCGGGCCACCGGGGGCACCGTGCGCAACCTGTGCGGGGCGTTTTTGTTCTCCGGCGACGACGTGGAGAAGCGCATCGCCCAGCTCTCCGGGGGCGAGAAGAGCCGGGTGGTCCTGGCGACCCTCCTGGCCCGGCCGCTCAACCTCCTGATCCTGGACGAGCCCACCAACCACCTGGACATCCAGTCCCGGGAGGTGCTCCTGGAGGCGCTTTCGGGGTTCACCGGCACCGTGGTCCTGGTCAGCCACGACCGGCACTTCCTCCGTTCCCTGGCGACCCGGGTCTTCGAGCTCGACCGCGGCGCCATGGCGACCTACGAGGGGGACTACGGGTACTACCTGCACAAGTGCCGCCCCGAGGCCCGGGTGGCGTGAGGGGGGCCTGCCCGGTCCTCCTGGGCCGCGTCCCGGGTGCAGCGCACGCAGTCCCGCAGGGCGCACACGCCGCAGGCGTGGCGCAGGAGGAGGGGGATGCCCCGCCGGCGGGCGGTGTCCACCGCCGTGCGTTTCGCCGCGTGGGAGGTGTGGTTGGTGAACACCACGATGGCGTCCACCCCGCCGAGCCGATCGGCCAGGTTCCGGGGCTCGGTGTTGAACAGCCGCAGGTCCACCCCGAGGCGCTCGGCCTCGGCGTGGTAGTGGTGCTCCAGGCGCTTGATCCCTCCAACCACGGCGATGCACACGGGGCGGCTCCTTTCCCGGCGGTTTAAAACTCCAGGGCGAACTGGGCGGTGACGAGGTCTCGGGACGTGGTCTGGTCGGCGTCGAGGGTGTCGTCGAACCAGCCCCGCAGGTACTCCAGGGAGAGGCTGGCGTGGGCCCAGGGGCTCCAGGAGGCGTCGGCGCCGACCTGGAACCTGGGCTGGTTGGCGAACTCCCGGCTGCCTTCCCCGCGCACCGCGAGTTCCACCCCGTCGCCGACGGCCACGGCCGCCTCCAGGTTCCACGCCAGGGGCCGGTCCCGATCGGCGGCCAGGTCCCGCCGGTCGAAGGCCCGGGTGGCCCCGAGGACCTCGCCGCTTACGGTCACCGGCCCCACCACCGCTGCTCCGTGGGCGCTCCAGCCGCCGACCCGCCGGTACCACGTCGGGGAGGCGAGGAGGCCGGCGCCGGTGTCCGCCAGGTCGGAGAGCCAGCTCACCCCGAACTCCAGGCCTTCCCGGGGCGCCACCGTGACCGCCAGGCCCCCGTCCCGGAGGTGGTCCTCGGCGTCGATCCGCTCGGCGTCGCCGTTGTACGCAAAGGCGGCGGCGTGCACCGGGCCCCACCCGTACTGCAGCACCACCGCGGTCTCCCGGGTCTCGCCGAGGGTCTGGGTGAGGGGCGCGGAGACGAAGTGGCTCCGGTAGACCCCAAAGGGCAGGTACTGCCGACCGACGCGCAGGCTCGCGGCGCCCCGGGCGTAGTCCAGGGTCGCCTCGTCCACCTCGACGCCGACCGCGCCCTCGCCGTACCACAGGATCAGGGTGGCGTGAAGGGCGTCGCTCGCCTCTACCCCGAAACCGAGCTGGGCCGCGGCGAGGGTCAGGTCGCTCGCGGTCTCCCGCTCGCCCGCCGCGCTGGTTCCGCTCATCTGGGCCTCGAGCTCGAGCAGGCCCGACACGGTGATCCGGTCGGCGATGGGGGTGGCGCGACCGGCGTCCTTCGCCTCGGCGAGGGTGTGGTACAGCTCTGCCCCGCCCTGGTCGGTCGATCTGGCGCCGGAGGGCGGCTCGGCGGCCCAGCCGGGGGCGGAGAGGGCGAGGGTGGCCGCCAGGGCTCGGGAGAGTGCAGTCACGGGAGTCCTCCGGATGAAAGGGGAGAGATGGAACGGCACAGCGAAACAGAATTGATACTCGTTTTCAAATTAGAGGATGCCCGAGGCGCCTTTCCCGGTCAAGGGTTGTTTTTTGGCCAAAGGGCGCGGCATACCTTGTCGGCGGGCGCCGATCGGCGGGACCTGGGGGCCCGCCGCGGGAGGGTGTGGGAGGTGCTCGAGGCGGTCAAGACCGAGTTCGGGCGCTACGGGGAGGTGCTGGACAAGGTGCAAAAGAAGCTCCAGGAGGCCTCCCGGAGCATCGACACGGTGGCCGTGCGCAAGCGCGCCATCGACCGCAGGCTCCGCGCCGTGGGGACCCTCCCCGACGCCCAGACTCAGGCGCTGATGGGTCTAAGGGACCTCGAGCCGGACGAACTCGCCGAGGAGGACGCGCCGCCCTCGGGGTGAATGCCCCGGCGGGGGCCAATGGAGGCCGGCCCCCGGATCGGAAGAACCGATTTCCCGACTGCCACCGCCTCGCGCTACCGTCCCCGGCGTGCGCAAACCCTAACGGCGAGGAGGACGGCGATGGACGAGGCGCGGCGGGACGAGGCGGAGGGCATGGATCGGGGGGACTTCTTCCGGACCCTGGCCCTGGGGTTCGGGGGCGCGGGGGTGGCGACGCTACTGGGCGGCCAGGCCTTCGCGGAAGTGGAGAAGAAGGGCAAGTACGTCTTCGTCATCACCCGGGGCGCCGGGGACCCGAACCGGACCATCTTCGCCCTCCTGATGGCCCAGGTGGTGGCCAAGAAGGGGTGGGGCGCGGTGCACGTCTGGACCACCCTGGAGGGGGCGGAGCTCGCCCACAAGGACCGCCCGGGCCGGATCGAATCGCCGATCTTCAAGAAGTTCGGCAGCGCCCAGGAGATCATGAAGGACCTCAAGGGCCGGGGCGCCACCTTTGGCGTCTGCCCCCCCTGCGCCGACTACTTCGGCTCTGCCGGCGAGCAGCGCCACGAGTACTTCCGGGACGCCGGGGGGGACTGGCTGATGGAGAACATCCAGGGGGCGTGGGTGCTCTGGATGTAAGCACCGCCAGCTCGGCGGCCCTGGCCCGGCGATCGGGGCCCGGCCAGGGAGGAGGGACCCGGTGAAGAGTTTTCGCCAAGAGCTGTGGAGGTGCCGGCCCGCCGGGGCTTCGTCAAGAGCACTGGGGAGTTCGACGGCCGACGCCCCCCCCCGGGTACCCTCCGGCGACCCGGCGCCGTTGCCAGTAGTAGGCGATGCCGGGCAGGTCGTAGCTCGCGAACGCCGACCGGCCCCCCGGGGGTGGAGCGAGCCGGGCCTCGATCGCCGCCTCCGGCAGGCCCCGCTCCCGGGCCAGGGCGCGGTAGATCGCCTCTCCTGCGACCACCAGGTCCTCCGGGCCGGTCCAGGCCGCCACCAGCGCCTCCAGACGGCGTAAGGAGCGCAGGGTCAGCTCCACCCAGCGTCGGCCCGCCTCGCCTCGCCGCACCTCCCGGTGGCCGGTGACCAGGGTCTCGAAGGGGAGGGCCGCGATGGCCGCGAGGCTCGCACAGTACCGGTCGCCGTCGGTGAAGAACGCGAAGGGACTCGGGTAGAAGGTCTGCTCCCAGGTCTCGCCCTTGGGCTGGACGAGGTCGCCGGGGAAGACGATCCGGCTCGCGGCGGACCAGAAGGTGAGGTCGTCGCCCCCGGCGGAGTGGCCGGGGGTGGGGATCGCCTCGATGCCGCCGCCGATGGGCAGCACGGCTCGCTCGCCGACCGGCAGGTCGGGCCGAACCGGGCTCGCCCGGTGGGCCACCACCCGGGCCGACCCCAGGCGGCGGAACAGCGGCAGGTTCCCCACGTGGTCCGGGTGGGCGTGGGTGACCAGGAGCCAGCGCAAGGGCTTCCCGGTGGCCGCCACCAGCCCGAGGAGCTCGGCCAGGGGGCCCCGGGGCTCCTCCGGCGACCCGCACGGCTCGTCCCCGGGGTCGATCACCGCCAGGTGGTCCGGGCCCTCCAGCACCACTGCCCGCCCCGAGGTGAGCCACACCCCGTCGGCGAGCCCCACGACCTCCCGGGAAACGCCGCTCTCCGGCCCGGAAAACCGCCCGATGGTCATGGTGCCTCCCAGGGGTGTAGGGACAACGGTGCCGCGGGTGCGAGGCGCGGGCGGATCGGGGCGCCAGCCGCCAGCGGTGTGCCTCGACCAGGCGGCCCTTCACGAACCTCCAGGGTGCTCAGGTCGACCGCGTACACAAAGGAGCGCTCGTTCTCCACGGTTAGGGCTTCGCCCCTTCCCGGCCCAGCCCCCCGCCCGTGCCCGGGGTCGGGCTCCTCGTGCGCCGATTGAGGGCGGTGGCTACGGCGGTTAGGAGCCGCGCGGGGGACACCGGCTTCTGGAGGCGCTCGGCCTCGCCCGCGAGGGGCTCTCCGGTGGGGAGCCCGGTGCAGACCACCACCGGGGTGTCCGGGCGGAGGGCCAGGATCTTCCCGGCCAGCTCGTCACCGGAGAGACCGGGCATGGTCAGGTCGGTCACCACCAGGGCGAAGGCGTCGGGGGCCTCGGCGAAGCGCTGCCACGCCTCGGCGCCGTCGGCCGCCGCCGTGACCCGGTACCCCCCGCGTTCGAGCACCTCGGTCACCACCGAACGCACCTCGGGCTCGTCGTCCACCACCAGGATCCGGGTCCTGGACCCGCTCGGCGCCGACGCTGGACAACGGAGGACCTCCTCGGCGGCCGCTTCGGGTTCGACGGCCACCGGGAGAAGCACCGCCACCGTGGTGCCGCGGCCCGGCTCCGACGAGATCTCCAAGTGGCCTCCGTAGCGGTGGACGAGGCCGTGGACCACCGACAGGCCCAGGCCGGTTCCCTTGCCTGGTGCCTTGGTGCTGAAGAAGGGCTCGAAGATCCGGGGCAGGTGCTCGGGGGCGATGCCGGGGCCGTCGTCGGCGACGGTGAGCCGGACGAAGGAGCCCGATACGGCTCCGCGGCACGAGCTGCAGACGGCGCCCCGGACCTCCGCGTGGGAGGCGTCCAGGGCCAGCCGCCCCCGGGCGCCCACCGCGTCGCGGGCGTTGACCGCCAGGTTGAACAAGACCTGGTGTAGGGCCACCGGGTTTGCGGCCACGGGGGGCACTCCCCCGGCCGCGCCGACGTCGAGGGTGAGGGTTGCGGGCAGGCTGGCCCGCAGGAACTGGGCGACCTCCCGCAGCACCGGGCCAACGGCCACGGCGGTCGGTGGGGCGTCGGCGTTGCCGCGGCTGAAGGCCAGGAGTTGCGCCACCAGTTCCCGGGCCCGGTCGGCGGCGCGCAGGACGGCGTCGAGGTGGCGCGGAGCTTCGGTGCCGGCCTCTAGGGCCAGCTCTGCCCGCCCCAGGATGACCGCCAGCAGGTTGTTGAAGTCGTGGGCCACTCCCCCGGCCAGAAGGCCGATGGACTCCATCTTCTGGGCTTCCTGGAGCTGGATCTCGAGGCGGTGCTGCTCTTCCCGGGCCCGCTCGCGGGCCGTCACGTCTTGGGCCGAGACCAGCAGGCCGCCGTCCGGGAGCTCGGTAGCCGAGCCCTCCACCGCGACGCCGTCGGCTCGGGTGAACCGGAACTCGGCCGTGCCGGTGCGGTGCCGATCGAAGGGCGCGGGCCCGGCGTCGGCGGGCCACAGGGCGCGGGCGCGAGCCAGGGCGTCGCGCTGCTCCGGGCCGCTCGTTGCCACCCCCCAGAGGGCGCTCCAGCGGGGGTTCGCGAGGGCGACCTGCCCCCCCGGGTCCAGCACGAGGATGGCGTTGGCGGCGTGCTCGAGCACCGAAGTGAGGTGGGCGTTGCTGCGGGCCAGGGCGGCGCGGGCCCGCTGGGCCCGGCGCACCGCCACCGCCAGCAGACCCACCAGGGTCGCAGCCGCGACGAAGAGGCCCATCAGGTTTCCTATCAGGCGCCGCCGGGCCGCTCGCCCCTGGGCGTGGCGTTCGGTGGCGGCGTCGCGGCTCACCTCCAGGGAAGCCAGGAACAAACGGTGGAAACCGGGTCGCAGGGCCTCGAAGGCGTCGCGGAGCGCGACGTAGCCCGCCGTGTTCCCGGGGCCGAGTTCGAGCAGCGCGGGCTCGAGGGCCGCCAGCGTGGCCGCTGCCTGCTCCACCGCCTCCGGCACCCAGGGCAGGCGCCGCAGCGGTTCGGACTCGGTGCCGGCCTGGAGCAGGGGCAGCCGGCTCCAAAGGACCTCGAAACGTTCTAGGGCCGCCTCCCGGGCGGGCTCCCCACCGGCGAAGTGGTAGCGGTCCAGGGCGTGGAGGAACCGCAGGAGCTCCAGTTCGGGCTGGGCTCCGGTCCAGACCACCTCGCGGAACTCGATGTCGAACGCCTCTTCGCGCTCGAGGGCGTCGTTGATGCCCACCACCGCGCCCAGGGCGAAGAACCCGACGGCTGCTGAGGCGGCGAGGTAGGCACCGACCCTCGCCAAGCGCGACTTACTCAACCGCGAGCTCCTTGAGCTGCCAGATCCAGCGCTGGTTCATCTGGGCGGTGGCGAGCTCCGGGTGCTGGTCCCGGGGGTAAACGACCCAAATCGGCCCCTTGTCCCGAACCCTCAGGTACTCCCCGTCGATCTTGAGGGCGAGGAGCACCGGGTAGCGCCGGAAGTCCTCGGCCGGGATGGTGACCAGGTAATCGTTGATGGCCTTTGCCTTCAGCCGCTCGCCCCGGGCGCCCACCGCTTCCAGTAGGGCCTGTCCCCGGGGGCCGACGAAGAGGGGCCGGCCCTCGGTCCAGGCGGTGGCGGTCCGCAGCTCCTCCACGCCCAGGGCTTCGAGCATCGCCACGTCGAACTCTGCTCGTCCCGGCGCGTTGGTGCGGGTGATCTGCCCGGTGACGGTAAGAATCACCTTCCCCGTGGGGCGGGGCAGCTCCCCCGCCGCCGCGGGGGCGGCAGCGGCCAGGAGGGAGGCGGCGAAGGCGCAGAGGATGAGGGACATGGGGCACCTCCAGGGGGCGGGTTGCGGAGCGAGCCGGTAGGAAATAGATCGACCCGATCGCCGCCAGCCTTGAGGGGAGGGCAGCCAGCGGAGAAGGGCGAAAGGGGGCGGCGCCCGGGGGGCGCTGTCGCCTGAGCGATTCTCGCTAGCCTTGCCAGGCACAGGATGCGGAGCATGGGTGGCGGCAGCTGTAGCCCCCTCGCCAGGAGGTGTCGCCATGGCCCGCATTCCCCGTCTGCTGCTTGGCTGCGAGTCCGCCACCTGCCACGTGATCTCCCGCTCCGCCTAGAAAGAAACTGGCGGCCAGCTCACAGCGCGGGCTGACGCCCGCAACCCAACTTGAGTGAAGCGGCAACCTGACT
>JBBIIA010000046.1:0-27247 GCA_037446775.1 Deltaproteobacteria bacterium
AGCGACGGCTGTTTAGAGGCGATGAGGTTAGTTTCTTGGTCACTCCGGCACAGGCCGAGAAGCTTGGACGTGCATTGCTGGATGCCGCCGAGGAAAGCAGGAACACTCCGAAGGAATAGCCTCCGTCGGGCCTCTCGTAGCCACTCCGTCCGCCCCAGGTCGGCTCCTCCCGCGAGTCCTTCGCGAGCCGGACAGTGCTCCCGACGGGGCGGCGGGCCCGCCGCCTTGCCCGGCCCTGGGTCGCGCCCGTACAATGGCCCCCTCTTTAGACCCCCGAGGGCCGTGCCGTGTTCCCCCTGCGCGATACCATCCCGAGCCGCCGCACCCCGGTGGTCACCATCGGCTTGATCGCGGTCAACCTCGCCGCTTTCGCCTACCAGCTCGGCCTCGGGCCGGGGGAGATGGAGCGGCTGTTCCTCCACTGGGGCATCGTCCCTGCCCGGTACGCGGACCCCGAGCTGGGGCGGCACTTTGGGCTGCTCGACCAACTGGCCCCCTTTGTCACCTCGCTCTTCCTCCACGGGGGTTTCCTCCACGTCCTCGGGAACCTGTGGATGCTGTGGATCTTCGGCGACAACGTCGAGGACTGGTTTGGCCGGGCTCCCTTCCTCGCCTTTTATCTCTTCTGCGGGGTGGCGGCGGGGCTGATGCACCTCGGCTTTCACTGGGGCTCCCCGGTGCCCACCATCGGGGCGTCGGGGGCCATCGCCGGGGTGATGGGGGCGTACTTCCTCCTGTACCCCCAGGCCCGGGTCAAGACCCTGGTGCCGATCTTCTTCTTCCTCACCTTCCTCGAGCTCCCGGCCTGGGTCTTTCTCGGGCTCTGGTTCCTCCTGCAGTTCCTCAGCGCGGCCGCCTCGGGCGGGGGCGCCGCTGCGGGGATCGCCTGGTGGGCCCACGTGGGGGGCTTCGTCGCCGGGGCCGCCGTGGTCTTCTTCCTGGGCGGCGCCCGGCCCCGCAAGCCCCAGGGGCGGCGCGCGACCCTAAAGCCCCTGTGGGAGAAGGTGGACGAGTACTGGTGAGCGCCCGGCTCCTGGTGTGCGACCGCGCCGGCCGCATCGTGGACCGGCCCGACCTCGGCCTCGCCGGCCAGATCGGCACGCGCTGGGTGGCGGTGGCCGAGGACGACCTCGCCCCGATCCCCGAAGGCACCAAGGTCTTCTTCCTGCCGGGGACCCAGGCGGTGGGCTGGGACGAGGCGGCCGACAAGCCCCGGGTGGTCCCGGGGCACCGCGCGGTGGCGGCCATGCTCCAGGCCGGCTACACCCGGACCCACCTGCCGGCGGCGGCCTACCCGAGCGTCCCGAAGGGCCCCCGGGAGGGCCACGCCTACCTTCCCCTGTGGTCCTACGCCGCCGTGGGGTGGCGGGACGGGCAGATGGTGGCGGCGGCCTTTCGGGTCGATCCCATGGAGCACTCCGAGACCTGCCACTACGACGACCGGGAGATCGCCCCCCGGGTCGAGGCCCGGGTCCGGTCGCTCCCGGCCAACCGCCTGGTGGCCCACCTCGCCCGCTGCGCCGTGGAGTACCACTGCTTCGCGGCCAAGAACTACTTCATGGACCGGTGGGAGGCGCCCCTCCCGGCCGCCCCGGCCTGCAACGCCCGCTGCCTCGGGTGCATCAGCCTCCAGCCCGCCGACTGCTGCCCGGCGTCCCAGGAGCGCATCGCCTTCGTGCCCGGGGTGGGTGAGCTCGCCGAGGTCGCCGCCCCCCACCTGGCGGCGGTGCCCCGGGGCATCGCGAGCTTCGGCCAGGGGTGCGAGGGGGAGCCCCTGCTGGTTGCCGACACCCTGGAGGCGGCGACCCGGGAGATCCGCCGCCGCACCGGGGCCGGCACCCTGCACCTCAACACCAACGGCAGCCGCCCCGGGGCGCTCCGGCGGGTCGCCGCCGCCGGGCTCGACTCGGTGCGGATCAGCCTCAACTCGCCCCGGGCCGCCACCTACGACGCCTACTACCGGCCCGTGGGGTACCGCTTTGCCGACGTCGTCGAGTCTGCGCGGGTGGCGGTGGGGGAGGGGTTATACACCGCCTTGAACCTCCTGGTGTTCCCGGGGGTCACCGACCACCCGGCCGAGGTCGAGGCCCTGGAGCAACTGGTGGCGGACACCGGGCTCCACATGGTGCACCTGCGAAACCTCTCCCTCGATCCCCGCCTGTACCTCGCCCACCTGCCCCGGGACCTCGCTCGGGGCAGAGGGGCGATCGGCCTTCGGGCCCTGGCCCGGCACCTCAAGCGCCGCTTCCCGCGCCTCGACCTCGGCTACTTCAACCGCCCCAAGGAGGACTTCGCCGTCCCGCGGGTGGACGAACTCCCGTGGGCGCGGGAGGCCGTGGCACAGGCCGATCCGTGAACGCGAGAGAGGGGGGATCGATGACCTCGAACCGGGACCTGCTCCTGCCCTTCGCCGCCCCGTACCTCCTGTACGTGGGCCTCGGCTCGGTAGCCCGCTTCGGGGTGCCCCCGGAGGGGGTGTACGCCTTGCGCCTGGTGCTGGTGACCCTGGCGCTGGCGTGGGCGTGGCGCTGGTACCCGCCCCTGACGGGACCCCGCAACCCCCTCGGGTCGGTGGGGGTGGGGGTTGTGGCGGGCCTTGGGGGCACGGCCGTGTGGGTTGCGCTGCTCACCCCCTTCGTCCCCGACGGCGGCGAGCCCTGGGGCGGCGCCGCCTTCGCCCTGCGGTTGGTGGCCGCGACCCTGCTGGTGCCGGTCTTCGAGGAACTCCTGATGCGGGGATATCTGCTGCGCCTCGCCCTCCAGTGGGACGAGGCCCGGCGGGCGGGGGAGTCCGAGGCGCTGCCGGTGGCCCTGGACGAACGGTCCATCCTGGACGTGGCGCCCGGGGCGTGGAGCGGCTGGGCGGTGGTCCTCTCCACCCTGGCCTTCACCGCCGGCCACGCGGTGCCCGAGTGGCCCGCCTCGGTCGCCTACGGCCTCTTGATGGCGGGGCTGTGGATCTGGCGGCGGGACCTCCTGACCTGCATCGTCGCCCACGGGGTCACCAACCTGACCCTTGCGGCCTACGTGTGGAGCACCGGCTCCTGGGGGCTGTGGTAGGACGACGGGGGAGGGGTCTTTTTGACAGGATGACAGGATCAAATCGGTTGGACGGGGTTCGGGCTTTTCATCCTGTCCATCCTGACATCCTGTCCAAATCCCCGTCGTCCTCATCCCGTGATCCGGTCAAGAAACTCCTTCACGCCTCGCCACTGTGGAGCTTTCGCCACAGCTCGGCCAGGCGCTCCAGCTTGCGCATGACCTTGCCGTTGACGGTGCCCTCGGGGTAGTGGCCGTAGGGGTCGGCCTTGCCGGCCGGCATGCCGGTCAGCAGTTCCAGGGCCTCGTCCACGGTGGCGATGGGGTAGATGTGGAACCGGCCCTCCGCCACCGCCGCCACCACCTCCTCGTCGAGCATCAGGTTGCGCACGTTGGCCTCGGGCAGGGCCACCCCCTGGGTGCCGGTGAGGCCCCTGGCCCGGCAGGTGCGGAAGAACCCCTCGATCTTCTCGTTGACGCCCCCCACCGCCTGGATCTGCCCCTGCTGGTTCACCGACCCGGTGACCGCGATCTCCTGGCGCAGGGGGATCTCCCCCAGGGCGGAGATCAGGGCCAGGAGCTCGGCCGAGCTGGCGCTGTCCCCCTCCACCCCGGCGTAGCTCTGCTCGAAGCACAGGGTGGCGGCAAAGGAGATCGGGAAGCGCCGGGCGTAGTGGGCCCCGAAGTACCCCTGGAGGATCAGCACCCCCTTGTTGTGGATGGGGCCCGCCAGGTCGCTCTCCCGCTCGATGTTGACCAGGCCCTCCTTGCCCAGGAACACCTTGGCGGTGACCCGGGAGGGCTTGCCGAAGGCGTAGTCCCCCAGGTCGTACACCGACAGGCCGTTCACCTGCCCGACGGCCCGGCCCGCGGTGTCCATCAGGATGGTCCCCTCGTCGATCAGCCGGCCGATCACCTCCTCGGCGTGGTCGTGGCGGCGGGTCTTCTCGTCGATGGCGGTCTGGACGTGGGCGGCCGCTACCGTGGCGGCTCCCGCCCGCCGGGCCCAGTGGTGGGCTTCGCGCACCAGGTCGGTCACCCCCAGGTAGTGGGTGGCGAGCCGGTGCTGGTCCTCGGCCGCCCGCAGGCCGTGCTCTACCACCCGCGCCACCGCGTCCCGGCCGAAGGGCAAGAGGCCCTCCCGGGCGCCACAGTGGGCCACCAGGAGGGCGTAGCTCATCTGATTCTCCTCGGTGACCGCCATATCCTCGGAGAACTCGCTCTTCACCTTGAAGAGCTTGGGGAAGTCCGGGTCGTAGGCTTGGAGCAGGTGGTGGATCCAGGGGGTGCCCAACAGCACCACCTTGAGCCGGGCCGGTACCGGCTCGGGCTTCAAGGTGGTGGTGGAGACCAGGCGGAACTGCTCGCCGATCTCCTCGATGCGGATCTCCTCGTCCCGCAGCACGCGCTTGAGGGCGTCGTAGGCGAAGGGATTGGTCAGCACGTCCTGGGCGTCGAGCACCAGAAAGCCCCCGTTGGCCCGGTGCAGGGCGCCGGCCTTGATCATGGTGAAGTCGGTGGTGAGCGCCCCCATCTGGACGTGGTGCTCCACCCGGCCCACCAGGTTGTGGTAGGTGGGGTTGGGCTCGTAGACGATGGGCGCCGCCTCGAGCTTGCGGTTGTCCACCAGGAGGTTCGCCCGGTAGCGGTGGGTGCGGGGCTCCGCCGGGCCCGCTCGGAAGGGGAAGGGCAGGGTCGGCGCCTCCTCCCCGCCGCGGACCTCGTCGAGGTTCTCCAGGACGTCTCGTTGCACCGCTTGCAGGTGCTCGACCACCTTCGGGTGCGCCGCGTACTTCTCCGCCAGTGCCTCGATCTCGTGGCCTACCGCCCCGTGGGCGATGCGGCGCTCCAGGTCGGCCAGGGCGTCCCGGGCCCGCCCCTCCACCTCTTTGACCTTCCCCAGGGTGTCGCGCATGGCGGCGTGGAGGACGCCCCGGGCGTCCCTCACCCGGGCTTGCTCTTCTTCGGGGAGGGCCTCGAAGTCCTCCTGGCTCACCGGCGAGCCGTCCCGGGTGTAGATCAGCGCCAAACCCTCGGCGCTTCGCTGGACCAAAAAGCCGTGCCCGTTGGCGATCCCCTCCAGGCCGCGGAAGGCTTCCGCCTTCTCCTCCTGGGCGCGGCGGAGGATGGCCCCCTTTTCCTTCTCGAAGGCGTCGCCGCCGAAGGCCCGGGGCAGCTCGGTCCCCAGCGCCCGGATCAACGCGTCGAGGTCGGCCCGCAGGGTCTCCCCCATCCCCGCCGGCAACCCGATGGCCCGGGGCCGCTCGGCGTCTTGCAGGTTCGTCACGTACACCCAGTCCCCCGGCGCGGGGCGGCCCCGGGCCGCTTCCGCCAGGACCGCCGTTGCCGTGGTGCGCCGCCCGGCCCCGGGGGCCCCGACCACCAGCACGTTGTAGCCGTGGCTCTCGATGGCCAGGCCGAAGTCCAGGGCCCGCACGGCGCGGTCCTGGCCGAGGGGCCGGAGGATCGGCTCGAGCTCTGCGGTGGACTCGAAGGTAAAGGACGCGGGGTCGATGCGCCGACGCAGGCGGTCGGCGCTGAGGGACCGGGGCATGGGGGCTCCTGGGGTGCTGGGGACGAGGACGGCGGGCAGTGTACCACGCGCGGGGCCGGATGCTCGATGCTCGGCGCGACCGGGGCCTACGACTACCGGCGGGTGGGATCCGGGGAGGCCGCGATGACCAACAGCACGCCCAAGGCGGAGGAGGGAGGCTTCCAGGGAGGGTTGTCGTTCTATGGGCTGCCTGCTGCGCCGCTGCGGGAGGGGTGCCGGGGCCGGCCGTTCTGGCCCGGCGGCTCCCGCCAGGCGGTGCTGGCGGAGCTGGTGCGCTGGAGCCCCTGACCTCCGAGGAGACCGGAGAGTACCCCCGCCACTTGCAGGGGTTCCTCGACTTGGTCTGGACGACCCTGCTGGGCCCCTGGTTCGATGCGCGCTTCCTCGACCAACCTCCGCCCCTCGTCTTGGTCGCTGCCCTCGTGCGTCAGCCCTGCGGTGAAGGCGTTCCGATGGACCTGGAGTTGTGGAGAGCGTAGAGTTGACCCCGGTCCCTTGGCCGCCAGATTTCACGAGGACATCCAATCTTTAGCCGAAGCGGGTTCGCTGACGCTCCGCCTCGGGGTGCTGGCGGGGGCCGCCGCCCCCGACCCTTTCCGCATCCCTCGACCGGTCTCCCGGGGTAGTCCCCGCACTCGAACCGCCGGACGCCCTTGGGGGCGGCGCGGCCGAGGGGAAAGGGGGGGGCGAGGGGAGGCGGGGGCGTCACGGCTCGTCCTACCTCACCCCCGGGGCGGCGGGGTGAGCACCCGCTGGGCCAGGGCCAAGAGGTCGCCGGCGCCCATCCACGGGGCGGCCTTGCGCAGTTGGCGCAAGAAGAGGCCGGCGGCGTAAAAGGCGTCCTCGGGGGCCATGGGCACCGCCCGCACGCCCCCCTCCCGGGCGAACACCCGCCAGAAGAGCTTGTCCCCCTGATGTTCCACGCTAAACCCCTTGTCCTTGTTCGCCCCGTGGTTCTTGAATTCGGCCCGGGGCGCGAAGCCGCACAGCACGGCGAGCACCGCCGGCAGCTCCTGGCGGGTGAGCTGGAGTCGGAGCTTGTTCTTCCAGTCGTACTGCTGGGGCCCCGTGGCCGCCGCCGCGTCCAGGGCGACGGTCGCCACCCCGTCCCGGGTCTCGTCGGCCTCGAAGCACAGGGCGGCCTTGCCGCCGTACACATGCACCGAGACCCACTCGGGGGCCCGGCCGCGCGCCGGCAGGGGCGATCCCCCGGGGTCCGGGGGGTTGGGGGGCGGGCTGGTCTCGGGACTCGGCCGGGGAACCTCGTGAGAACGCTGCATGGATGTCTCCTTCGCGCAGGGGTGGGGGCAGTAGCGCGCAAGAGGGTAGCGCCCCCCGGGCGCAACGCAACGGCGGTCGGCGTCGACGCGGTGCAGGCGGGACGCGGCGAGGGGGCGCCGGGGACCTCCCCGACGCCCCCTCGCCGCGCACGGGGAGGAAGGGCCTACCAGTTCTCCGCCAGCACCTCGAAGTGCGCCTGGGGGTGGGCGCAGGCGGGGCAGAGGTCGAGGGCGTGGTCGCCGTCGTGGACGTAGCCGCAGTTTCGGCACTTCCAGGTGACCTTGCGGTCCTTGCAAAAGACGGTGCCGTCCTTGAGGTTCTTCAACAGTGCCAGGTAGCGCTTCTCGTGCTGGCGTTCGGCGATGCACACCCGCCGAAACACCTCCGCCACGTCCTTGAAGCCCTCCTCGTCCGCCACCTGGGCAAACCCGGCGTACAGGCTCGTCCACTCCATGTTCTCGCCCGCCGCGGCCTCCTTGAGGTTCTCGTCCGTGGTCCCGAGCACCTTGGGAAAGCTCGCGGTGATCTCCACCGTGGACCCCTCGTCCAGGAACTTGTAGAAGCGCTTGGCGTGCTCTTTTTCGTTGTCGGCAGTCTCCAAGAAGATCGCGGCGATCTGCTCGAGCCCCGCCTTCTTGGCGACGCTGGCGAAGTAGGTGTAGCGGTTGCGGGCCTGGCTCTCGCCGGCAAACGCGGCCATCAGGTTCTTCTCGGTGCGGGTGCCTTGCACGGACATGGTGCCTCCTCGCGTGGGTGGTCTACGGGCGCGGTGAGCCTACCCGGGGCTCCCCAGGGGCGCAACCCCCGTCCCCTCGGTCTCGCCGCTCTGCACCGCCCACAGGTCGGCGTACACCCCGCCCCGAGCCACCAGGTCCTGGTGGGTACCGCGCTCCACGGCTACCCCTTCCACGAGCACCAGGATCTCGTCGCTTCGGCGGATGGTGGAGAGCCGATGGGCCACCGCCAGGGTGATGCGCCCGGCGCGAAACTCGTGGAGATTTCGCTGGATGATCTCCTCGGTGCGGGTGTCCACCGCCGAGGTCGCCTCATCCAGGAGCAGGATCGGGGGGGCCCGCAGGATCGCCCGGGCGAGGGAGATCCGCTGGCGCTGCCCTCCCGAGAGCTTCACCCCCCGTTCCCCCACCAGGGTGTCGTAGCCCTGGGGCAGCTCCTCGATGAACTCGTCGGCCCCGGCGATCCGGGCGGCCTCCCGGATCCGCTCCGGGGCGGCCCCGGGCGCCCCCAGGGCGATGTTTTCGGCCACCGTTCCCGGAAAGAGGAACGCCTCCTGGGAGACGTACCCCACCTGGCGGCGCAGCCCCGCGAGGGCGAGGCGGGGCAGGGGGCGACCGTCCAGGAGGATGACCCCCGAAGCCGGTTCGTAGTACCGCAGCAGGAGCTTCACCAGGGTGCTCTTGCCGGCCCCGGTGGGGCCGACCACCCCCACCACCTGGCCCGCTTCGGCGCGAAAGCTCACCCCGTTGATCACCGGGGGGCGGCCCGGGTAGGCGAAGCGCACCTCCCGAAACTCCAGGGACCGGGGCGAGGGCACGGGGTCCAGGGCGCCGGGGTGGTCGGCGATCCGAGGCTCGGTGGCCAGGAGCTCCGCCACCCGGCCCGCCGACGCCTCGGAGCGCTGGAGCTGGTTGATCAGCATCCCAAAGACGAAGAGGGGCATCACCAGGCGCGTAGCAAAGAGCACGAAGGTGGTGTAGTCGCCGACGCTCGGCCCGCGGTCGGCAAAGGTGAGCCAGCCGCCGCCCCCGATCAGGCCGGCGAAGGCGAGCCCGGCGATGGCGTAAATCAAGGGGATGAACCGGGCCCGCTCCCGGGCCGCAGCAATCGCCGCGTCCCGGTACTCCCCGGAACGGTCGGCTACCCGGGCCGCCTGGTGCGCCTCGGCGGTGTACGCCTGGATCACCCCGATGCCTTGGATGTTGTTGGCGAGGATCGCGTTGATCGCCCCCACCGCCTGCCGGGTGAGGCGGTACTGGGGCTGGACCCGGGTGGCGAAGAACCGCACCGCCGCCACGGCAAAGGGCAGGGGCGCGAAGAGCAGGAGCGCCAGGCGCCAGTCGAGCCACAGGAGAAAGCCGTACACCCCGAGGAAGGTGATGGCGATGCGCACGATGCTGGTGGTGGCGTCGGAGAAGAAGTTCTCCAGGTTGTCCACGTCGTTGGAGAGGATCCCCATCAGGTCCCCGGCCTGGCGATCCTCGAAGAACGCCACCTCCAGCCGCTGCAAGTGCTCGTACAGGCGCACCCGCAGGTCGTGGCGGACCTTCTGGGCGAGGCTGTCCCAGGCGTAATCGCTAGCGCTCTGAAACGCCGCGAGGGCCAGGAAGGTGCCGAGGACGGCCAGGCCGTAGGCGACGAAGGTCCCCACTCCGGTCGCCTGTCCGGCCACCACCACGTCCACCACCCGCCCCACCACCACCATGGGCAACAGATCGAACACCCGGGCCGCCGCGTTGGTCACCAGGCCGAAGGTAGCTCGCCGCCAGTAGGGGGTGGCAAAGGGCATCAGGGTCCACAGGTGGGTGCCGAAGGCGGCGGCCCGGGGAGGAGGGGGCGGTGGGGTCACGGGGGCTCCGGGGCAGGGGAGGGCGGCAACCCCGCGATTGTCGGCCAACCGGGCGCGGGGGGCAATCCCGGAGGTCGGCCCGGAGCCACCGGCGAGGCGCGGCCTCGGACCGTCGAGGGAGGACTATGGAGTCGGCCACGATTTCCCCGGTGCCTGCCTCGGGCATCTCGAGCATCCTTGACCAGGGCGGCGGCGCCGAGGAAGGGACGCCGGGGAAGGGTCGGGATCCGGGGGCGGGGCTCGCGCTCACGGCCTGCTACCGTTCAGGAAGAACCCTCGCCACCGCTCGCGCCATCAGGGTCATCTCGGCGAGGGTGAAGACCCGCAGAAGCTGCTCCCGCTGGGCTTCGAACATGCTTTGGTCGCCGCGCTCCTCGCCATCGAAGCACCGCAGCATGTCCCGGTCAAAGCGGCACCACCCGGTGGCGAAGAAGTGGGGGTTCTTCACCGTGGTGACCACCCGGACGCCGGCCACGCGCACCAGGTCGAGGGGAAAGAGGGCGCAGTCGAAGGGCTTGGTGGCGTGCACCCCGCAGCGGTCGCCGAGGAAGTGGCGGCACTTGCGCTGCACCTTGCAGCAGAGGTTGCGGCCCAAGCGCGGCCGGCACCGCTCGGGGTCGCAGGACCACGCCTGGGCGACCACGGGGTCCACCGCCAGGTCGCGCCGGACCCGGGTGAGGCTCTCCAGGAACACCTGGACATCGAACCGGGGGGGCACCTCGGTGAAGGCGTCGATGTAGGTGGTGGGGGCGGCGGTCACCGGGCGGCCCGGTCGGCGGCGGTGAAGAGGAGCGAGAGGTCCACGGCCCGGGCCGAGTGGGTGAGCGCGCCGGCGGAGATCAAGTCGACCCCGGTGGCGGCGATGGCTGCCAGGCGCTCCTCGGTGACTCCCCCCGACGCCTCCAGGAGCGCCCGGCCCCGGGCGCGGACCACGGCCGCCCCGAGCTCGGCGAGCTCCATGTTGTCCAAGAGCACCGCGTCGGCCCCGGCCTCGAGGGCGAGGTCGAGCTCCCCGAGGGTGGTCACCTCCACCTCCACCCGCAGGGTGTGGGGGGCGGCAGCCCGGGCCCGGGCCACGGCGGCGGGGATGCCCCCGGCGGCCCGGATGTGGTTCTCCTTGATCAAGATGCCGTCAAATAAGCCCGACCGGTGGTTGGCCGCGCCGCCCACCCGCACCGCGTACTTCTCCAGGGCCCGCAGCCCCGGGGTGGTCTTGCGGGTGTCCACCAGCCGCGCTCCGGTGCCGGCGAGCCGCGCCACCCAGCGAGCGGTGAGGGTGGCGATCCCCGACAGGCGCTGGACGAGGTTTAGGGCCGTGCGTTCGCCGGTGAGGAGCGCCCGGGAGTCCCCCTCTACGTCCAGCACCCGGGTGCCGGCGGCCACGTCGTCGCCGTCGGCCGCGTGGTAGGTCCAGGCGAGGTCTTCTGCCCCCAGGGCGGCGAAGACCCGGGGGAAGGCGGGGAGCCCGGCGAGGCGAAGGGGCTCCTTGGCCACCAGCACCGCCCGGGCCCGGGTGCCCGCCGGCACGGTGACCAGGGTGGTGCGGTCCCCGTCCCCCACGTCCTCGTCCAGGGCGGCGGCGATCACCCGGTCCGCGGCGCGCGCGGGAAACTCCACGGCCTAGCTCCCCTGCACCCGGGCGAGGCTCGCCCTGAGCTTCGCCAGCGCCTCGGTGAGCTCGGCGACCCGGGCCCGCTCCTTGGCCACCACCGCGGCGGGGGCCTTGTCGGTGAACTGGGGGTTGGCGAGCTTGGCCGCGAGCCGCGCGAACTCCGCTTCGGCCTTGTCGATTTCTTTGGTGAGCCGACGCGCCTCTTCCCCGAGGTCGATGAGGCCGGCGAGCGGCAGGTGGATCTCCAGGCCCGGGGCCACCGCCAGGGCCGCCTGGGGGGGCTTGGGGGCGTCGGCGGGGAGGAACTCGAGGCTGCCGAGGCCCGCCAGCGCCGACACCGCCTCGGCTTCGGCGGCGAGCACCGCCACCGCCGCCCCGTCGCCCTGGACCAGGGCCACCACCCGCCGGGCCGGGGGGACGTTCATTTCGCCCCGGACGTTGCGGATGGCCGACACCGCGGCTTGGACGAGCTCGATGCGGGCCCGGGCCGCCTCGTCGACGGGCATCCCCGCGGGCCGGGGGAAGGCCGCCACCACCAGGCTCGGGGCCCGGGGCCCGAAGGACTCCGGCCACGGGAGCCCCTGCCACAGCTCCTCGGAGATAAACGGCATCACCGGGTGGAGCAGCCGAAACACCCCGTCGAGCACCCGCACCAGGGTCTGCTGGGTGCCGCGTCGGCTGGTGGGCGCGTCGGTGCGAAGGAGCGGGCGCTTGCTCATCTCCAGATACCAGTCGCACACCTCGTGCCAGATGAACTGGTAGAGGCTGCCGGCCACCTTGTCGAACTCGTAGGCATCGAGCGCGGCGCGCACGGCCTCGACGGTAGCCTGGAGGCGGGTGAGCACCCAGCGGTCCTGGGCCGCGAGCTCGGCGAAGGGCACCTCGGGGGCCGCGGGGTCGAGGTCCCCCAGGTTCATGCCGGCGAAGCGCGCCGCGTTCCAGATCTTGTTGGCGAAGCGCTGGTACCCCTCGACCCGGTCGGCGGAGAGGCGCACGTCCCGGCCCTGGGCGGCCAGGGCGGCTAGGGTGAAGCGGAAGGCGTCGGCCCCGTAGCGGTCGATGATCTCCAGGGGGTCGATGACGTTGCCCTTGGACTTGGACATCTTCTGGCCGTGCTCGTCGCGCACCAGGGCGTGGATGTACACGTCCCGGAAGGGCACCTCGCCCATGCCCTTGAGGCCGAGCATCATCATCCGGGCGACCCAGAAGAAGAGGATGTCAAAGCCGGTGACCAGGCAGCTGGTGGGGTAGAACTTGGCGAGCTCCGGGGTCTTTTCGGGCCAGCCGAGCGTCGAGAAGGGCCACAGCCCCGAGCTAAACCAGGTGTCCAGGACGTCGGTCTCCTGGCTGAGGGCGGCCGCCCCGCAGCGGGGGCAGGCGTCGGGGTCGGTGCGGGCCACGGTCAGCTCGCCGCAGGCGGTGCAGGTAAACGCCGGGATGCGGTGGCCCCACCAGATCTGCCGCGAGATGCACCAGTCCCGGATGTTCTCCATCCAGTGGTAGTAGGTTTTCTCCCACTGCTCGGGCAGGATGCGGGTGCGGCCGTCCCGCACCGCGGCCAGGGCCTCGTCGGCCAGGGGCTGGATCTTCACGAACCACTGGCGGCTCACCAGGGGCTCGATGACGGTGCGGCACCGGTAGCAGTGGCCGACGCTGTGGCGGTGGGCCTCCTGCTTGACCAGTACCCCGGCCGCCTCCAGGTCGGCCACCACCCGGGTCCGGGCCTCGCCCCGGTCGAGGCCCGCGTAGGCCCCCGCCGCCGGGGTCATGCGTCCGTCGGGGCCGATCACCGCCACCCGGGGCAGGTCGTGGCGAAGACCGGTGGCGAAGTCGTTGGGGTCGTGGGAGGGGGTCACCTTTACCGCCCCGGTGCCGAACTCCGCCGACACCGAGGCGTCCGCGACCACCGGGATCTCGCGGCCCACCAGGGGCAGCATCAGGGTCTTCCCCACCAGGCCCCGGTAGCGTTCGTCCTCGGGGTGGACGGCCACCGCCGTGTCCCCGAGCATGGTCTCGGGGCGGGTGGTGGCGACCACCACAGCCCCGGTGCCGTCCGCGAGCGGGTAGCGCAGGTGCCACAGCCGCCCCTCGGCCTCCTCGTGCTCCACCTCCAGGTCGGAGATCGCCGTGTGGCAGCGGGTGCACCAGTTGGTGATGTAGTCGCCCCGGTAGATCAGCCCCTCGTCGTAGAGCCGGCAGAAGATCTCGCGCACCGCCACGGAGAGCCCCTCGTCCATGGTGAAGCGCTCCCGCTCCCAGTCGCAGGAGGCCCCGAGCCGGTGGAGCTGGCGCAGGATGGTGCCGCCGGACTCGGCCTTCCAGCGCCACACCCGCTCCAGAAACGCCTCCCGCCCCAGGGCCTCGCGGCTGGTGCCCTCGGCGGCGAGCATCCGCTCCACCACGTTTTGGGTGGCGATGCCCGCGTGGTCGGTGCCCGGCATCCACAGGGTCTCAAAGCCGTCCATGCGCTTATAGCGGACCAGGACGTCCTGGAGGGTGTTGTTGAGCGCGTGCCCCATGTGGAGGCTGCCGGTGACGTTGGGGGGCGGGATGACGATGCAGTAGGGGGGCTTGTCGGAAGTGGGGTCGGCGCGAAACCGGCCGTCGGCGAGCCACCGGGCGTACCACTTGGCCTCCAGGCCGTGGGGGTCGTAGGCGCCCGGCGCCGGGGAGGGGAGCGACATGGAGGTCCTCGGGGTGTGCGGTAGGGGAGGGGGCAATAAGCCCCGGAACACGGGACGCCCAGTCTACGGGCCGGGGGGGCGCCGCGCAATAGCCGCGTCCGGCGTGGACGGGTGCCAGACGCCACCGAGGGGCCCCGTTTCCGGGGCCCCTCGGTGGGAGCGGGGGCGGTGTGGATCAGGCGAGTTCGGCGTAGGCGATGCCCCCCTCCTCGATGGAGCCCTTCATCTTCGCCAGGGCCTCTACCTGGATCTGACGGATCCGCTCCCGGGTGACCCCGAAGACCTTGCCGATCTTCTCCAGGGTCATGGGGTCGTCGTTGGCCAGGCCAAAGCGCAGGGTGACGATGCTCCGCTCCCGGTCGTTGAGCACGGCGAGGCGGGAGCGCACCAGGCGGCGGACCTTGTCGGCGTGCAGGGCGTCGGCCGGGTCCCCGACGGTGGGGTCTTCGAGCTTATCCTGGAGGGTGAAGTCGCCGTCCACGTCCAGGGCCTGGTCGATGGAGAGGATCTTGCGGCGGATCGACTGGAGCCGCAGCACGTACGGCAGGGTGAAGCCGATCTCCTCGGCGAGCTCCTCGTCTAGCGGGGGGCGGCGGAGCTTGCGGCTGAGCTGCTCGGTCACCCGGTTCAAGCGGTCGATGTCGTCCGAGACGTGGACCGGGAGGCGGATGGTGCGCACCTGGTTGGTGAGGGCGCGCTCGATGGACTGGCGGATCCACCAGGTGGCGTAGGTGGAGAAGCGGCACCCCTTGGAGGCCTTGAAGCGCTCCACCGCTTTGATCAAGCCGACGTTGCCCTCCTCGACCAGGTCTAGGAAGGCCAGGCCGCGGTTCACGTAGCGTTTGGCGATCTTCACCACCAGCCGCAGGTTCGACTCGATCATCCGCCGGCGGGCCGCATCGTCCCCTTCCTCGATGCGCAGGGCGAGTTCCACCTCTTCCTGGGCGGTGAGCAGCCGGGTCTTGCGGATGTCGCGCAGGTAGAGCCCCATGGAGCTCGTCGGGTGGGGGACGGCCTTCGGGTTGCTCAGCTCGAGGACTTCGGCAGCTTCCGAACGCATGCTTCCCTCCTCGCCACGGGCCCACGTTACCCTCGCAATATAGAGGGAACGAGTCAGCTAAGCCTAGGGGGGCAAGCCCCGTTTTACCCGAGCGGCTACCAGGTCTACCCGGTCGGGTACGGCCGGAACCTTTCGGCCCGGCGGTCCGGCTGGGAGGATGGGTCTCGGACCGGACAGAGGCGGCCGGGCGCACCCGGCGTTGACGGCCCCGGTGGCCCGTGATAGATAGGGCGAAACCCGCGCGGGGACGAAAATCGGAGGGAGGCTACATGGAGCTGTTCGAGGCGATTTCGGGGCGGCGGTCGGTGCGCAAGTTCAAGGACGACCCGGTGCCCCAGGAGCTGGTGGACCAACTGCTGACGGCCGCCCAGTGGGCCCCGAGCTGGGCGCACACCCAGGCGGTGGAGGCGGTGGTGGTCTCCCGGCCGGAGCTGAAAGCGGCCCTCCAGGAGAGCCTGCCGGTCACCAACCCGGCGTACCGGGCGATGGTCGACGCCCCCCTGGTGGTGGCCATCTGCGCCCGCACCGGCAAGGCGGGCTTTTACAAGGGGCAGGCGGCGACCCACTGGGGGGACTGGCTCCTCTTCGACGCTGGCCTCGCCATGCAGAACTTCATGCTGGCGGCCCACGGGGTGGGCCTCGCCACGGTGTGCGTGGGGCTCTTCGATGCGGCCAAGGCTGCGGCCGCCCTTCAGGCGCCTCCCGGGGTGGAGGTGGTGGCGCTGACCCCCCTGGGATACGCCGCGGCGGAGGCCAAGGTGCCGCCCCGCAAACCCCGGGAGGACTTCGTCCGCTGGGAAGGGTACCAGCGGACCTGAGCGGACCTTGAGGGCGCCCCCGGCGCCCTCAAATCGTTGGGCGAGGGGCCATGATCGATCTCCACACCCACACCATCTTTTCCGACGGGGAGTTGCTGCCGTCGGAGCTCATCCGGCGGTGCGAGGCCCTGGGGTTTCGGGCCGTCGGGCTGACCGACCACGCCGACATGTCCAACCTCGACTGGATCGTGCCGCGGGTGGTGCGGGCGTGCGCCGAAAACAACGCCTGCCGCCGGGTGCGGGCGATCCCCGGGGTCGAACTCACCCACGTCCCGCCGGCGCTCCTGGGGCGATACGTGGCCGAGGCCCGCGCCCTGGGGGCCGAGCTGGTGCTCGTCCACGGGGAGAGCCCGGTGGAGCCTGTGGAGCCGGGGACCAACCGGGCGGCCCTGGAGGCGGGGGCGGACATCCTCACCCACCCGGGGTTTCTCACCGAGGCCGACGCCAGGCTGGCGGCGGAGCGGGGCATCTGCCTGGAGCTGACCGCCCGCAAGGGGCACTGCCTGGCCAACGGGCACGTGGCCGCCGTGGCCCGGCGCGTCGGCGCGCCGCTGGTGCTCAACACCGACGCCCACGGCCCCGGGGACCTGGTATCGGCGGCCTTCGCCGAGGCGGTGGCCCGGGGGGCGGGCCTGGAGGCGGCGGAGGTGCAGAAGATCCAAACCGTCATGGCCCGCCTGGCGGGCCTTCCCGTGGAGGAGGCTTCGTGAAGGCGCGTTGGCTGGTGGTTCTGGGGCTCGCCCTGGGGGGCTGTGGACTCGGCGCGGTACAGGTGCCGCCGACGGCGGGGCGTCTGCCCGCTGCGCCCACCTGGGCCATGGAGGGAGGCGATCCCGGGCGCACCGGCCGCGTCGAGGAGCGGGTCGGCACCCCGTTGGCGTTGGTTCGCATGGTGCCTTTGGGGGAGGTGAGATACGCTCCGGAGGAGTACGCAGCGCCCCTCGTGGTCGGCGGCGTGGCGTACCTCGGCCACTCCGGGCGATCCTTCGACGCGGTGCGGGTGGCCGACGGGGCGGTGCTGTGGCGGGTGCCCCTGAAGGGCCGGGTGTTTGGGACGGCGGCGTACGCCGACGGGCTCCTGATCTTCGGGGACGACCAGGGGGTGGTGCGGGCCCTCGGCCTCGACGGCCGGGAGGCGTGGCGATTTGCGGCGGGCTACCCGGTGGTGACGAGCCCCCTGGTCGCGGGGGGGCGGGTGTACCTGGCGGTGGCCGACCAGAACCTCTTCTGCTTGGAAGCGGCCACCGGGCGCCCCCTGTGGCAGTACGGCCGCCGGCTCCCCCACCGCAACGCGCTGTGGCGGGGGATCGGGATCGCCTCCGACGGCCAACGGCTCTTCGCCGGGTTCGCCGACGGGGGGGTGGTGGCCCTGGACGCCGAACTCGGGACGGTGCAGTGGCGGGTGGAGTTGAGCGGGGGAGGGCTCCTGGGAGACGTGGCGTCCGGCCCGGCGGTGGCCGACGGCCGGGTGTACGTGGGCTCCTTTCGGGGCCCGACCGCGTGCCTCGACGGGGCCACGGGCAAGGAGCTGTGGCGGCGGGAAGAGGGACTCGCCGTCGGCTTTGCCGTGGGGAGGGGACGGGTCTACGGGAGCACCCCGGCGGGCGGGGTGGTCGCCCTCTCGGCCGCGGATGGTACCCTCCAGTGGGAGACGCTCCTCGACGCGGGGATGGCCGGGCCCCCCGTGCTCGCCTCAAACGCCCTCCTGGTGGGGGCCGCGGAGGGCGGCCTCTTCACCCTGGACCCGGGATCCGGGAAGGTCCTCGGCCGCCACCCCGCGCCGTCGGGGTTGAGCGGGTCGGCGCTGGTGCAGGGAGGGGAGGTGCTCTTCCTGTCCAACGGCGGCACCCTGCACTGGGTTCGGTGACCCATGGGACTGAGCGGCAAGCTGATCGGCGGGGGCCTCGGGTGGATGTTGGGCGGGCCCCTGGGCGCGCTCCTCGGGGGCATCATCGGCCACTACGCCAAGGACGCGGCAGCCGGCGACGGGGCCGACCCCCGGGTCCGGCAGCAGCGGGACGAGCTGTACTTCGTCGCCAGCCTGGTGGGCGTGATGACCGCCATGATGAAGGCCGACGGGGACGTGAAGCAGGAGGAGGTGGCCGCGGTGCGGCGCTTCTTCTCCGAACGCCTGGGGTACCGGGGGGAGTCCCTGGAGATCGTCCGCGACCTGATCAAGCGCGCTCTGCGGGACGGGGTGGACCTGGACGCGGTCTGCCTGGACGTGGCGCGGCGCACCGATGAGGCGACCCGGCTTTTGCTCCTGGAGTGCCTGCTGGAGATCGCCGAGGCGGACGGCCACCTCAACCCCGCCGAGGCTACGCTGTTGGATCGGGTGTCGGCCCTGCTGGGGGTTGGGGCGGCGGACCTCCGGGGCTTGCGGGCCCGGGGCCGTCCCGGCCGGGACTACGAGGTGCTGGAGGTCTCCCCCGAGGCGGGGCCCGAGGACGTGAAGCGGGCGTACCGGGAGCTGGTGAAGAAGTACCACCCCGACCGGGTGTCCCACCTCGGGGACGAGTTCAAGACCCTCGCGCACCAGAAGTTCCTGGACGTGCAGCAGGCCTACGAGCGCATCCGGGCGGCCCGGGGCTGGACGTGAGGGTGGCTCGGCCCAGATCTGCCAACTGACGTTCCGGCAAACGAGGTGGTGGCGGTTTCTTCGACCGGATGAACAGGAAACCTTGTGTCTACGGTCTCTCGATGTCGCAAGCATCCGACGATGCGTCAAGTTTCGTCTTTACCCGGCGCTTGGGGAACGGGGGGTTTGGACAGGATGACAGGATGTTCAGGATGCTAGGTGGCGGCAGACCCAGAGAATCCTGTCCATCCTGTTATCCTGTCAGAAAAACCTGCCTCTCGTACCTCGACGGTCTGAGGCGGAGCCTCGCTAGCTGGTGGATCCAATCGGCGGCTGCTTCTTGACACCGACTCTGCCCTTCCGGTAGTTTTCCGCGTTTCCGCGCGCCCCATCCCCGGAGGCACCATGCTCGACGACACCCCCCCCTTCGGCCTCACCTTCGACGACGTCTTACTGGTGCCCGCCGCCTCCGACGTGCTCCCCGACCAGGTGGACGTGAGCACCTGGCTGACGCCGACCATCCGGCTGAGCATCCCCTTGGTGAGCGCCGCCATGGACACGGTGACCGAGGCGCGCACCGCCATCGCCATGGCCCAGGAGGGGGGCATCGGCTTCGTCCATCGAAATCTCACCGTCGAGGCCCAGGTGGCCGAGGTGGACAAGGTCAAGAAGTCGGAAGCCGGGATGATCGTCGACCCCATCACCATGCGGCCCGACCAGAAGGTGGCCGAGGCGATGGAGCTGATGTCCCGCTACCGCATCAGCGGGGTCCCCATCACCGACGACGAGGGGCACCTGGTCGGTATCCTCACCAACCGGGACCTGCGCTTCGAGCAGAACCCCGAGCGCCGGGTGAGCGAGGTGATGACCAGCCGGAACCTGGTCACCGTCCCCCCGGGGACGACCCTGGAGCAGGCCAAGGGGCTCTTGCAGGAGCACCGGATCGAGAAGCTGCCGGTGGTGGACGACGCCTTTGTCATTCAGGGGCTGATTACCATCAAGGACATCGAGAAGGCCCGCAAGTACCCGAACTCCTGCAAGGACGGCAAGGGCCGCCTGCGGGTCGGCGCCGCCGTGGGGGTGGGGGCCGACCGGGACGCCCGGGTCGAGGCGCTGTTGCGCCACGGCGTGGACGTGATCGCAGTGGACACTGCCCACGGCCACTCCAAGATGGTGGTGGACGCGGTGCGGGCGATCAAGAGCCAGTGGCCCTCGGTGCAGCTGGTGGCGGGCAACGTAGCCACCGGAGAGGCCGCCGCGGCGCTGATCGAGGCCGGGGCCGACGCGGTGAAGGTGGGGGTCGGCCCGGGGTCGATCTGCACCACCCGGGTCGTCGCCGGGGCCGGGGTGCCCCAGGTGACCGCCATCGCCGAAGCCGCCCGGGTGGCCGACCGCCGGGGCGTCCCGGTGATCGCCGACGGCGGGGTTAAGTACTCCGGCGACATCACCAAGGCGGTGGCCGCCGGCGCCTCGGCGGTGATGATCGGGAGCCTCTTTGCCGGCACCGAGGAGAGCCCCGGCGAGCTGATCCTGTACCAGGGCCGCACCTACAAGGTGTATCGCGGCATGGGGTCGGTGGGGGCCATGAAGCAGGGGAGCCGGGACCGCTACTTCCAGGGGGTCCGGGACGAGTCCGAGCTGGTGCCCGAGGGCATCGAGGGGCGGGTCCCCTACCGGGGCTCCCTCTCCTCCAACGTCTACCAGATGGTGGGGGGCCTGCGGGCCGGCATGGGGTACACCGGCTGCACCACCGTGGCGGAGCTGCGGGCCAAGGGCCGGTTCGTCCGCATCTCCCCGGCGGGCCTGCGGGAGAGCCACGTCCACGACGTGATCATCACCAAAGAGGCGCCAAACTACCGCGTCGAGTCGATGTGAGGGCCGGGGTCATGGCGGACATCCACGACCAGAAGGTCCTGATCCTCGACTTCGGCTCCCAGTACACCCAGCTGATCGCCCGGCGCATCCGGGAGCGTCGGGTGTACTGCGAGATCCACCCGTGCACGGCGCCCTTGAGCCAGCTTCGGGCCTTTGGCGCCCGGGGCGTGGTGCTCTCCGGCGGCCCCTCCAGCGTCTACGACCCCGGCGCCCCCCTGGTGGACCCGGGGGTGTTCGAGCTCGGGGTCCCGGTGCTCGGCATCTGCTACGGCATGCAGCTGATGACCCACCTGTTGGGCGGCCGGGTCGCCCGGGGCGAGCACCGGGAGTACGGCCTCGCCCACGTGGCCGTGGACGACCCCCGGGGCATCCTGTTGGGCTTCGGCCGGGGGGAGCGGGTCCCGGTGTGGATGAGCCACGGGGACCGCATCGAGAGCCTGCCCCCGGGCTTTACCGCGGTGGCCCACAGCGAGAACTCCCCGGTGGCCGCCATGGCCCACGGCGAGAAGCCGTGGTTTGGGGTGCAGTTCCACCCGGAGGTGGTCCACACCCCCCGGGGCGGGGAGATGATCGACAGCTTTCTCTTCGACGTCTGCCGCCTGGAGCCCACCTGGACCATGGGGTCCTACATCGAGGGCGAGGTGGCGAGCATCCGCGCCCGGGTGGGGGACAAGCGGGTGATCTGCGCCCTCTCCGGCGGGGTGGACTCCTCGGTGGTGGCGCTCTTGCTGCACCGGGCCATCGGCAACCAGCTCACCTGCATCTTCGTGGACAATGGGGTGCTGCGAAAGGGCGAAGCCGAAAAGGTGGTGCGCACCTTCCGGGACTACTACCACCTGGACCTGCGCCACGTGGACGCCGCCGACCTCTTCTTGCAGAAGCTCCGGGGGGTGACCGACCCCGAGCAGAAGCGCAAGATCATCGGCAACGAGTTCATCTATCTCTTCGAGCGGGAAGCCGAAAAACTCTCCGACGCGGTTTTCTTGGCCCAGGGGACGCTCTACCCCGACGTCATCGAGAGCGTCTCCTTCAAGGGACCCTCGGCGACCATTAAGAGCCACCACAACGTGGGAGGGCTGCCGGAGCGGATGAAGCTCCAGCTCATCGAGCCCCTGCGGGAGCTCTTCAAGGACGAGGCCCGGGAGGTGGGCCGGGAGCTCGGCCTCCCCGAGGAGATCATCGAACGCCACCCCTTTCCCGGGCCGGGGCTCGCCATCCGGGTCTTGGGGGAGGTGACCCGAGAGAAGCTCGACACCGTGCGGGAGGCCGACGCCATCCTGCGGGAGGAGATCACCCGGGAGGGGCTCCATCGGGCGGTGTGGCAGGTGTTTTGCGTGCTGTTGCCGGTGAAGACGGTGGGGGTGATGGGGGACGAGCGCACCTACGAGAACGTCCTCGCCTTGCGCTGCGTCAACTCCCTGGACGGCATGACCGCCGACTGGTCGCGCCTCCCCTACGAGGTCCTCGGGCGGATCTCCAATCGGATCATCAACGAGGTTCGGGGCGTCAACCGAGTCGTGTACGACATCTCCTCCAAACCCCCGGCCACCATCGAGTGGGAGTGATGGGGGAGGGGATCCTCTTCGTCGTCTCGGCGCCCTCGGGGACCGGCAAGTCCACCCTGATCCGGGAGCTGCGGAGCCGGGTGGGGGGGCTGGGGTTTAGCGTCTCCCACACCACCCGTCCCCCCCGGGGCGCGGAGACCGATGGGGTGGAGTACCACTTCGTCGACGGGGAGGCCTTCGAGGCCCTGGTCCGGGCCGGGGGGTTTGCCGAGTGGGCCGAGGTCCACGGCAACCGGTACGGCACCAGCTTCGCTGCCCTGGAGGCGGTCCGGGCCCGGGGCGACGACGTGGTGTTGGACATCGACGTCCAGGGCGCCCTGCAGCTCGCGGAGCAGAGGCCCGACGCGGTCTTGATCTTCGTCTTGCCCCCCTCCTGGGAGGAGCTGGCCCGGCGGCTCGCCAGCCGCGGGCAGGACGCCCCGGAGGTGGTCGCCCGGCGGCTGGAGAACGCCCGGGGCGAGGCCGCCCTGGCCCACCGGTACCACTACTTGATTTGGAACGAGGGGCTCGACGCGGCCGCCGAAGACCTGGCGGCCGTGGTTCGCGCCGAACGGTGCCGCACCCCGCGGCGCCGGGGGGAGCTGGCGCGGCTGATCGCGCCGGTGTCCCCGTGACCGCTGCGCCGTAGACAGGAGAGACCCATGGCTCGCGTGACCGTCGAAGACTGCCTGGACGTGATCCCCAACCGCTTCGCCCTAGCTGCTGCCGCCGCCCAGCGCGCCAAGCAGCTCCTCAAGGGCGCCCCGCCCCTGGTGCAGACCAAGAACAAGTTCGTGGTCACGGCGCTGCGGGAGGTCGCCGAGGGCAAGGTGACCGTGCGGGAGCGGCTCTTGACCAAGAAGGACCCCTGAGGGGGGTAGTCGACCGCCGAGATGCACCGCCTCCCGGAGATCCTGGAGAAGGTCCGCGCCGCCAACCCCGAAGCCCGGACGGCCCTGATCGAGCGGGCGTACGTGGTCTCGGCGCGGGTCCACCTGGGCCAGGCGCGCCCCGCGGGGGAGGGGTACCTGGAGCACCCCCTCGCCGTCGCCAACCTCCTGGCGGAGCTTCGGCTGGATGAGGCGACGGTAGCCGCGGGTCTTCTCCACGACGCGGTGGAGGGGAGCCTCGCGCCCCTGGCCGACATCCGCGCCGAGTGCGGCGACGAGGTGGCCGACGTGGTTGCCGGGGTCGCCCGCCTTGCCAAGGTCTCCTACACTGCCCGCAGCCAGGAGCAAGCCGAGTACTTCCGCCGGCTGATCCTCGCCGTCGCCAAGGACGTGCGGGTGGTCCTCGTCAAGCTCGCCGACCGCCTCCACGACATGCGGACCCTCGCGGCCCTGCCCCGGGCGGAGCAACTCCACGCCGCCCGGGAGACCCTGGACGTCTACGCCCCCCTGGCCAACCGGCTCGGCATCCATCGGGTGAAGAGCGAGCTCGAGGACCTGGGGCTGCGCTACACCATGCCCGAGGTGTGGGACGACCTGGCGGCCAAGATCGAGCGGCGGCTTGCCGAGCGGGAGGCGTACATCGCCGAGGTCAAGGGGGTGCTCGAGGGGATGCTGGCGGAAGCCGAGATCACGGGATGGGTGAACGGGCGGCCGAAGCACCTCTCTTCGGTCTACCGCAAGATGGTCGATCAGCAGATCGCGTTCGACAAGGTCTACGACCTGATCGCCTTCCGAATCATCGTCGGCTCCCTGCGGGACTGCTACACCACCTTGGGGAGCATCCACGGGAAGTGGACGCCGATCCCGGGGCGCTTCAAGGACTACATCGCGCTCCCCAAGGCCAACCTGTACCAGTCCCTCCACACCACGGTAATGGGGCCCCAGGGCCAGCCGATGGAGGTGCAGATCCGCACCGAGGAGATGCACCGCATCGCCGAGGAGGGCATCGCCGCCCACTGGCGCTACAAGGAGAAGCGGGCCGCGGGGGGCGCGGCGGACCAGGTCTTCGAGAAGCTCCGCCAGGTGGTGGAGGCCCACCGCGACATCGGGGACGCCCAGGAGTTCCTCCAGAGCGTCAAGGTCGACCTCTTCCCCGACATGATCTTCGTCTTCACCCCCAAGGGCGAGCTCCTGGAGCTTCCCCAGGGTTCGACCCCGGTGGACTTCGCGTACGCCGTCCACAGCCAGGTGGGGGAGCAGTGCGTCGGCGCCAAGGTCAACGACCGCATGGTCCCCTTGAGCCACCGGCTCAAGAACGGGGACCGGATCGACATCACCACCTCCAAACACCACACCCCCAGCGCCGACTGGCTGGAGTTCGTCCAGACCAACAAAGCCCGGACCAAGATCCGCCAGTGGATCAAGAGCCAGCAGCGCCAGCGCTCGATCGAGCTCGGCCGCGAGCTCTGCGAGCGGGAGTTTCGCAAGTTCGGCCGGAGCCTCTCCAAGGCCGCCAAGGACGGGGATCTCGAAGCCGCGGCGCCGAAGTTCGGCTTCAACAAGGAAGAGGAGCTCCTGGAGGCGGTGGGGTACGGCAAGCTCTCCGCCCGCCAGGTGTCGGCCCGGGTGTACCCGGACCTGGAGGAGAAGGAGCCGGAGCCCCCCAAGCGCCCCAAGCGCGCCCCCAAGGCCCCCAAGGGCATCGTCATCCAGGGGGTGGGCGACACCCTGGTGCGTTTCGCCCGCTGCTGCCACCCGGTGCCCGGCGATCCGGTGACCGGCTTCGTGACCCGGGGTCACGGCCTCGCCGTCCACGCCGCCGACTGCCCCAACGTGCGCAAGCTCGACCCCGAGCGCCGGGTGGAGGTGGAGTGGGGTCGGGGGGAGACCGGCTCCCACCCGGTGAAGATCTGCGTCACCTGCGACGACCGCAAGGGGATCCTGGCCGCCATCACCAACGCCCTGGCCGGCCACGACGTGAACGTGGTGAGCGCCACCGTGCGCACCTGGGCCGCCGGCCAGGCCGAGTGCCACTTCGAGATCGCCGTCGAAAACATCGAAAGACTCCACAAGATCTTCGGCACGATCCAGGGGCTCAAGGGGGTCCACCGGGTCTCCCGAATCCGCACCTGATCCGCGATCCTTCCCCCCTGCTCGGCGAGGAGAGGCCCATGAAGACCGTCGTTGCCACCGATCAAGCGCCTGCCGCCATCGGCCCCTACAGCCAGGCGGTGGTGGCGGGGCCCTACGTCTTCTGCTCGGGGCAGATCCCCCTGGACCCCGCCACCGGCGAGCTCGTCGGGGGCGGCATCGAGGCGGCGACCCGGCGGGTCCTCGGGAACCTCCGGGCGGTCCTCGAGGCGGCGGGAACCGGGCTCGAACGGGTGGTGAAGACCACGGTCTTTCTCACCGACTTCACGCACTTTGCGGCGATGAACGCGGTGTACGCCGAGTTCTTCCCCGGCCAGCCCCCCGCCCGGTCCACGGTGGGGGTGGCGGCCCTGCCCCGGGGGGTCGCCATCGAGATCGAGGCGATCGCGCTTCGGGGGGAGGGGCCCGGTCTCGCCTTCGAGGACACCGTGCGGTAGCACCGACCCCCCGTCCGGAGCACCCGACCCAGGGGAGCGCCCATGCCCGAGTTCCAGCTGCTCAAGGTGCTCCTGCTCCTCCTCGCCCTAAGCGTCGGGATCGTCCTCGTCTTCCACCGCCTGGGGCTACCCCCCATCATCGGCTTCCTCCTCGCCGGCGTCCTGTGCGGGCCCCACGGGCTGGGGCTCGTCGCCGACGTCCACGAGGTGGAGCTCCTCGCCGAACTCGGGGTGGTGCTGCTGCTCTTCACCGTCGGCATCGAGCTCTCCCTGGAGCGGCTCGTGCAACTCCGGTGGTTCCTCCTGGTGGGAGGAGGGCTCCAGGTGGGCGTCACCCTCGGCCTCGCCGCGGCGCTGGCGCGCCTGGGCGGGGTTGCGTGGCCCGAGGCGGTGTTTTTGGGCATGCTGGTCTGCTTGAGCAGTACGGCCATCGTCATTCGCCTGGTGGCGGACCGGGGCGAGGTGGACACCCCCTACGGCCGGGCCAGCGTGGCCATCTTGATCTTCCAGGACCTGTGCATCGTGCCGATGGTGCTCCTGGCGCCGTTCCTCGCGGGGTCGGGGGGGGGCTGGGGGCCGCTCGCGTGGGTGGGGCTCAAGGCGCTTCTCTTCGTCGGCGGGGCGGTCCTCGCCGCGCGCTACGCGGTGCCCTGGATCTTCAAGCTCGCGGTGCGTACCCGCCGCCGGGAGGTGTTCGTCTTGACGGTGACCCTCCTGTGCCTGGGGGCCGCCTGGTCCTCGGCCCAGGTCGGGCTCTCCCTGGCGCTCGGCGCCTTTATCGCCGGCTTGATCCTCTCGGAGTCCGAGTACGGGGTGCAGGCCCTGGGGGACGTGCTCCCCTTCCGGGAGGTGTTCAACACCATCTTCTTCATCTCGGTGGGCCTCTTGTTGGACGTACGCACCGTGGTCCAACACCCGGTGTGGGTGCTGGGGGGGGTCGCCGCCGTGGTCCTCCTCAAGGCGATAGTCACCGGGGGCGCGACCCTGGTGCTCGGCTACCCCATGCGGGTGGCCGCGGCCACCGGGCTGATCCTCTCCCAGATCGGTGAGTTCTCCTTCGTCCTCTCCCGGGTGGGCATCGAGGCGGGCCTTCTGCGAGCGCCCTTCGATCAGGTGTTCCTCGCCTCCGCCGTGGTGACCATGGCCCTCACCCCCGGCCTCCACCGCCTCGGGATGTGGGTGCAGGGGCGCACCGGGCGCCTCGCCTCCTGGCGGCTGCGGGCCCTTGGGCGCGCGGAAGGGGCGCCGGAGCCGGAGCGCCGGGAGGGGACCCGGGACCACGTGGTGGTGGTGGGCTACGGGGTGAACGGGCGAAACGTCACCCGGGTGCTGACCAACGTCGGTATCCCCTACCTGGCCATCGAGATGAACCCCTACACGGTGCGGGACGAGGCGCGGCGCGGGGTGCCGATCTTGTACGGGGACGCGACGGCGCCCGAGACCCTGGAGCATGCCGGCATCCACACGGCCCGGGTGCTGGTGGTGGCCATCTCGGACGCGGCGGCCACCCGCCGGGTGGTGGCCCTGGGGCGGCGGCTGAGCCCGACCGTGCACATCATCGCCCGGACCCGGTACGTGGAAGAGGTGAAGCCGATCCTGGCGCTCGGGGCCGAGGAGGTGATCCCCGAGGAGTTCGAGACCTCGGTGGAGATCTTCGCCCGGGTGCTCTCCCAGTACCTGGTGCCCCGCCACGTGATCGGCCGCTGCGTCCGGGACGTGCGCAAGGGGGCCTACGAGATGCTGCGCACCGAGGCCCTCGGGGAGGAGGTCCAGGGGATCCAGCGGTTCTTGAGCGACATCGCCTTCGAGGTGTACCAGGTCTCGGCGGAGAGCGAAGCGGCGGGGAAGAGTCTCGCGGAAGCGCGCATCCGGAGCACCACCGGGGCCACGGTGGTCGCCATCCAGCGGGCGGGAGGGGACCGGGAAGCCAACCCCGCCGCCCACGAGGTGCTCCACGGGGGCGACTTGATCGTACTCCTCGGCACCCCGGAGCAGCTGTCCGCCGCGGCGCCCCTCTTCCAGAGCCCAGCCTTTCGCGCCACCGGGGAGGACAACGGAGGATACTGGCCGCCCACGGGGGAGTGAGGCGGTATGTGTCAACGACTTTGAGACACGACCCGGCTGAAATTATTGTCCCTCC
>JBBIIA010000047.1:0-25940 GCA_037446775.1 Deltaproteobacteria bacterium
ACCAACTACGGCAAGGGGACCCTGCTGCCGGCCGGGTCGGAGGTGACCGACGTCAAGACCGACGACGGCAAGGCCAGCTTCACCGACGTGGCGACCTCGGGGGCGTTTCGCCTCGAGTTCGTCCCCAAGCACCACCCGGGAGTCAAGGGCAAGGCGTTCTGGGACCGCTTCCTCACCCCCAAATCCCTGGCCGAGCTGACCCAGGGGTTCACCGAGGCGGAACTCGACGGGATCAAGGCCGGGGAGGCCCGGGTGGGCATGCGCAAGGAAGCCGTGGTGGTCGCCCTCGGCTACCCGCCCGAGACCCGGACCGCGAGCCTCGACCTGGACACCTGGGTGTACTGGCACGACCGTTTTCGTTCCTACGCGGTGCAGTTTGCCGACGGCAAGGTGACGAGCGTGGGCCGGTAGGCCCCCTTCCCCGGGGCTCCTACAAGCTGTCCCGGGCGTAGCGCTGGAGCTTGGGCTCGGCTACCCTGGCTGCGCTCGCTCTTCTTGCGGAGGACGGACCATGGCGCGAAGGACAGGTGGCACCCTCGCAGCGGTCGCCCTGGCCCTGGGTCTCCTGGCCGGGCTCTCGGCCGAGGCCACCCCCCTGTACGCGGTGCAGGCCGCCCACTCCTGCGACGGCTGCCACGTGGAGCCCCGGGGGTGGGCCAACCCGCCGGTGGCGGACCGCCGCTGCACCCTCGACTGCGGCGGCTGCCACGTCAGCCCGGCGGGGGGCGGCATGCGCACCGCGGCGGGGGTCTACTACGGTCGCCAGGTCCTCGCGACCTGGGGGCCCCGGCCGGGGCCCCCACCCCTGCCCGACCGGGCCCGCTTCGACTTGTTCCGCGGCTTCTCCGGCTGGGCCCCCGGGACGGTCGACGCGGCTGCCCTGGGGGACCGCTACGGGGTTATCCCCCCGGACCCGTTCTTCGACTACGGGCTGGACTTCCGCAGCGCCTTCTTCATCCCCCTGGAGGCAAGCGACCGGGAGTGGGCGCGCTTCCCCATGCAGGCCGACGCCTACGCCCTGGTCCGGCCCGCCGAGCACCTGACGCTGTACGCCAGCGGGGGGCTCATGGGCTCGAAGCGCCGGGCCTACGACGATCCCAACCACGACACCAAGTTCCAGGCCCTGGTGGCGGCGCGGGAGGTCTTCGCCAAGGTCGACCGCCTGCCCTACAACGCCTACCTTCGGGCCGGCCGCTTCGCCCCGGCCTTTGGCTGGAAGGTCCCCGACCACACCAGCTTCACCCGCCGGGACCTGGGGTTCGACCAGGACCGCCAGGTCTTCGGGCTGGACCTGGGGGCCAACCCGAATTATCCGTACGCAAACCTGGCGCTCTTCTACCAAGGCTTCGAGGAGTGGCCGGGGGACCGGGAGGAGGAGGGCCTGGGGATGGGAGCCACCGCCGGCTACCGGGACCTGGCCGGCCACCTGGGGCTGAGCTTCGAGCGCCTGCGCCTCTTTCGCGAACCCGACCGGACCGCCTTGGGGGTGAACTACGCGCTCAACCTGTACCCGCTCGCGCTCCTCGGCGAGGTGGCCCGCCAGCAGCGGAGCGGGGTGACCTCGCTCTACGCCCTCCAGGAGGTCCACTGGCTCCTCCTGCGGGGGGTGACGGCCCTGGCCAAGTACGACGGCCTGGACCCGGACACCCGCCGGGGCGGCGACCGGGTCCACCGAGCCACCGCCGCCCTCCAGTGGACCCCCTACCCCTACCTGCAACTGGACGCCCAGCTCCGCCGCACCTTCCTCCCCGACGCCCTCGACGAGGACGACCTGCTGTTCATGCTCCACATCTTTCTGTAGCGATGGCGTTCCGGGCCGCGCGACCGCGGGGACATCCTGGTTGCCTGGTTCGGGAGAAGAGGACCAGGGCGGTCTCCCTTGCGCCCCCCTTTCCCCCAGTTACACTCCCGGCCCCATGGCCGAGATCCAAAACCCCCACGATCTCTTCTTCAAGGAACTCCTCTCCCGCCCGGAAGGCCAGCGGGACTTCGTCGCCCACTACCTGCCCGCCCCGGTGGTAGCCGAGCTCGACCTCACCACCCTGGAGGCCACCAAGGACTCCTTCGTGGCCCCAAACCTGGTGGCGCACTACTCGGATCTGCTCTTTCGCGTGCGGCTGGTCACCGGCAGCCTCGCCTACCTGTACTTGCTCTTCGAGCACAAGAGCCGCCCCGACCGGTTCGCCCGGCTGCAACTCCTGCGCTACCTGGTGGAGTTCTGGGACGACTGGCACCTCGACCATCCCCGCAGTCCGCTGCCCCCGGTGCTGCCGGTGCTCTTCTACCACGGCAAGCGCCGCTGGAAGAGTTCAACTCGCTTCGGCGACCTGGTGGTCTGCCCCGAGGCGTTCCGCCCCTACCTCCCCGACTTCGCCCACCACCTGTGCGACCTCTCGGCCTACGAAGACGCCGATCTCCGGGGCGAGGCGATCTTGCAGGCCGGCCTTCTGGCCCTCAAGCACATCTTCGACCCGGACCTGGGCCGCCGGCTGGCCGACATCCTGGGGCTGCTCGGCGAGGTGGCCAGCAGTCCCACGGGCCTTGCGGCCCTGGAGGCGGTGCTGCGATACTTGACCAGCGCCGCCGATGCCATCGACGAGCCGACGCTTCGCCGGGCACTGGAGCAAGCGCTACCGATCCACGGAGGAACGATCATGCCGACGCTCATGGAGCAGTGGACCAGCCGAGCCCGCCAGCAGGGGATCGAGCAGGGGATCGAGCAGGGGATCGAGCGGGGGATCGAGCTCGGGCAGGCCCAGGGAGAAGCCGCCCTCCTCTTGCGCCAACTCGAGCGCAAGTTCGCGCGACTGCCTCCGAAGTACCGCACCCTTCTCGGGCAGGCCGACGCCCAGACCCTCCTGCGCTGGGGCGAGCGCATCTTGTCCGCCCAGACCGTGGAAGAGGTCTTCGAGGACTGATCGGCGGGCCGACGCGACGTCGGCACACCCTCTCCAGCTGGACCCGCCGCATCCCGTCCGGGTCCGGGCTGCTCGTCCTCCCCCTGACGGTGCCTGCTCCTGCTTCGCCGACGTCCCATCCACCCATCCGACCAAGGCCGTGGGAGGGACTGCCCGCAGCCTCCATGGGTCCACCGGCTGCTGCTGCGGGGCGTGATGGCCCGCCCCAAGCAGACGGCCTAGCCGTCACCTTTCTCCTTGACCCCCCGGGGCGGCTGACGCTATTAGTGCCGCCCAGGAACGGGTCGCGGGACTGGGCTGCGGGGAGCGGGGACATGGCAGAGATCGCCCTGGTGACAGGGGCCAGCAAGGGCATCGGGGCGGCGGTGGCGGTGGACCTCGCCCGGCGCGGCTTCGACCTGTGGCTCAACTACCGCTCGGACCACGACGGCGCCCGGCGGGTGGCCGCCGAGGTCGAGGCCCTGGGCCGCCGGTGCCTCCTGGTGCCCTTCGACGTGGCCGATGGCGAAGCCGCCAAGGCGTCCCTCTCCCCCCTCCTGGAGGACGCCCCCCCCCTGGTCCTGGTGAACAACGCGGGCTTCGCCCGGGACACCCTGCTGGTCTGGATGAGCCGGGAGGAGTGGGACGGGGTCCTGTCGGTCCACCTGGGGGGCTTCTTCCACGTCACCAAACTCGTGCTGGCCCCCATGCTCAAGCGGCGCCGGGGGCGGATCGTGAACCTGGTGTCCACCTCGGGGGAGGCCGGCGTGGCCGGCCAGGTGAACTACTCCGCGGCCAAGGCGGGCCTCATCGGCGCCACCAAGGCCCTGGCCCGGGAGGTCGCCAAGCGAAACGTCCTGGTCAACGCGGTTTCCCCGGGGTTCATCGACACCGAGATGACCCAGGGCCTGCCCCGGGAGCAGATCCTCGGCCAGATCCCCCTGGGCCGGATGGGCACTGCCGCCGAGGTGGCGGCAGTGGTGGGCTTTCTCGCGTCGCCCGAGGCCTCCTACGTGACCGGCCAGGTCATCGGGGTCAACGGCGGCGTCTACATGTAGGGCCGGCGGTGCACCGCGTCGCCCTCACCGGCCTGGGGCTCGTCTCCTGCCTGGGCCGCGACCCCGAGACCGTCGGAGCCGCCCTGCGGGCCGGCCGCTCGGGCATCGCCGTGGACGAAGCCCGGGTGGGCCTGGGATTTCGAAGCCCCCTCACCGGCGTGCTCCGGGGCTTCGACCCGGCCCGGGTACTCGGTCGCAAGCAGCGCAAGACCATGCCCGACTTCGCGGTCCAGGCGTACGCGGCGGCAGCCGACGCGGTGGCCATGGCGGGCCTCGCGCCCGACCAGCTCCGAAACCCCCAGACCGGCCTCGTCTTCGGCTGCGACTCGAGCTGCATCGCCGCCGTGGAGCAGGTGGACGGGCTGCGCCGGGGCGGCGAGACCCGGTCCCTGGGGAGCGGGCTCGTTTTTCGCTCCATGACCTCCACCGTCACCATGAACCTCAACGCCCTGCTGGGAACCCAGGGGGCCTGCTGGAGCCTCGCCTCGGCGTGCTCCAGCGGCGGCCACGCGGTGGGCCAGGCCGCCGACCTGATCGCCCTCGGGCGCCAGGAGCGGGTGATCTGCGGCGGCGCCCAGGAGGTGAACTGGGAGTCCATGTGCAGCTTCGACGGCCTGGGGGCGTTCTCGACCCGGGTCGACGACCCGGCCGCGGCGAGCCGCCCCTTCGACCGGGACCGGGACGGCCTGGTGCCGAGCGGCGGCGCCGCCGCCCTGGTCCTGGAGCGCCTCGATCTCGCCCGGGCCCGGGGCGCTACGGTCCTCGGCGAGGTCCTCGGCTACGGCTTCTCCTCCGACGGCGACCAGCTCTCGGTGCCCAACCCCGACGGCCTGGCCCGCGCCATGGCCGGTGCCCTGGCCCAGGCGGGCCGGCGACCCGCCGAGGTGGAGTACCTGTGCGCTCACGCCACCTCGACACCGCTGGGGGACACGGCCGAGGCCCAGGCCATCGCTACGGTGTTCGGGCCCCGAACCCCCTGGGTGGCGTCCCTCAAGGGCCACACCGGCCACGAGCTGTGGATGGCGGGGGCCTCCCAGGTGGCCTACTGCGCCCTCATGGCCCGCCAGGGGTTCATGGCCCCCAACGCCAACTTCCGGGAGCCCGACGAGCACTCGGCCCGGCTCCGCATCGCCGCCGAGGCCATCCCCCGAGCCCCCGAACTGGTCCTGTGCAACTCGGCGGGCTTCGGCGGCACCAACGCGAGCCTCGTCCTCGGGTTCTCCGGGTGATCTACGACCAGGTGGTGGTCGGAGGGGGCGTGGCGGGGCTCACCGCCGCCCTCACCCTCGCCCTGTGGGGCCACCGGGTCGCGGTGGTGGAGGCGGCCCCGGCCGCGGCCCCGGTCATCCGCGGCTTCGTGCGCGACGGGGTCTACTTCGACTCGGGCTTCCACTACGCCGGGGGCCTGGGGCCGGGGGACGTGCTGGATCGGCTCTTCCGCTACCTCGGGGTGGGGGATCTGCTGGCCCTGCGCCCCTTGCCGGCGGACGGCTTCGACGCGGTGTACCGTCAGGACACGGGGGCGGTGTTTCGCTTCCCCACCGGCTTTGCCGCCCTCCGGGAGGCGCTGGCCCAGGCCTTTCCGGCCGAGCGCCCGGCGGTGGACGCCTACCTGGACACGGTGGCGAGGCTGTCGGCCGAGATCCCCTTCCTCTCGGCCGCTCCCACCGGGGGCTGGCTCGGGGGCCAGGACGAGACCCTCCAGGAGTTCCTGGACCGCCACACCCGCAATCCGTGGCTCCAGACCGTGCTCGCCAGCCACTGCCTGCTCTACGGCGTCGAGGCCGCCCAGGCTCCCCTGTGGCTCCACGCCCAGGTGGTCGGGCCCTACTACCGGGGTGCCGCCGGGATCGCGGGGGGCGGCCGGGCCCTGGCCCGGGCCCTGGAGGCGCGGCTCGCCCAGGTCGCGGTCCCGGTGCGCTGCGGCGCGGCCGCCACCCGGATCCTCCTGACCGAGGGGGGGCGGGTGGCCGGGGTGGAGCTGGCCGACGGCGACCGCCTGGGGTGCGCGGGGGTGGTCTGGACCGCCCATCCCCGGGGACTCCTGGCGCTCGTGCCCCCCGACGCCTTCCGGCCGGCCTACCGCCACCGGCTCGCGGCCCTGGCCGACACGGCGTCGGCGTACAAGCTGTACGCGATCCACGACGGGCCGCCGCCGTCCCTGGGGGGCGCCAACGCCTTCTTGTATTCGGCGCGGACCACGGGGCTCAGCGGGGGACCCCTGGAGGAGCGCCCCCTGTACGTGGCGGCGGCGCCGGAGGACCAGCGGGGGACCGGGCGCCACGCGGTGGTGGCGATCTGTCCCGCCGAGGCGGCCGAGATCGCCCCCTGGGAGGGCACCGCCCCGGGCCGGCGGCCGGCGGCGTACCGGGAGCACAAGGGCGCCGTCCTGGCGCGGCTCGCCGCCCGCCTGGCGGCCCTGTGCCCGGGCGCTCGGCCGGTGGACGGGGCGACGCCCCTCACCCTTAGCCACTACGCCCGGGGGTCCGGGGGCAGCCTGTACGGGGTCAAACACGCGGCGGGTCAGCTCACCCCCCAGCCGCTGACCCGGGTCGAGGGCCTGCGCCTGGCCGGCCAGGCGGTGACCGCGCCGGGGGTCCTGGGGGCGATGGTGTCGGCCCTGGTAGCCTGCGGCACCGTGGTCGGGCACGCCCCCCTGCGGGCCGCCCTGGAGGAGGTGCGATGAGACGGGTGGTGGTGACGGGGATGGGGGCCGTGACCCCCTTCGGGGTCGGGGTCGCTCCCCTGGCGGAGGCCCTGGCCCGGGGCGCCAGCGCGGTGCAGGAGGTGCCGGAGCTCGCCCAGATCGGGGGGCTGCGCAGCCGGGTTGCCGCCCTCGTGCCCCCCCTGGAGGCCCGACAGATCCCCCGGAAGTTCCGCCGCTCCATGACCCCCATGTCGGTGTACGCCACCCTGGCCGCCTACGAGGCCGTGGCCCAGGCCGCGCTCCCCGAGGCCCTGGTCACCGACGGCCGGCTCGGGGTGTCCGTGGGCGCCACCCTGGGGAGCACCCACACCACCCAGGGGTTCTTTGAGGACTACTTCACCGACCGCAGCCTGGAGCGGATGAAGGCGACCCTGTTCTTCCAGATCATGGGGCACTCCTCGGCGGCCAACGTCGCCCAGGCCCTGGGGGTGTCGGGCCGGGTGGTGTCACCCTCGGCGGCGTGCACCACCGGGTGCCAGGCCGTGGGCCTCGCCTTCGAGGCGATCGCCGCCGGGCGCCAGGATCGGATGCTGTGCGGGGGCGCCGACGAGTTCCACCCCCTGGTGACCGCCACCTTCGACGTGATGAACGCGGCCTCCCTGGCGTACAATGATCGCCCGGCCGAGACCCCGCGCCCCTTCGACCGGGAGCGGGACGGGGTGGTGTGTGGGGAGGGGGCCGGGATCGTCCTCCTGGAGGCGCGGGAGGAGGCCCTGGCCCGGGGCGCCCGGGTGCTCGCCGAGGTCCTCGGGTTTGCCACCACCTGCGACCCGGCCAACATCGCCCACCCGGCCCCCGAGGCCCTGGAGGCGTGCATGCGCCAGGCCCTGGCCGACGCGAAGGTCCAGCCGGAGGAGGTGGATCACGTCAGCGCCCACGCCACCGGCACCCCCCAGGGGGACGCGGCCGAAGCCCAGGCCATCGCCCGGGTCTTCGGGCCCCGCATCCCGGTATCCAGCCTCAAGGGCCACCTGGGCCACACCATGGCTGCGAGCGGGGCGGTGGAACTGGTCGGGGTCCTGGAGGCGGCCCGGCGGGGGTTCGTCGCCCCGACCCGCAACCTGGTCACCCCCGGGGAGGACTGCGGCGGCGTCCGTCACCTGCAGGCCGTGGAAGCCTGGGGGCCCCGGACGATCCTGAAGAACAGCTTTGCGATGGGTGGGGTCAATTCGTGCATCGTGGTGAGGAGAGAGCGTTCATGACCGATACGGAGATCATCGCCATCATCGACCGGGCCCTGGCCGAGGAGTTCGAGCTCGACCCCGCGGCCCTGGTGCCCGAGGCCCACATCTACCAGGATCTGGAGCTCGACAGCCTGGACACCGTGGACATGGTGGTGGTGCTGCAAAACGCCTTCGACTTCAAGATCCGGGAGGAGCAGGCGGTGCGGGAGATCCGCACCCTGGGGGACATCCACCGCTTCGTGATCCAGAAGATCCGCAGCGTGGAGGGGGGGGGCTGAGTGCCCGCCTCCGCGGCCCGGGCTGAGCCCGAGACCCCCGCCCCGAGCGCGCGGAGCCGGGGGAGGGCGGTGGCGATGAGCCTGGTGGCCTACCCCCTCCTGGCCCTGTGGACCGTGGCGGGGGTGCTCGCCATGCCCCTGTGGTTCGGCTGGCTCCGGTGGGGCCGCGGCTGGCCGCCCCACCGGATCGTGCGGGAGGCGGTGTGGTGGTACGGCCGGGGGTGGATGGCCACGGTGCGGCCCTTCGTGACCTTCGCCACCCGGGGCCTGGGGCCCGGGGAGGTCCGGGGCCCGGCGATCCTGGTGGTAAACCACCTCTCCTTCTTCGACACCTACTGCATGGCCCTCCTGCCGGTGCGCGACGTGGTCTTCGCGGTGCGCTCCTGGCCCTTCAAGATGCCGTGGTACGCGCCCTTCATGCGGCTCGCCGAGTACCTCGACGTGGAGGCCACCCCCTGGGAGGAGACCGCGGCCGCGTGTCGGAAGGCCTTCGCCGAGGGGAGCTGCGTGCTCTTCTTCCCCGAGGGGCACCGCAGCCGGGACGGGGGGCTCCAGCGCTTCTTCTCGGGGGCCTTCAAGCTGGCGGTAGAGACCGGGGTGCCGGTGGTTCCCCTGTGCATCGCGGGCACCGAGGTCCTCCTGCCCCCGGAGCGCTTCCTCCTGCACCCGGCCCGGGTTCGCCTCCACGCCCTCCCCCCGGTGGACCCCCGCGGGTTTTCGGGCCCCTCGGCCCACCGCGAGCTCCTCCGGGTGGTCAAGGCCCGCATGGCCGGGGAGCTCCTCGCCATGACCCCCGGGGAGCCGACGCCGTGATGCCCCTGCCGGCCCCAGCCGAGGACCTGGTCCCCCACCGCCTCCCCCTGCGGCTGGTGGACCGCGTCCTGACCGTGGCCGAGACCTCGGGGACCGCCGACGCCGTGGTCCGCCCCGACGGGCCCCTGACCCGGCGGGACGGGACCCTGGATCCGGTGGCCCTGGTGGAGCTGATCGCCCAGGGCTACGCGGCGGTGCGGGGCTACCAGGACCGGGCGGCCGGCCTCCCCATCCGCCAGGGGTTCCTGGTGGGGGTGCGGAGCGTGCGCTTCGGGGCCCCGGCCCGGGTCGGCGACCGCCTCGTGGTTACGGTCTCCACGGCCGGCCAGGTGGAGGGGTTCGCCGTGGCCGAGGGCGTGGTCCGCCGGGGAGACGAGGTCCTCGCCGAGGGGTCCCTGAACCTGTGGCTCACCGACGACGACGCGGCCGGGGGCTCCCCGTGAGGGTCCTGGCCGCGGTCTTGGCCCTGGCGCTCCTCGGGGCCCTGGGTCCGGTCCGACCGGCCGGAGCCGGCCTCCCCGAGGCGGCGGCCCGGCAGGTGCTCGCCCGGATCGAGCAGCAGGCCGCCGGGGTCCGCACCCTGGCCAGCGACCTGGTGCAGGAGAAGCGCCTGGCGGTCTTCCAGGAGGTCCTGGTGTCCCGGGGCCGGTTCTACTACGAGCGGCCCGACCGCCTGCGCTGGGAGCTCCACGAGCCCTCCCGGGCGGGCTTCGCCCTCAAGGGCAACCAGGGGAGGCGGTGGCGCGACCGGGGCCAGGTCTCCGAGGCCTTCGACGTGGCCCGGGAGCCCGGCTTCCGCCTGGTGGCCGAGCAGCTCCTGGCCTGGGCCCGAGCCGACCTGGAGGGGCTCGCCCGCCAGTACCGGCTGACCGTGGTGGCGGCCGACCCCCCGACCGTCCGCCTGGTGCCCCTGGCGGCAGGCGCCACCGCCTACGTGGAGGAGGTGCTGGTCACCTTCGCCGGCGACGCCCGGCACGTGGCCGCGGTGGAGGTCCGGGAGGCCGGCGGGGACCTCACCCGCATCCGGTTCTCCCACGTGGTCGTCAACGGCCCCCTGGCCCCCGACCTCTTCTGACCCATGGGGCTCCCCTCCCTGGTCGCCGCCGCCTACCGGGCCCTGGCGCCCCACCGGAGGCTCCTCTTGGCCTTGACCGCCGTGGCCCTGGCCGCGAGCACGGCGGGGCTGGGGAAGCTCACCCTCGCCGAGAACGCCCAGGCCCTGCTCCCCGACGGCGCCTCGGAGGCGGCGGAGGGGTTCCGCCTGCTGCAAGAGGCCCCCTTTGCCCGCAAGGTGGTGATCACCTTGACCGCCGACCCCGGGGTGCCCCTCGGGGAAGCGACCGCCGCCGCCGACCGGGTGGTGGCCGCCCTGGGGCCGCCGTGGTTTCGGGGCGCCGCGGCCGGGCCCGGAGACAAGGCCGGGCCGGGGCTCGTGACCTGGTTCCTGGCGGCCCTGCCGAGCCTGGCCACTGCCGAGGACCTGGCGGCCGTGGCGGCCCGCCTCACCCCTGGGGAGTTCGCCGAACGGCTGGCCGGCGCCCGGGAGGCCCTGCTCTCCCCGGAGGGGATGGTGCTCAAGGGGGTGATCCGGGAAGACCCCTTGGAGCTCCGCCAGCTCGCCCTGGCCAAGCTCCGCCACGTCAGCCTGGGCCCGGGGCTCCGGCTCCACGGCACCCACTTCGCCAGCGCCGACGGCCGCAGCGCCCTGGTCATCGCCGACACCTCGGTGGCGGTCACCGACTCCGGCGGCGCCCGGGAGGTGGTGGCCCGGGTCGAGACCGCCCTGGCCGGGGCCGTACCCCCCGGGGTCACCGCCACCTGGGTGAGCGGTCACCGCTACGCCCTGGCCAACGCCGAGACCATCCGCGGCGACCTGGCCGTGGTCCTGGGGGCGTCCGCCCTCGGGCTGTTGGCCCTCTTCGCCGCCTTCCTGCGGAGCTGGCGGGCCCTGTACGTCTTCACCATCCCCGTAGCGGTGGTCTCGGTAGCCGCCGGGGCGGTGGCCCTGGTGTACGGCCAGGTGTCGGCCATCACGCTCGGTTTCGGCGCCGTGCTCCTGGGCATCACCGTGGACTTCGGCATCCACGTGTACGTGGCCCTGGGCCGGGGCGAGGGGCCGGTCGATCGGGTGATGGGCCAGGTGGCCCGGCCCGTCCTCTTCGGGGGGCTCACCACCCTGGGGGCCTTCGGGGTCCTCCTCCTCTCCGACCTGCCGGGGCAGCGCCAGCTCGCGGTCTTCTCCCTGGCCGGCATCGCGGCGGCCCTGGCCCTGGCGCTCCTGGTCCTGCCCCACCTCCTGGCCGGGCACCGGGCCCCGGGGCGCGAAGGGGCTCCGCCCCCTCCGGCGCCCCTCCGGGGGGGCCGGAGGGTCCTGGCCGGGTGGGCCGCGGCCCTGGCCGTCTGCGGGTGGTTCGGGGCCGGGGTCCGCTTCGACGGGGACGTGAAGGCCCTGGGGGTGGTCCCCCCGGAGGTCGCGGCCGCCGAGGAGGCCGTGCGCCAGACCTGGGGCGACCTGCGGGGCCGGGCCCTGGCCGCCGTGGACGGCCCCGACCTGGGGGCAGCCCTGGAGGCCAACGAGGCCCTCTTCGCCCACCTCGACGCCCACCTGGCCCCGGGGGATCTCGTCAGTCTTGCGCCCCTGGTGCCGTCGCCGGCCACCCAGGAGGCGAACCGGGCCCGCTGGGCCGCTTTCTGGGAAGGGCGTCGGGACGGGCTCGCGGGCGCCCTCGGGACGGTGGGCGCGACCCTCGGGTTCACCGAGGTCGCCTTCGCGCCCTTCCTGGCTCGGCTCGACGCCGCGCCCCCCCCGGTCACCCCCGAGGAACTGGAGGCCTTGGGAATGGGGGAAGCGGTGGGGGCCCTGGTGACCCGGGGGGAGGGCTACGCCCGGGTGCTCACCCTGGTGCCCGACGAGCCCGAGGTCGCCGCCCTGGCGGCCCCGGGCGCCGGAGCGCCCCCGGGGGTCCGGTGGGCCTTCCCGAGCCGCTTCCGGGCCGAGGTGAGCGCCGCCATCGGCGCGGACTTCCGCCAGTTCGTGGTGGGGGCCGGGCTGGTGAACCTGGTCCTTTTGGCCGCGCTCTTCCGCCGCCCCCGGCGGGTGGCCGCGGCCCTGGTGCCGGTGCTCTCCGGGCTCGCGGCCCTGGCGGGGGGCATGGGGGCCCTGGGGTGGACCTTCAACCTGTTCAACGTGGTCGCCGCCATCCTGATCATCGGCCTGGGGGTGGACTACGGGATCTTCATGGTGTGCCGGACCACCGAGGCCTACGATCACGATACCGGCCGGGCGGTGCTCCTGTCGGGGCTCACCACCCTGGCCGGCTTCGGCGCCCTCGCCCTGGCTCGCCACCCCGCCCTCCACTCCATGGGGGTGACCGTGCTCCTGGGGCTGGGGGCGGCGATCCCCGCCGCCCTGTGGGTGACCCCCCGGGTGTGCGGAGCGTCCCGGTGACCGGTCTCCGGCTCGCCCTGGGGGCCGCAGCCCTGGGGGCCCTGGGGGCGTGCGCCGGCGCGCCGCCCCGGCCCCCGGACCAGACCGCCGCGGCCGTGGCCCGGGCCTGGACCGAAGCGGCGGGGGCGTACCGGCTGCGCCAGTCGGCGCTCTTCGAGCTCCGGGGCACCCGGCTCCCCCTGGTCGGGGTGCTGGCCCTGCGGCCGACCGCGGGGTGGGCACGGCTGGTGGCCCTGGACGACCTGGGGGTGAAGCTCTTCGACCTGGAGGTGACCCCGGCCGCCGTGACCGAGCACTTCGTGCTGCCCACCCTCGCCCGTTACCCGGGCTTCGGGGCCGCCGTGGGGGCGAGCCTGCGCCGGCTCTTCCTCGACCCCCGGCCGGGACCGGGGGACGCGCCGCTGGCGGGGCAAGCCCACCGCACCGAGCGCCGGGAGGGCGACCGGCGGATCCGCTTCACCTTTGGTGGCCCCGAGGATCGGTGGCTGGCCACCGAGGTAGTCGGCGACGGCGAGGAGTGGCGGGCCACCTACGGGGACTACCGGCCGGTGGGGGCGACCTGGCTCCCGGGCACCGCCGTCCTGGAGGACCGGGCGGCGGGCTACCGGCTCACCCTGTGGCTGGAGGAGGCGAAGCGGACCGATGAGTGACTTGAAGCGCGCCATCGCCGCCGCAGCCGTGGGCGCCCCCGAGGCCGGCCCCGGGGACGCGACCGCCCGTAGGTTCCGGTTCGATCCCGGCTTCCTCGGCTTCGCCGGACACTTCCCCGGGCGCCCGGTCCTCCCCGCCGTCGCCCAGTTCCTCGCCGGGGTACTGGTGGCCGAGGACCGGGCGGGGGGCCTCCTGCACCTGGCGGCGGTGGAGCGGGCCAAGTTCCACCGGGTGCTCGGGCCGGGGGAGGAGGTTCGGGTGGAGTGCCGGCCCCGGGGCGGCGACGGGGCCCTGCAGGTGACCGTGTCGGCCGGCGGCGAGCTCGCCGCGGCCTTCGTGCTGCGCTTCGCCGGCGGCGGGGAGGCCCCGTGATGCCCCGGTACTTCCCCCTGCGCCCCGGCTGCCCGCCCCCCCTGCGGCTCGCGGTGGAGCGCCGGGTCCGCTTCGAGGAGGTCGATCCCCTGGGGATCGTCTGGCACGGCCGCTACCCGAGCTACTTCGAGGACGCCCGGGTGGCCCTGGGGGACCGCTTCGGGGTCGGCTACCACGACTTCTACGCCCAGGGGGTGGTCACCCCCATCAAGCGCCTCCAGGTGGACTACGCCCGCCCCCTGCGCTTCGGCGAGGTCGCCACCGTGGAGGGGATCCTCCACTGGTCCGAAGCGGCCCGCATCGACTTCGAGTACGTGATCCGCGACGGCGCGGGGCAGGTGGCCACCACCGGCTGCTCGGTGCAGCTCCTCCTCGGGGAGGACCAGCAGGTGCTGCTCGTCTTCCCGCCGTTTTACGAGGCGTTTCGCGCCCGCTGGCGCGCGGGGGAGCTGGGGTGAGGCCGGTGTGGATCGCCGCCGGGGAGGCGGTCACCGCCCTCGGGGACGGCGTTGCCGCCCTGTGGGCGGGCGTCGCCGCCGGGCGCTCCGGCGTGGCCCCGGTAACCGCCTTCCCCGCCGCCGGGTACGCGAGCGCGGTGGCGGCCGTGGTCCCGGGCCTCGGGTCCGGCCTGCGGGTCCTGGCGCTCCTGGACCGCCTCGCGGCCCGCCTCGGCCCGGTGCCCCCGGGGTGCCGGCTGGTGGCGGCCACCACCAAGGGAGCCCTCGAGGCCTGGGAGCGGCTGCGTCGCGGGGACCCCGCCGACCCGGCCCTGGTGCCGATCCCCGGCCTCCTCGGGGAGGTGGCCCGGCGCTTTGGCACCGCGGGGCCCGCCCTCAACATCAGCGCCGCCTGCGCCTCCTCCACCGTGGCCCTGGGCCGGGCCGCCGCCTGGATCGCCGCGGGCCGGGCGGAGGCGGTGCTGGTGGTGGCCTTCGACGCGGTCACCGAGTTCGTCTTCTCGGGGTTCTCCTCCCTCAAGGCCCTGGACCCGGGGCCCTGCCGGCCCTTCGACCGGGACCGGGCGGGCCTCACCCTGGGGGAGGGCGCCGCGGCGCTGCTCCTGGTGAGCCCCGGGGAGGCCGAGCGCCGGGGCCTGGCGCCCCGGGGGGCGATCCGGGGGTGGGGCGCCTCCAACGACGCCTTCCACCTGACCGCCCCGGCCCGGGACGGCGCCGGGCTCCTGGCCGCCATCCACCAGGCCCTGGCCCGGGCCGGCCTCGCCGCCGAGGACCTGGGGGCGGTGAGCGCCCACGGCACCGGCACGGTGTACAACGACGCCATGGAGCTCGCGGCCTTCCGGGCCCTCTTCGGGGAGCGCCGGGTCCCCCTCCACTCGGTCAAGGGGGCGGTGGGCCACACCCTCGGGGCGGCCGGGGCCCTGGAGGTCCTTCTGGCCCTCGAGATGCTCCGGCGCGGCGTGGTCCCCCCCACCGTCGGGTTCGCCCACCCCACCGAGGGAGCCGAGGGGCGGGTGTCCGCCGCCAGCCAGCCCCTGACCGGGGGCGCGATCCTCTCCACCAACTCCGGCTTCGGCGGCGTCAACGCGTGCCTCGTGGTGGGCGGACCGTGAGGGCGCATGGGAGGCAGCCACACCCCTCAGCCGCGAAGCGGGATGCCGCCGTCGCCCCTGGGCGCATGGAGCCTGACCATGGCGGTTAGGAAACCTACGGGTACGGCCGTCGGTCGACCCGACTTCCCGGCGCTGCTCGCCGCCGTGAAGGGCCGCATCCAGGCCGCGCAGACCCGGGCGGTGCTCTCGGTCAACGCCGAGCTCGTCCGCTTGTACTGGGACATCGGGCAGCTGGTCGAGGGCCGCCAGCGCCGCGAAGGATGGGGGTCGGCGGTGATCCCGCGCCTGGCCAGGGAGCTACGAAACGAGCTGCCGGAGCTCAAGGGCTTTTCGGAACGAAACCTCGATCGGATGATCGCCTTCTACCGGGCGTACCCCGACCCCGCTGAGTTTTCGCCACCGGCGGTGGCGAAAACTCCGCCCGGGGAGCCTCCGGCGGAGGCGCCGTCGCCCCCCCAGGCCGAGCAAGAGGCTCCCGCTCCGGGGGCGCCCGCCCTCCTGTGGTCCGTGCCCTGGGCGCACCACGTCACCTTGATGGAGAAGCTCAAGGATCTCGCGGTGCGCCGCTGGTACATGGAGCAGACCCTCGCCAACGGCTGGAGCCGCAACGTCCTCGCCCTGCAGATCGACGCCCGTGCCCACGCCCGGCACGGCCAGGCCGTCTCCAACTTCGCCGCCCTGCTTCCCGCGCCGCAGTCGGACCTCGCGCAGCAAGCGCTCAAGGACCCTTACGTCTTCGACTTCCTCACGCTCACCGAGCCGTTCCAGGAGCGCGAACTCGAAACCGAGCTCGTCCGCCACCTGGAGAAGTTCCTGCTCGAGCTCGGCCAGGGCTTCGCCTTCGTGGGCCGGCAGGTCCGCCTCGACGTCGGCGGCGAGGACTTCTACGTCGACTTGCTCTTCTACCACCTGCGGCTGCGGGCGTTCGTCGTCATCGACCTGAAGAAGGGCAAGTTCAAACCCGAGTACGCCGGCAAGCTGAACTTCTACTGCAACGTCGTCAACGACCGACTGAAGCACCCGACCGACGCGCCGACCGTCGGCTTGATCCTCTGCCAGACCCGCAACCAGCTCCTGGCCGAGTACAGCTTCGCCGGCATCGACAAGCCCATCGGCATCTCGACCTACGAACTGACGCGGGCGCTGCCGGCGCGGTTGCGGTCGGCCCTGCCCACGGTGGAAGAGATCGAGGCGGAGTTCGCCCCGAGGCGGAGGAAGCGATGAGAGGCGGGGTTGGCGGCCCGAGGGCCGCCGTCACCGGCATCGGGTGGGTGGCCCCCGGGGGGTACGGGCGGGGCCGCGCCGACCCGGCCCCGGCCTGGGGTCCCGGGGCGCTCCCGGAGATCCCCCGGGCCCTGGTCTTCCCCGAGCCGACCACTCGGTTCGGGCGGATGGACGAGGTCTCCAAGGTCGGCCTCGCCGCGGTGGCCCTGGCCCTGGCGGACGCGGGGCTCGCGGCCTTTGCCGAGAAGCGCCCGGTGGGGCTGGTGGCGAGCACCCGCTACGGCTGCCTGCCCACCGACCTGGCGTACTGGGAGACCGCCCGGACCGAGGGGGGCAAGCTGGCGAGCCCCCAGCTCTTCGCCTACACCCTGCCCAACTGCTTCTTGGGGGAGGCGGCCATCCGGTTCGGGCTCACCGGCCCGACCTACGCCGTGCAGGAGGAGGCCCCCGGGGGCCTCGGGGCCCTCGCCCAGGGCCTGGAGCTCCTGACCCTGGGGGAAGCCGCTGCCGTGGCGGTCGGCATCTGCGACCTCCCGTGCCCCCCGGCCCTCCCCCCGGCGCCCGACGTCGAGGCCGGGGCCCTCTTTTTGGTCCTGGAGCCCCGACCCCAGCCGGGGGTCCCGGCGTACGGGGCGTGCGCCCTGGCCCCCGACGGCCGGGTCCGGTGCCGGGGCCGGGCGTTCTCGTCCCTCGCCGCCCTCGCCGCGATCCTTCTGACCCGCCCCCCCACCTCCGGAGACGAGTGAGCCCATGGACCTGACCCTGGTCTACCCCAGCTGGCCCAAACTGAGCCGCCAGACCGAGTTCCACCTCCCGCCCCACGGCCCGGTGGTCTTTGCCGCCGAGGTCCCCCCCGAGGTGGCCCTCACCTTCGTGGACGAGAACCGGGAAGAGGTGGACGTCACCCGCCCCACCGACCTCGCGGCCTTCTCGGTGATGCTCACCTGCCAGCTCCCCCGGGCCTTCGAGCTCGCCGCCCGGTACCGGGAGCGGGGGGTGCCGGTGCTCTTCGGCGGCATCGCCACCATGCTCCACGCCGACGAGGTGGCCCGCCACGCCGACAGCGTCTTCCTCGGGGAGGTGGAAGGCCGCTTCGGCGCCGTGCTCGCCGACCTCGAAGCCGGGGCCATGAAGCCCCGCTACGACTACATGGGCGATCCCCCCGACATCGCCGCGGTGGGCACGGCCCGGCGCGGCATCCTGAAGCGCGAGCTGTACAACTACCGGGGGGTGCAGATGCTCGACCTGGTACACGCCTCCCGGGGCTGCCGCTTCGACTGCTTCCCGTGCTGTACCGGCTTTCTCGGGGGGCGCCGGTTCCGGCCCCGGCCCATCGACCGGGTGATCGAGGAGCTGGAGTCGATCCCCAACAACCGGCTGTTCCTGGTGGACAACTCGCTCGCCCAGGACCGCCAGTGGCTGGTGGACCTCTTCCGGGCCATGGCGCCGCTGAAGAAGAAGTGGGTGTCCCACCCGATCCTGGACGACGACGAGGTGCTCCGGCTCGCCGCCGACGCCGGGAGCTGGTACGTGTACCAGGCCGTCTTCGACACCTCCGACGTCATCCGCCGCCGGGTCCAGCGCCTCCAGGACCACGGCATCGGGGTGGAGGGGACGATCATCCTCGGCACCGACGACCAGGACGAGGACTCCATCAAGCGCCTGGTGGACTTCCTCCTCGAGATCCGCCTCGACGTCGCCGAGTTCACCCTCTTGACCCCCTTCCCCCACTCCCCCATCCGGGCCCAGCTGGCGAGCGAGGGGCGGCTTTTGGACAACGGGTGGCTCGACTACACCGCCGACAAGGTGGTCTTTCAACCCCGGCACATGACCCCCGACAAGCTCCAGGAGCTGTACCACTACGCCTGGGACACCTTTTACGCCGGGGGCGGCCACTCCCTGAAGATGGGGGAGCTCTTCAAGCGGGTGATCCGCCGGGAGCTGGACGACGGCACCTACCGGCGCTACGAGACCAAGTCGAGCCGCGCCTTCCGGGGTCGGGGCGCGGCGCCGTGAGCCGGGTCTTCTTCCTCTCGGCCAACGTCGCGGCCGAGCCCCACCCGGTCTACCCCCTGGGGATGGCCGCGGTGGCGGCGAGCCTGGCGGCCCGGGGCCACCGGGTGACCCAGCACGACCACCTGGCCGAGGGGCGCTCCCCCGAGGCCCTGGCGGCCGCGGTGGCAGCCGCCGACCCCGAGGTGGTGTGCCTGTCCCTTCGAAACCTCGACAACGTCGACGCCCTGAGCCCGGACGGCGGCTGGACCCTGGACGGGGCCCGCCGCCTGGTGCAGGTGATCCGGGGGGCCACCGGCGCCCCGGTGATCGTCGGGGGCCCCGCCTTCTCCCTCCTGCCCGAGGAGATCCTCGACTACCTGGGGGCCGACCACGGGGTGATCGGGGAAGGAGAAGAGGCGGCCCCCGCCCTGGTGGAGGCCCTGGCCGCCGGGCGGTCGGCCCCCCGGCTGGCCCGGGGCCGGCGCCCCGTGGACGGCGCCGAGCTGCCGACCCCGCTCCTCGACCCGAAGCTCGTGGCCTACTACCTGCGGGAAGCCGGCATGGTGGGGCTCCAGACCAAGCGGGGCTGCCCCCACGCCTGCACCTACTGCACCTACCCGGTGCTGGAGGGGCGCTGCTTCCGGCCCCGCCCCCCCGGGGCGGTGGCCGACGACGTGGAGCGCCTGGGGCGCGACTTCGGGGTGACCTCGTTCTTCTTCACCGACTCGGTGTTCAACGACGACGAGGGCCACGCCGTGGCCGTGGCCGAGGAGCTCCTGCGCCGGGAGCTCGCGGTGCGGTGGTGCGCCTACTTCCGGCCCGCGGGCCTGGGCCCCGCCGAGGTGGCCCTGTTTCGCCGCGCGGGGCTCTACGCCGCCGAGCTCGGCACCGACGCCGCCAGCGACGCGGTGCTCGACGCCCTCGGCAAGGGCTTCGGGTTCGACGAGGTGGTGGCCGCCCACCGGGCCCTGGTGGACGCCCGGGTGCCCTGTGCCCACTTCGTGATGTTTGGCGGCCCCGGGGAGACCGAGGCCACGGTGGCGGAGGGCCTCTCGAACCTCGCGGCCCTGGACCACGCCGTGGTGTTCGCCTACGCGGGCATCCGCCTCCTGCCGGGCACGGCGCTCGCGCGCCGGGCCGAGGCCGAGGGGGTGCTGGCGCCGGGGGCATCGCTTCTGCGGCCCGCTTACTACCACGCCCCCGGGGTGGACCCGGGGGCCCTGGCCGAGACCCTCCGGGCGGGGTTTCGGGGCCGGCGGGACCGGATCTTCCCCCCCGAGGAGGGCCAGAAGCGCCTCGACGTCATGCGGCGGTTCGGCTTCCAGGGCCTCCTGTGGGACCACCTGGTCACCTACGACGCCCCCCGGGCCCGGAGCCGCGGGTGAGCCGGCTCGCCGCCGACCGGGTGCTTCTGGTCCACCCCCTGGGGTACGGGGCCGACCAGGCGGGCCGCGACATCTCGCGCCTCGCCAACGTCATGCCTCCCCTGGGGCTGGCGAGCATGGCCGCCTGGCTCGGGCGCGAGGGGATCGGCTGCGAGATCGTGGACTGCTACGCCCGGCCCCAGGCCGACCGGCTGATCCGGGAGCGGCTCCTGGCTCTTCGGCCCGCCGTGGTGGGCTTTAGCTGCACCACCTCGAGCTTTCTCGACGGGGTGCGCCTGGCCGAGCTCGCCAAGGCCGCCCTCCCGGGGGTGACCACCCTCTTCGGGGGCCCCCACGTCTCGGCCCTCAAGGAGCGGGTGCTCCGGGAGTACCCGGCGGTGGACCTGGTGGCCGTGGGCGAGGGGGAGGAGACCCTGGCGGAGCTCGCCCGGGGGGGGCCCGGGGAGGCGGCGGCGATCCCGGGGCTCGCGTACCGGGAGGGCGGGGAGGCCCGGTTCACCGGTTACCGGGGCCGGGGCCTGGAGCTCGACCGCTTGCCCTTTCCGGCCTACGAGAAGCTCGAGGGCTTCCCCCACGCCTACCAGCTCCCCATCTTCAACTACCCCCGGGCGCCCAACACCAGCTGCATCTCCAGCCGGGGCTGCCCCTACGCGTGCAGCTACTGCGACCGGTCGGTGTTTCGCCGCACCTTCCGCTTCAACTCGGCCGAGTACCTCTACGAGCACCTGCGCCACCTGCGGGAGCGCTTCGGGGTGCGCCACGTCAACTTCTACGACGACCAGTTCACCTTCCACCGGGGCCGGGTGGAGGCGTTCTGCCGGCTGATGACCGACCGGCCCCTGGGGCTCACCTTCAACTGCGCGGTGCGGGCCGAGCACGTGGACCCGGAGCTGCTGCGCCAGATGAAGGCCGCCGGCTGCTGGATGGCGAGCCTCGGCATCGAGACCGGGGACCCGGAGCTTCTGGCCCAGCACCGCCAGAACGCCGACCTCGACCTGCTGGCGGGCAAGATCCGGGCGATCAAGGCGGCGGGCATCCGGGTGAAGGGCCTTCTGATGCTCGGCCTCCCCGGGGAGACCGAGGCGTCCATCCGCCGCAGCCGGGAGTACGTCTTCTCCCTGCCCATCGACGACTTCAACCTCGCCAAGTTCACCCCCTTCCCGGGGTCGCCCCTGTACGAGGGCATCCGGGAGCACGGGAGCTTCGACGAGGAGTGGCCGAAGATGGACTGCATGCACTTCCAGTTCGTGCCCGCGGGGCTGACCCGGGAGCGCCTGGAGGAGCTCTTCGTGGGGTTCTACAAGGCCCACTTCCTGCGCCTGCGCGTCCTTCTGGGCTACGTCGCCATGCTGTGGCGCTCGCCGGACAGCTGGCGGCGCTTCGCGGCCAACCTCGGGGCGTTCTTGCGCTTCGCCCGCACCGACGCGAGGGGGACTGCCCCCGTCGAGTCCGGCGGCCGCGAGGGCTGGGACAGCGGAGCGCCGCGCGGCGACCGACAGGACTCGAATATCGCATCGCGCGGCGCGGAGTCGGTCCAGCCCGAAGCTCGCCAGCCGGCCACCGACCGCAGGGGGAGGGAACCGATGCCGCGGCGGAGTACTCCCGAGGAGCGGCCGTGACCGCGCCCCGCCTCCTGATCGCCGTGCCGGTGTACAACCACGGGGCCACCCTGCGCGGGGTGGTGGAGCAGTCCCTGGCGGTGCACGGCGACGTCCTGGTGGTGGACGACGGCAGCGCCGAGCCGGTGGCGCCCCTCCTCGCCGGCCTGCCGGTGGAGGTGGTCCGCCACCCGGTCAACCGGGGCAAGGGGGCGGCCATCCGCACCGCGGCGGCCGCGGCCCGGCGCCGGGGCATGACCCACCTGGTGACCCTCGACGCCGACGGCCAGCACGACCCCGCCGACTTCCCCCGCTTCGCGCAAGCCATCGCCCAAGAGCCCTTCGCCATCGTGGTGGGCACCCGGGACTTCACCAGCCCCAACGTGCCCGGGTCGTCCCGGTTCGGGCGGCAGTTCTCCAACTTCTGGCTCCGGGTCCAGACCGGCCAGAGCCTGGGGGACACCCAGAGCGGCTTTCGCGCCTACCCCCTGGCGGTGCTGGAGGGGCTCACCCTCCGGCAGGACCACTACGCCTTCGAGGTGGAGGTGCTGGTGAAGGCGGCCTGGGCGGGGGTGCCCCTGCGGGAGGTGCCGATCTCGGTCCACTACCCCCCCCGGGGGGAGCGGGTCTCCCACTTCGGGGCGTTCCGGGACAACTTCCGGCTCACCGTGCTCAACACCGGCCTCACCCTGCGCTCGGTGGCCCCCTGGCCCCACCGCAAGCTGGTGCCTACGGCGGGGGGCGCGGTGTCGGTCTTCCACCCCCTGCGCTCCATCCGGGCCCTGGTGACCGCCGGGGCGGCGCCGGCCCCCCTGGCCATGGCCGCCGCCCTGGGGGTGTTTCTGGGGGCGCTCCCCCTGATCGCCGTCCACACGGTGACCATCCTCCTGGCGGCGGGGTACCTGCGCCTCAACAAGGTGGCGGCGGTGGCGGCGAGCCAGCTGTGCATGCCCCCCCTGATGCCCGCCCTGTGCATCGAGGCGGGGTACTTCCTGCGCCACGGCCGGTTTCTCACCGAGCTCTCCCTGGAGACCCTCGGCTACCAGGCCCTGGACCGGCTGTGGGAGTGGCTCCTGGGGTCCCTGGTGGTGGGCCCCGTGGCGGCCGGCGCGGTGGCCGCCCTGGTGTACGCCGCGGCCCGGGGGGCGGGGCGCGCCCGTGGCTGAGGGCACGGGGGCCCGGGGCTGGACCAGCCGGAGCTTCGGCTCGCGGCTCCAGCACGGCATCTTTTACGCCTTGATCCGCCTCGGGGGGCGCCGGGCGGCGGTGCTCCTTCTCCGCTTCGTGGCGGCATACTACGTGCTGTGCCGCCCCGACATCCGCGGCCGCACCCGCCCCTACCTGGAGCGGCGGTTCCCGGGGCAGGGGGCCGCGGGGCGCCTCGCCGCCGCCTACCGCTTGAGCTTCGAGTTCGGCCAGGCCCTGGTGGACCGGGCCGTGGTGGGCATCCTGGGGCCCGGGGCCCTGGCCGCCACCCTGGAGGGGGCCGACGTCTTGCGGGGGCTCCTGGCCGAGGGAAAGGGGCTGGTCCTGGTGACCGCCCACGTGGGATGCTGGCAGGCGGCCATGTCCGCCCTGAGCCACCTGAAGACCCCGGTGAGCCTGCTCATGCAGCGGGAAGAGGGGGACGTGGACCGCCACTACTTCGAGCACGCGGGGGTCGCCTGCCCCTACCGCCTCATCGACCCCCGGGGGTACCTGGGGGGCGCCCTGGAGATGGCCGAGGTGCTGCGGCGGGGCGAGGTGCTGTGTGTCATGGGGGACCGGGTGCTGGGCGGCCCCCGAAGCAGCGTGGCCGTGCCGTTTCTGGGGGCGCCGGCGCTCCTGCCGGTGGGGGCCTACCGGGTGGCCGCCGCCACCGGGGCCCCGGCCGCGGTCCTCTTCAGCCGCCGTACCGGCCCCGGGCGCCACCAACTGTGGGTGGCCGACGTGGCCCGGGTGCCCCGGGCCGACGGCCGGTCCGTGGCGGGCCTGGCGCCCCACGTGGCCCGGTTTGCCGCGGTGCTGGAGGGCTACACCCGGGAGTACCCCGATCAGTTCTTCAACTTTCACGACATGTGGGGCGACGGGGAACCCGGCCCGGGCCCGGCCCCCCAGGGGAGCGAGGGAGCATGACCGTTGCGGAGCGCGTGAAGCAGATGCTGGTGGACGATTTAAACCTCGAGGGCCTCTCGGCCGCGGACATCGACGACGAAGCCCCCCTCTTCGGCGAGGGCCTCGGCCTGGACTCCCTGGACGCGGTGGAGCTCGTGGTGCTCGTCCACAAGCACTTCGGGGTGGAGATCAAGGACATGGAGGAGGGCCGGCCCGCCCTCCAGTCGGTGAAGACCCTGGCGGCCTTCATCGAGGCGAGGCTCGCGGCGTGAGCCCAACGCCGGTCGCGGTGACCGGGGTGGGGTGCCTGTGCGCCGCCGGGCCCGACCTGCCCCGGTGCGTCGAGGCCCTCTTCCGGCCCCGGGGCACCCCCCGGCCCCCGACCCGGTTTGCCACCGACCACTCGGTGCGGTTCCCGGTGTTCGAGGTGGCCGACGATTTGGCGGAGGAAGGGGGCCGGGAGCTCCTGCGCACCAGCCGCCTGGCGCTTCGCGCCGCTCGGGAGGCCCTGGCCGACAGCGGCTGGGACCCGGCCGAGCTGCGCCGGCTCCGGGTGGGGGTGTGCCTCGGCACCACCGTGGGCAGCGCCATGAACAACGAGGAGTTCTACCGGGAGTTCCGGGCCGGGGGGGCGCCGGAGCTGGCCCCCATCCAGCGCTTCCTCGGCAGCAACCCGGCCGCTAGCGTGGCCCGGGCGTGGGGCCTGGCGGGGCCGTGCCAGACCGTGGTGAACGCCTGCTCCTCGGGCACCGACGCCGTGGCCCTGGGGGCGGCGTGGCTGCGGGCCGGCACGTGCGACGTGGTGCTCGCCGGGGGCGCCGACGAGCTGTGCCGGGTCACTTACGACGGCTTCGCCTCCCTGCAGATCGCCGCCCCGGAGGGGTGCCGCCCCTTCGACCGGAACCGCCGGGGCCTCAACCTCGGCGAGGGGGCGGCGGTGCTGGTGCTGGAGGGCGAGGAGCTCCGGCGGGGCCGGGGCGGCCGGGCCCGGGCCCGGGTGCTCGGCTACGGCGCCGCCAGCGACGCCCACCACCTCACCGCGCCCCACCCCGAGGGGGCGGGGCTCCGGCGGGCCCTGGCCCAGGCCCTGGCCACCGCGGGCCTCGGGCCGGCCGAGGTCGCCTTCGTCAACGCCCACGGCACCGCCACCCCGGACAACGACCGGGTGGAGGGCCGCGTCCTCGCCGAGGCCCTGCCGGGGGTGCCCTTCCTCTCCACCAAGGGGTGGACCGGCCACGCCCTGGGGGCGGCGGGAGCCCTGGAGGCCGCCTTTACCGTGGCGTGCCTCGAAGCGGGCCGGGTCCCCGCCAGCGCCGGCTTCGCCGAGCCCGACCCCGAGGTCGGCGCGGTTCCCACCGCCGCCGAAGTCGCCTTCGCCGGCCGCGCCGCCCTCTCCCAGTCCCTGGCCTTTGGCGGCAGCAACGCGGTGCTCGCCCTGGGGAGGGGGGAGCCGTGAGGGGCTTCTTGGCGGTGCGCGGCCTGGGGCTGGTGGGCGGGTTCGGCTGCGGAGCCGAGGCCCTGGGCGCCGCCCTGGCGGCCGGCGCTCCCCCGCCGGCGCGCCGCGCCGACCCCGAGCCCCTGGACCGCTTCCTCCCCCGGCGAACCCTCCGCCGGGTCGACCACTTCTCGCGCCTCGCCCTCTTGGGGGCCCACCTGGCCCTGGAGGACGCGGGGCTTCTGGGAGGCGACCGGAGCCGCCTGGGGGTGGTGGTGGCCACCGGCTACGGCCCCTCGGCCACCACCTTTGGCTTTCTGGACTCGGTGCTCGACGGCGGCGACGCCTGCGCCTCCCCGACCCTCTTCTCCAACTCGGTGCACAACGCCGCCGCCGCCCACCTCTCCATCGCCCTGGGGGCCACGGGGCCGTGCCTCACCGTCAGCCAGTTCGAGACCTCGGTAGCCTCGGCGCTCCTCTCGGCGGCCGGCTGGCTCGCCGAAGGGCGGGTGGACGCCGTCCTCTTCGGGGGGGTGGACGAGGCGGGGCCGGTATTGGCGTACTGCTGGGAGCGCTTCTTCGGCGCCGACGCCGCCGCCCGCCCCGGGGAGGGGGCCGGCTTCCTGGTGCTCCGGCGGGCCGAGGACGCCGGGCCCGGGGACCCGGTGATCGAGGGCGTCGAGGTCGGCAACCTCCGGGCCGGTCCCCCCCGGCTCCCCTCGGGGGCCCTGGTGGTGTCCGGGGCCGACGGCACCCCCCGGTGCGGGCCCGGCTACCGGGCCGCCGTCCCCCCGGGGACCCCCGAGGTGCGCCTGGCGCCCCTCTTCGGGAGCTTCCCCGCCGCCGGGGCCCTGGAGCTGGCGGCCGCCGTCTGGGGCCTGCGCCAGGGGGGGGTGGCCCTGCCGCCGTGGCTCGGGCCCGCCGCCGCCCTGGGGGCCGGGCCGGTGGCCTGCCTGCGGGTGGGGGCCGACGGCGAGTTCGGGCTGATCGCGGCCCGGGGGGCGGGCTAGCGGTGGGCCGGCGCGTCGCCGCCGCCGTTGCCGTCCTCCTCTGCTCCCTAGGGGGGGCCGGGTCGGCGGCCGCCGAGACGGTGCCTACCCGCCACGGCGCGGGCCTCTTCCTCGGCGGCTCCTACAACCCCGGCGGCGTCGCCTGGGCCCTGGCCTCGGGGTTCGCCCTGTTTGACTACGACGCGGTGTGGCCCCACCGGGCCCCCGAGAACCTGCGCTTC
>JBBIIA010000048.1:0-25680 GCA_037446775.1 Deltaproteobacteria bacterium
CACCAGCTTCGGACCGGCATCGGGTTTTTTGATCACATGCTCACCCACGTGGCCGTGCACGGCCTGGTGGACCTGGAGGTGGCGGCTGCGGGGGACCTCCACGTGGACTTCCACCACACGGTGGAGGACGTGGGGATCGGCCTCGGCCAGGCCCTCGCCCGGGCCCTGGGGGACCGGGCGGGGATCAAACGCTACGGCGAGGCGACGGTGCCCATGGACGAGGCCCTGGCCCAGGTGACCCTGGACCTCTCGGGGCGCTCCCACCTCTCCTACGAGGACGGCCTGGCGCCGGGCAAGGTGGGGGAGGCGGACGTGGAGCTCTTCCGGGAGTTCTTCGAGGCCGTGTGCCGGGCCGGCGGCGTCACCCTGCACGTGCGGGTGCTCGCCGGCCGCAACGCCCACCACGTCATCGAGGCGATCTTCAAGGCCTTCGGCCGGGCCCTGGAGGCGGCGACCCGCCTCGACCCCCGCCGGGGTGGCGGCGTGCCTTCGACCAAGGGGAGCCTGTAGCTTGGAGATCGTCATCGTCGACTACGACTCCGGGAACCTCCGCAGCGTCGAGAAGGCCATCGAGTCCCTGGGGGCCCCGGTGGTGGTCACCCGGGACCCGGCGCGGGTGCAAGACGCCCGGGCCCTGGTGCTGCCGGGCCAGGGGGCCTTTCGCGACTGCATGGGCAAGCTCGAGGCCTTTGGCCTCGCCCACCGGGTGCAAGACAAGATCGCCGAGGGGGTGCCCTTCCTGGGGATCTGCGTCGGCTACCAGCTCCTCTTCGAGGAGAGCGAGGAGCACGGCCGCACCGCGGGGTTCGGGCTCCTCCGGGGCCGGGTGGTGCGCTTCCCCGCGGACCATCGGGAGGACGGCGAGCGGCTCAAGGTGCCCCACATGGGGTGGAACCGCCTGTGGAAGCGCCAGGACTGCCCGGTCCTCGCGGGCGTCGAGGACGGCGCCTACGCCTACTTCGTCCACTCCTACTACCCGGTGCCCGAGGACCCGGCAGTGGTGGCCACCGCCACCCGCTACGGCCTGGAGTTCGCGTCGAGCGTGGCCCGGGGCAACCTGTTCGCGAGCCAGTTCCACCCCGAGAAGAGCCAGCGGGTGGGGCTCGCGATCCTTCGGGGCTTTTGGGACCTGGTGCAGAAGGAGGCCGGCCGGTGATCGTCATCCCCGCCATCGATCTCAAGGGCGGCCAGTGCGTGCGCCTGCGCCAGGGGCGCATGGAGGACGCCACCGTGTACCCCCAGGACCCGGCGGGCGCCGCCCGGCACTGGGTAGGGCTCGGGGCCGAGCGCCTCCACGTGGTGGACCTGGACGGCGCCTTCGCCGGCCGGCCCGAGAACCTCGCCGCGGTGCGGGCGATCCGCCGGGCCGTGGACGTGCCCCTGGAGCTCGGGGGCGGGGTCCGGGACCAGGCTACCGCCGAGCGGCTCCTCGGGGAGGGGGTCGACTTCGTCATCCTCGGCACCGCGGCCCTGGAGGACCCGGACCTGGTGGGGCGCCTGGCCGGGTCGTACCCGGGGCGCATCCTGGTGGGTATCGACGCCCAGGGGGGGCGGGTGGCGGTGCGGGGCTGGGCCGACGTCAGCGAGACCCGGGCCGTGGACCTCGGCGCCCGCCTCGCGGCGGCCGGGGCGGCGGGCTTCATCTTCACCGACATCGAGCGCGACGGCATGCAGACCGGGGTGAACCGGGAGGCGACCCGGGAGTTTGCCCGGGCGTGCGGCGCCCCGGTGATCGCCTCGGGGGGCGTGGCCGATCTCGCCGACGTGGAGCGCCTGCTGCCCCTGGAGGTCGACGGGGTAATCGGGGTGATCACCGGCCGGGCCATTTACGAAGGCACCCTGGACCTGGCGGCGGCGGTAGCGCTGACCCGGGCCCCGCGGGCCTGAGGCGCGGGAGGAGCCGCCATGATGGCCAAGCGCATCATCCCCTGCCTCGATGTCAAGTCGGGCCGGGTGGTCAAGGGGGTCAACTTCGTCGAGCTGCGGGACGCGGGGGACCCGGTGGAGATCGCCGAGAGCTACGACGGCCAGGGCGCCGACGAGCTGACCTTCTTGGACATCACGGCCTCCAGCGACGAACGCGACATCATCATCGACGTGGTCCGGGCCACCGCGGAGCGGGTCTTCATGCCCCTGACCGTGGGGGGCGGGGTGCGGGTGATCGAGGACGTGCGCCGGCTGCTCCTGGCCGGCGCCGACAAGGTGTCGATCAACACCGCGGCGGTGCACCGGCCCGAGTTCGTGGAGGAGGCGGCCCGCCGCTTCGGCTCCCAGTGCATCGTGGTGGCGGTAGACGCCAAGGCCCGGGGGGAGAGCCCCGCCGACGGCTGGGAGGTGTATACCCACGGCGGCCGCCGCCCCACCGGCCTGGATGCGGTGGCTTGGGTGCGGCGCATGGAGGCCCTGGGCGCCGGCGAGATCCTACTGACCAGCATGGACCGGGACGGCACCAAGGACGGCTACGACCTGCCCCTGACTCGAGCGGTCTCCGAGGCCCTCTCGATCCCGGTGATCGCCTCGGGGGGCGCCGGCAACGCCGAGCACCTGTACCAGGCCCTGGCCCGGGGCAAAGCCGACGCGGTGCTCGCCGCCAGCATCTTCCACTACCGGGAGACCACGGTGGGGGAGGTGAAGCGCTACCTCGCCGACCGGGGCGTACCCGTCCGGCCTTGAAGGGGGAAGGACGGGATGAGCACATGGAACATATCGGACACATGGGACACATGGAAGAGCGGAGGGGATGACTTCTTCCGGAGGGCGGTTCTACCGCTTGGGGCCGGCGCGAAAACCCGAAGGTCCTCCCCCATGCTGCATGCGTCCTCTATGTCCCATGCGTCCCATCCGTCCCCTACCTCCCCCGTGGTGAAATCCCCGTGAGCGCACCCAACCGCCAGCAGGAGCCCCCGTGACCTCCGACGCTTCCAAGGAAACCCGGACCCTGGCCCGCCGCCTGCCGCTGGGCGTGGTGGACCGGCTGTACACCGTCATCCAGGAGCGCAAGGCGAGCCCGAGCGCCGACTCCTACGTCTGCCGCCTGCTGGAGAAGGGGGAGGACAAGATCCTCCAGAAGGTGGGCGAAGAGGCCGTGGAGGTGATCCTCGCCGCCAAGGGGGGCGACGACGGAGCCCTGGTGCGGGAGCTCGCCGACCTGGTCTTCCACTCCCTGGTGCTCCTGGGCGCCCGGGACATCCCCCCCCAGAGGGTCGCCGAGGAGCTCCACCGCCGCTTTGGGACCTCGGGGTTGGCGGAAAAGGCGGGTAGGGGGGAGTAGGGAGTAGGGAGTAGGGGAGCCGCCGCCGCACGAGTGGCATCGTGCAAAGACCCCTGACCTCTAGCCCCTGACCCCTAGCCCCTCTCTCTCTTGCCGTCTCTGTCGGCGTTCGCTATGATTCGGAGGTGTTGATTCCGAATTGGGGCGCAAAATGGAAATAGCGAATCGATTCTTGCGTATCCCCAAGGGCAGCTTCTTCCTCTTCGGGCCGAGGGGCACGGGGAAGTCGACTTGGCTCCGCCACGAGATGCCCCACGCCCTCTTCGTCGATCTCTTACGCCCCGAGCTGTATCGCGAGTTGAGCGCGCGTCCCGAGCGCCTCCGGGAGCTCGTCCTCGCCGCTCCGGCGGGGGCCACGGTGGTCGTCGACGAGGTCCAGCGGGTTCCCGAACTCCTCAGCGTCGTCCACGAACTGATCGAATCGCCCCAGGGGAACCGCTTCGTGCTCACCGGGTCCAGCGCCCGCAAGCTGCGTCAGGAAGGGGTGAACCTCCTCGGCGGCCGGGCGGTGCTTCGGGACCTCCACCCCTTCATGGCCGCGGAGGTTCCGGGGTTCCAGCTCGCCAGCGCCCTGCGCTGGGGGCTCTTGCCCCTCGTCGCGGCGTCCGATGCCCCCGACGAGGTCCTGCGGGCCTACGCCACGCTGTATCTGGAGCAGGAGGTGAAGCTCGAGGGGTTGACGCGCAACGTCGGGAACTTCGCGCGGTTCCTCGAGGCGGCCAGCTTCTCCCATGGGGGCGTGCTCAACGTGAGCAACCTGGCGCGTGAGTGCCAGCTCGAGCGCCGGACCGCCGCCGGCTACGTCGAGATCCTCGAAGATCTCCTCCTGTCCTTCCGGCTGCCGGTGTTTACCCGCCGGGCCCGCCGGGAGACCAGTGCGCACCCGAAGTTCTACCTCTTCGACGCCGGGGTCTTTCGCTCGCTTCGGCCCCGGGGACCCCTGGATCGGCCCGAGGAGATCGAGGGCGCCGCCCTGGAGGGGCTGGTGGCCCAGCACTTGAGGGCGTGGGCCTCCTACTCCGGGGGGAACACCGAGCTCTTCTTCTGGCGGACCCGCTCAGGGGTGGAGGTGGACTTCGTGGTGTACGGGGAGGCGGGCTTTTGGGCCGTGGAGGTGAAGAACTCCGCCCAGGTGCGGCCGAGCGACCTGCGGGCCCTCCGGGCCTTTGCCGCCGACTACCCGGAGTGCCGGCCGATCCTTCTGTACCGAGGCTCCGACCGGCTCGAAATCGACGGAGTCCGCTGCCTCCCGGCCGAAGAATTCCTCCGCGCCCTGCACCCCGGGGAACCGCTGCCGGTGGGGGTTGGGGAACGGGGAACAGGGAACAGGGAACAGGGAACAGGGAACAGGGAACAGGGAACAGGGAACCCCCCATCCAGGAGCCGCCATCATGCAGATCTCTCTCGTCGCCGATCTCTTGCAGTTCTCCCCCGCCAAGGCCCACAAGGTTGCCGTCTCCGAGGGCGCCCACTGCAAGGTGACCCTGTGGGGACTGGAGCCCGGCCAGGAGATCCACCCCCACGCCCACGGGGGCGACCACGTGTGGATCGTCCAGGAGGGCACCGGGTGGTTCCTGGATGACGAGGGGAGCCACCCGGTCCGCCCGGGCGCGGTGGTCTTTGCCCCCGCCGGGGAGCCCCACGGCATGCGGGCCGAGACCCGCCTCGCCTTCGTCTCGGTGAGCGCGGGCTAGGGGGGGACAGGACCGAAGGCCCCGCGCCGCCAGGGGGCGGCGCGGGGCCTTTTTGTGCCTCCGGCGTGTCTAAAATGCAGGCACTTTCGCTTGGGCCCTCTTGGGCTGGCCCCAGTCTCGTGGGGCGATCTTGACGTCTCCGGGAACATGCCCGATAATTGCGCAATGCTTCGCCCCTCCCGAGGAGACGGTCCATGTGTCGACTGTGCGCCCTGGTGTCCTCCCGCTACTTCTCCCCCATGGAGAACCTCCTCGCCCTGGAGACCATGAAGGAGGGGCACGACGGCTCGGGCCTGGGGCTGATGCTCCGCGACCTGGGGGGGGAGTTCGAGGGGATCAAGGAGTTCCCGATCCTGTCGGGCATCACCACCGACAAGGGCTACTACGAGCTTGACGACTACATGGTGGCCAAGGGGTTTCGCACCAAGCACCTCTGGGACCCCGCGATCACCCTCAAGCCGGGGATGAGCATCCAGCGGCGCGACCGCTACATCGTCAAGGCCTTCGACTACCCGGACTGGGTCAAGGACCGGCCCTGGGCCGAGAAGGCGGAGCTCCTCACCCGCACCCGCCTGGAGCTGCGGAAGATGGGGGAAGCCGACGGCTCCATCACGGTCTTTAGCTTCTGGCCCGACCTGGTGACCCTCAAGGAGGTGGGGGACCCCCTGGAGGTCGGCGAGTTCTTCGGTCTCGACCGAAAGCCCCTGCCGGCCAAGATCGTCTTTGCCCAGGGGCGGCAAAACACCAACTACGCCATCGACCTGTACGCCTGCCACCCCTTCTTTATCGAGGGGATGTTCACCATGACCAACGGCGAAAACACCGCCTTCGTCCCGATCCGCGACTACCTCACCAGCCGGGGCGTCCCGGCTTACGTGGGGTACAACTCGGACAGCGAGGTCTTCGCCCACATCCTCCACTTCTTGCGCCGCCGGCTCGGCTACCCCTTGCGCTACTACAAGGACGTGATCACCCCCCTGCGGGACGAGGAGCTGGGGCGGCGGAATGACCGGGAGGCCCTGGTGTTGCTCAAGCGCACCCTGCGCATGCTCACCATCGACGGCCCCAACTGCGTCATCGGCTGCGACGGCGACGGCACGGTCTTCCTGGTGCAGGACGCCAAGAAGCTGCGGCCCGGGGTGGTGGGGGGGGTGAAGGGGAAGGTCGGCCTGATGTCCGAGGTGTGCGGGCTCGGCTCGGCGATCCCCGAGCGGGCTACGGACCGGGACGTGTTCCCGATGAAGTACGACTTCGTGACGGTGCGCCCGGGGGCAGAGGAGATTGAGGTATGGAATCAGCTGGACGGCTCGACCACAACCATCAGCTTGGGGTAACCGACCTCCCCTACGTCGTCCGCTGGGCCGACGCGCTCTGCACCCGCTGCGGCCGGTGCACGGCCACCTGCCCGGTGCGGGCCATCGAGCCCGGGGTGTTCGAGAAGCGCCTGGTGGAGTCCACCGGCCCCCTCCCCCTGCCCACCACCGTGCGCAAGGTGGGGAGCGGGGTGCGCCAGGCCACCGACATCGCCCGTCGGTGCGTGGGGTGCGCCACCTGCGCCCTGGTGTGCCCCAACGGCGCCATCGCCCCCGAGTTCAACCCGGCCAACAAGTTCGCCTGGCACGCGGTGCGGGGCGGCGAGCCGTACAAGCGGGGGGGGCGCCGCAACGACCCGGCCGCCTCGACCCTGGACCGCCTCAAGTTCACCCGCATCTCCATGCTCACCGACCCGGCGCTCGATGCCGGGCGCCACGAGTTTCGGGTGCGGACCTATCTGGGGCGCAACCTGCCCCCCGAGGCCCTGCCCCTGCGGGTGGAGGGCGACCTCCTGGTGCCGGACGGGACGCCCTACCTCCCGCCGGTGCGGGAGATCTTTCCCATCCGCATCGGCGGCATGAGCGTCGGCGCCCTGTCGCCCACCATGTGGGAGGGGATGGCCCTGGGGGTGGCGTACTTAAACGAGGTCGAGAAGCTCCCGGTGGTGATGTGCACCGGGGAGGGGGGCATGCCGCCCCGGCTCCTCAAGAGCCCCTTCCTCAAGTACTTCATCTTGCAGATCGCCTCGGGGTACTTCGGCTGGGACGAGATCATCCACGCCATCCCCCACATGCAGAGCGACCCGGCGGCCATCGAGATCAAGTACGGCCAGGGGGCCAAACCCGGGGACGGGGGCCTGTTGATGGCCAACAAGGTCCTCAAGCTCATCGCCCGCATCCGGGGCGTGCCCGAGTTCGTCGAGCTCTCCTCGCCCCCGACCCACCAGACCAAGTACTCCATCGAGGAGGCCGTGGCCAAGATGCTCACGGCCATGTCCCTGGCGTTTGGGTTCCGGGTGCCGGTGTACCCCAAGATCTCCGGGACCAAGACCGCGCTCGCGGTCTTGAACAACCTGGCGCGCAACCCCTACGCCGCGGCGCTCACCATCGACGGCGAGGACGGCGGCACCGGGGCGGCCTACAACGTCAGCCTGGACAAGATGGGCCACCCCATCGCCTCGAACCTGCGGGAGTGCTACCTCACCCTGGTCAAGCTCGGCAAGCAAAACGAGCTCCCGCTCTTTGCCGCGGGCGGCGCCGGCAAGGCGGGCAACCTGGCGGCCAACGCCGCCGCCCTGATCATGCTCGGGGCCTCCGGGGTGGACAGCGCCAAGTACTTCATGCAGGCCGCCGCCGGCTGCCTCGGGGACGAGCGCAACCGGTGCAACATCTGCAACACCGGCCGGTGCCCCCGGGGTATCACCACCCAGGACCCCAAGCTGTACCGGCGCCTCGACCCCGAGGTGGTGGCCGAGCGCCTGGTGGACGCCTTCGTGGCGGCGGACAAGGAGCTGAAGAAGATCTTCGCCCCCCTGGGGCGCTCCACCGAGCTCCCCATCGGCATGTCCGACGGCTTGTCGGTGGACGACCCCGCCATCGCCGAGCGCCTCCAGATCGCCTACGCGTGCTAGGGAGGCTCCGCTTCAGGTCGTCGGGGGGTGGGGGACGGGGGCTCTTGACAGGATGACAGGATGTTCAGGATGGAAGACCCGGGGACCGAGAGACAGCCTTTCGCCGTATCCTGTTCTTGTCCTGTAATCCTGTCGAAAACCCCTCGGGTGGTCTTGTGCCGACTGCGGCGCGGACCCCGAAACGATACTCACCCAGCGGCCGCGCGGCCGCGGATCGCCAAGAGCAGGAACCGACGATGACCGAGATCAAGGGACGAGTGGGCGGGCGGCGGATCTCCTCCAAGGAGCTCGATGAGAAGGTCCAGGAGGCGGTGGCAGCGGGCAAGCGGCGCCTCAAGGTGGTGGCCGACGGCCAGCACGGCATCGGCGGGCGCCTGTGGCCCCAGGGCGAGGCGATCAAGCTCAAGGTCCTGGGAGCCGCGGGGCAGCGCCTCGGAGGCATGGGGATGCAGGGCACGGAGATCACCGTGGAGGGCTCGGCTTCCGACGACGTGGGCTGGCTCAACACCGGGGCGGTGATCACCGTGCTCGGCGACGTGGCCAACGGCGCCCACAACGCCGGCGCCCAGGGAAAGCTGTACGTCCAAGGGGGCGGCGGCGCCCGCTGCGACACCCTCACCAAGTTCAACCCGCGCTTCGAGCCGATCCAGTCCTGGTACTTCCGGGACGTGGGGGACTCCTTTGCCGAGTTCAAGGCCGGCGGCATCGCCGTGGTGTGCGGCGTCAACCCCCGTAACCCCGACAACGTCCTCGGCTACCGCCCCTGCGTGGGGATGGTGGGGGGGACGGTGTACTTCCGGGGGGCGGTCTCGGGGGTGAGTGAGGACGACGCCCGGGTCGCCGCCCTCACCGACAGTGACTGGGAGTGGCTCACCCACCACATGAAGCCCTTTCTCAAGGCGGTGGACCGGGTGAGCTTCGCCCAGTCCCTCACCCGCAGCCGGGACGAGTGGCGTAAGGTGGTGGCGCTCACCCCGGACGAGCGGGCCCTGCGGGCCAAGACCAAGCGCCTGCCGGTGGGACGCTTTCGCCGGGAGGTGTGGGAGAAGGGGGTGGGTGTAGGGGGCATCTTCGCCGACTACCTGGAGGGAGAGACCGCGGTCCTGCCCTTCGTCGCCCGGGGCGAGGGGCGGCTGCGGCGGCCCGCCTGGGAGAACGATCAGTACGCGCCGCCCTGCGCCGGCATCTGCCCCACCGGCATCCCCACCCACGAGCGGACCCGGCTGTTGCGCGAGGGTCAGGAGGCCGACGCCCTGGACCTGGTGCTGCGCTACTCGCCCTTTCCGGGCACGGTGTGCGGGTACGTCTGCCCCAACCTGTGCATGGACCACTGCTCCCGGCAGCACTTCCTCTCCGACCCGGTGGACGTGGGGTACCTGGGGCGCTTGAGCCTGGAGCGGCCGACGCCGCCCCGGGAGGCCCCGCGGCCCGAGCGGGTGGCCGTGATCGGGGCCGGCCCGGGGGGGCTGTCCGCCGCCTACCAGCTCGCCTTGCGGGGGTACGCGGTGAGCCTCTTTGAGCGCGAGGAGCGCCTCGGCGGCAAGATCTACTACTGCATCCCCGAGGACCGCCTCCCCCGGCAGGTGCTCGACGCCGAGCTCCAGCGCTTTCGGGCCCTGGGGGTCGAGGTCCACACGGGGGTGGCGGTGGACCGGGAGCGCTACCAGGAGATCCACGGGTCCCACGACGCGGTGATCCTGGCCACCGGCTGCCACGCCCCCCGCACCATCCCCTTTCCCGGCTACGAGCACGCGATCCCCGGGATCGTCTTCTTGAAAGAGGTGAACGCCCGCATCCACCGGGACCTCGCGGGCAAGGACGTGGTGGTCATCGGCGCCGGCAACGTGGGCATGGACATCGCGGTGGAGGCGTTCAACGGCGGGGCCGGCACCGTCACCGCGGTGGACATCCAAAAGCCGGCGAGCTTCGGCAAGGAGCAGCGGATGGCAGCGGCCCGGGGGGCCCGGGTCCTCTACCCCCGGGTCACCGAGCGGTACGACCGCGCCGAAAAGCGCCTCCACTTCAAGGACGGCTCGTCGATCCCCGCGGACGTGGTGATCGTCTCCATCGGCGAGACCCCCGAGCTCGGCTACCTGCCGGCGGCCATCGACCAGGAGCGCGGCTTCGTGCGGGTGGACCCGGTGGGCCGCACCGGCGACCCCAAGGTCTTCGCGGTGGGGGACGTCACCTCACCGGGGCTGATCACCAACGCCATTGGCGAGGGGCTGCGGGTGGCCCGCTACGTCCACTCCCTCCTGAGCAAGACCGAGTACGAGGACGACGACCGGCGGATCGTCCCCTACGAGCGCATCCGCTACCAGTGGTACGACCGCTCCCGCCAATCGGACCTGTCGCGCACCTGCGCGGGGGAGGCGGGCAAGTGCTTATCTTGCGGAAGCTGCCGCGACTGCCACCTGTGCGAAGCCACCTGCTACTGGGGTGCCATCAGCCGACGCGACCTGCCCGGGGGCGGCTACGAGTACGCGGTGGACGGCGACAAGTGCGTGGGGTGCGGATTTTGCGCCGGGGTTTGCCCGTGCGGCATCTGGACCCTCACCGAGGGCTGATCCGCCGAGGGCCGAGGTCTCCCGCGCCCCTTTGCCCCTCGCCCCAGAGCCGGGCTAGCCCGGCATCTTCTTGGGCTTGCACAAGAGGTCGGCCTGCTCGGCCGGTCGGCCGCACCCCTCGCACACGTACTCCAGCGTGGCCCGCATGGGCTTGCAGACGTGGCGCGCGGTCTCCTGCGGGGCGCCGCAGGAGCCGCAGGCGTCGGCGACCTTGCGCGGCTTGCACAGGTGCCCCTTGTCGGTGGTGACGCCGCCGCAGGACTCGCACTTGTAGACGTCGGCCATGGGATGCCTCTTCTCGCTCGGGTGGGCGCGCGAACCCGGTGTACCGCGGCGGGGCGAAAAGGCAAGCCCCCTGCCCCCCCGCAGGGTAATCCGGTGCGGCCACCCGCCTCATCGGTCGTCGGGCCGGTAGCGGCGCATGGAGAGCGAGTTGGTCACCACCGAGACGCTGGAGAAGGCCATGGCGGCTCCGGCGATCATGGGGTTGAGGAGCCAGCCGGTGAAGGGGTACAGGACCCCGGCGGCCACCGGGATGCCCACCGCGTTGTAGGCAAACGCCCAAAAGAGGTTCTGGCGGATCTTCCGCATGGTGTAGCGGCTGAGGGCCATGGCCCGGACGACCTGGCGCAGGTCGTCGCGCACCAGCACCACGTCGGCCGACTCGATGGCCACGTCGGTGCCGGTGCCGATGGCGATGCCCACGTCGGCCTGGGTCAGCGCCGGCGCGTCGTTGATGCCGTCCCCCACCATGGCCACCACCCGGCCCTCGGCCTGGAGCCGCGCCACCTCCCGGGCCTTGTCGGCGGGGAGCACCTCGGCGAGCACCCGGTCGATCCCCACCTGCCGGGCGATCGCCTCGGCGGTGCGGCGGTTGTCCCCGGTCAACAGGATCACCTGGACCCCGAGGCGCCCCAGGGCCCGCACCGCCTCGGCCGAGTGCTCCTTGAGGGTGTCGGCGACCGCCAGAAGGCCCGCCGCCCGGCCGTCCACCGCCACGCACAGGGCGGTCTTGCCCTCGGACTCCAGGCGCTCCTTCTCGGCCACCAGGCTCGCCGGGTCGACACCCCGCTCGGCCAGGAAGCGGTGGGTGCCCACCAGCACCGCCCGGCCGTCGACCCGGGCCGCCACCCCCTTGCCCGGGGTGGCCTCGAAGGCCTCGGCGGGGGCGACCGGGTGCCCGCGGTCCCGGGCGGCGGCGACCACGGCTTCCCCCAGGGGATGCTCGGAGCCCACCTCCGCCCCGGCCGCCAGGCGGACCAGTTCGTCTGCCCCAAACTCCCCCCGGGCCACCGCATCGGTGAGCCGGGGCTCCCCCCGGGTGAGGGTACCGGTCTTGTCGAAGACCACGGTCTGGACTCGCCCCGCAGTCTGGAGCGCCGCGGCGCCCTTGATCAAGATGCCGAGCTCCGCCCCCTTGCCGGTGCCCACCATCACCGCCGTGGGGGTGGCGAGGCCCAGGGCGCAGGGGCAGGCGATGATCAGCACGGCGATGAAGGCCGAGAGCGCCGGGCCGAGCTCCGCCCCGGCCGGGGTCATCCAGGCGGAAAACGCCAGGAGCGCGATCGCCACCACCGCCGGCACGAAGACCGCCGACACCCGGTCGGCCAGGTCTTGGATCGGGGCCTTGGAGCCCTGGGCCGCCTCGACCAGCTGGATGATCTGGGCGAGCGCGGTCTCGCTCCCCACCCGGGTCGCCTCGAAGAGGAAGGACCCGGTCTTGTTTACCGTGGCCCCGATGACCACGTCGCCGGGGGCCTTCGCTACGGGGAGGGATTCGCCGGTGATCATCGCCTCGTCCACCGCCGAGCGACCCTCGACCACCCGGCCGTCCACCGGGATCTTCTCCCCGGGCCGCACCCGCACCCGGTCCCCGACCTCCACCTCCTCCACCGGCACCTCGGCTTCCTGACCGTCCCGGAGCACCCGGGCGGTCTTGGGGGCGAGCCCCACCAGCTTCTTGATCGCCTCGCTGGTCTTGCCCTTGGCCACCGCCTCCAGGGTCTTGCCGAGGAGGATGAACGCCAGGAGCATGCCCGCGGTCTCGAAGTACAGGTGCCCGAAGCCCCAAAAGGTCTGGTACACGCTATAGAGGTAGGCGGTACCGGTGCCGATGGCCACTAGGCTGTCCATGTTGGGCGAGCCGTGGGCCAGGGCCCGGGCGCCGTTGGCGTAGAAGTGCCAGCACGCCAGCACGATGGGGGTGGTGAGGGCGAGCTGGGCGAGGCCCATGGCGCGGGGGGAGAGGGGGGGGACGGGCAGGCCCACCATGTGGCCCATGGCCAGGACCACCAGCGGCACGGCGAAGCCCCAGCTGACCAGGAGGCGGAGCCGCAGGCCCCGGACCTCGTCCCGGCGGGCCTCGGCCTCGGCGTCGCGGCTCGGGGCGAGCTGGGCGGAAAACCCCAGGGCCTGGATCGCCGCCACCATGCGGGAGACCCGGGCCGCTCCGGGGTCGTAGGTGACCCGGGCCCGCTCCGCCCCGAGGTTCACGGTCGCCGCCTCCACCCCGGTCAGGGCCAGGAGGGCGGCCTCGACCCGCCGGGCGTCCGCCGCGGACCCCAGGCCGCTCACCCCGAGCTCGGTCACCCGCTCCGCCCCCGCCTCCCGCACCCCGTAGCCGGCCCTGGCGACGGCGGCCACCAGGTCGCCGTGGGAGGCCCGGGCCGGGTCGAACTCCACGAAGGCCTTGGACGCCGCGAAGTTGACGGTGGCCCCGACCACCCCGGCGACCTTGCGCAGCCCCTTCTCGATGGCGGCGGCGCAGGCGGCGCAACTCATCCCGGTCAGGTCCAGGACCTCCTTGGCCGCCCCCGCCGCCGGCGCCCGGGTCGGCTCGTCCTCGGGTTCGGCGAGGGCGGCGGCGTAGGCCGCCAGGATCCCCTCGGGGTCGGCGGCGAACCTCTCCCGGCACTTGGGGTTGCAGAAGGAGTAGGTCTCGCCTCCGTAATCGACCGAGCCCCCCGGGGGGGTGGCGGGATCGACGTCCATCCGGCAGACCGGATCGAGGGCAACGGCCATGGGGGCTCCTCGGGCAGGTGGCAACGGGGCCCGGGTGAGATGCCCCGGGCCGGGGGGCGGTTACCGGGGGGCTGGCCCGGGCCGCCGCCGGTCCCGTTGTAACAGCGAGAGCCCAAACCGCAAGCCCCGCCTGCCCGGACCGTCAGGGGACGGGCCGATCCAGTGCTCCCAGTCGATGGTGAACTCGGAGGCGGTCCGTGGTTCGTGCGGTTCGGCGGGCCGTGATCCAGCGTCCGGCGTTTAGTTCCGGCGACGCTCCCCCGCCCCGGCGGGTGTCGCCTCGGCGTGGGCCTGGGCGCCCAGGTCGAGGGTGGCGGAGAGCGGGGCGGTGAGGGCCGCGAAGGCGTCCTGGTTGGCCGCCGATACGGGCTCGGAGGGGAGGCTCTTGAGGGTGAGCGGGTTGACGGGTTTCCCTCCCTGCAGCATGCGAAAGCAGAGGTGGGGACCGGTGGCGAGGCCGGTGCTCCCGACGTGTCCGATGACGTCGCCCTGGGACACGCGTCGGCCCGGGGCAATGCGCGAGGCGAAGCGGCTCAGGTGCAGGTATAGGGTCTCGTAGCCCCCGGGGTGGCGCACCCGGACGTAGTTGCCGTTGTGTCGGCTGCGCCCCGCCTCGGTGACGACACCGTCGCCGACGGTGCGCACCGGGGTGCCGGTGGGGGCGGCGTAGTCGATGGCCGGGTGGGCCCGCCAGGTCTTGGCGATGGGGTGAAAGCGGCGGGTGGAGTACCCGGAGGAGATGCGGGTAAACGCCAGGGGCGCCTTGAGAAAGGCCTTGCGCAGGCTCTGGCCCGACGCGTCGTAGTAGGCCGGGGGGCGGTGGCCGTCGCTGAACCGAAACGCCCGGAGCACCCGGTCCTGGTTGACGAACTCGGCGGCCAGGATGGCGCCGTAGCCGGCCGGGGCCTCGCCGCGGTAGCGGCGCTCCACCACCGCCTGGAAGGAGTCGCCGCGCCGCAAGTCGCGATGGAAGTCCACGTCCCAGGCGAAGATGTCGGCGAGGGCCACGGCGAGCTCGGCCCCGCCCCCGGCCCGCTCGACCGCTCCAAAGAGGCTCGACTCCACCGCTCCGTGCACCCGCTCCACCCGGACCTCGTAGGCGATCGCCTCGCGGCGGGCGGCGAAGCCCTCCCCCTGGCGTTGGATCACCAGGCGGTGGTCGCGATCGATCTCGTAGGTGAAGGCGGCGAAGGCGCCGTCCACGGTGGCGACCTCGTACGGCTGGCCGGCGAGGATCCGGGAGAGGGGGTGGACGCCCCGGGCCGCCGTCGCGAGGTCGCCGAGTTCGGCGGCCGAGAGCTCGCCGCCCAGGAGCGCCGCCAGGGTGTCCCCCGACTTCACCACCCCCGCCCGTGCGGCGTGGCGAGGCTCGGCCTCGGGTGCCGGGGTCGGCGCCGCGGCGGCGGGCGCTTGCGGGGCATCGGCCCGGGTCCAGAAGTAGCCCAGGCCTCCGGCCAGCAGGAGGGCGTTGGCCAGGGCGAGGGCGCCGAGGCGCCGGCGCCGGGGGAGGTTGGTCATCGGGAGGGCTCCTCGCGGGCGCTGGGACGGGTGGGGCGCGGGCGCCCCGCCCCTTGTAGCGAAGCACCGCCTCAGAGTCAAGCCGAGGCCTTGGTCAGCTCCCGAGGAGCCCGAGCCACAGGGGCAGGGTGGCGGCGCTGGCGAGGGTGCTCGCGGTCACGGCGGCGGCGGCGAGCCGGGCGTCTCCCCCCATCTCCCGGGCCATGACCAGGGTGAGGGTGGCCGAGGGCGCGCCGAGGAGGAGGACCGCGGCGGCCCGGTCGACCCCGGTGGCCCCGGCCGCGGTGAGCAGCCCGGCGCCGAGGGCGGGCAGGGCCAGGTTCTTCACCAGCACCGCCGCGGCCACCGGGATCGGCTGGCGCAGGGCGTCGAGCCCGAGGCCGGCCCCGATCAGGAGCAGCGCCAGCGGCAGGCCCATGCTGCCCAGGATGCGCAGGGTCTCGGCGGCGAGGGAGGGCAGGGGCAGGGCGAACCAACTCCAGGCGAGGCCGGTGAGGCTGGCGAGGATCACCGGGTGCAGGGCGACGCGCCGCCACAGCTTCGCCCGGCGGGTCGGCTGCCCGCCGCCGAACCGGCCGAGCCCCAGCACCGATAAGGCGTTGTTGCCCAACATGAAGAACGCAGCGAAGACCCCGGCCACCTGAAGCCCCCGGTCCCCCAGGCCGTAGTACGCGGTGGCCAGGCCGATGTACCCGAGGTTGGCGTGGATGGAGGCCTGGGCGAAGGTGCCGCGGCTCCCGCCCTGGAGCCCCAGGGGAGCTGCCAGGGCGAGGGCGGCTAGCCAGCACGCGGCGGTGGCCGCCAGGGAGGCGGCGATCCAGCCGGGGTGGAACACCTCGCGAAAGGGCGCGGCGGCGACCGTGAGGAAGATCAAGCTCGGGATGGCGATGTAGTAGGTGAGGCGGTTCGCCGGGTCCTGAAAGGTCGGAGGCAGGAGCCCGAGGCGGCGGCCCGCCATCCCCACCAGGATCACGGCGAAGACCGGCAGGATTCGCAGCAGGGGGTCCACGGCTACAGCAGGTCGTACTTTTTCATACGGTACCGCAGGGCGTCCCGGGTGAGGCCGAGGAGGCGCGCGGACTGGGTCTGGTTCTGGCCGGTTTTCTCCAGGGCCTGGACGATCAGCTCCTTCTCCACGTCGTCGATCGCGACCCCGTCCTCGGGCAGGACCACCACCCCCGGCTCGGTGCCGGCCTGGCCCCGTTTCTGTTCCCCCTTGATCTTCCAGGGCAGGGAGTCGGGGCCGATGTCCGGGCCCGCCGACAGGATCACGGCGCGCTCGACGACGTTGCGGAGTTCGCGGACGTTGCCGGGCCAGGAGTAGGCGGTCATCAGGGTCTCCGCCTCTGGGGAGAACCGGCGGAAGCTCACCTTGAAGTCCCGATTGAACCCATCGAGGAAGTGCCGGGCCAGGGGAAGGATGTCGCCCCGGCGTTCCCGCAGGGGGGGCAGGGTGATCGGCACCACACTCAAGCGGTAGTACAGGTCCTCGCGAAAGCTCCGCTCCGCGATGGCGTGCTCCAGATCCTTGTTGGTGGCGGCGATGATGCGCACGTCCACCTCGATGTCGTCCTTGCCGCCGACGCGCTTGAAGGTGCGGTCCTCGAGGAACCGCAGGAGCTTGGACTGGAGGCCGGGCTTCATGTCCCCGATCTCGTCGAGGAAGATCGTGCCGCCGTCCGCGAGCTCGAACAGCCCCTTCTTGGTCTTCTTGGCGTCGGTGAAGGCGCCCTTCTCGTGGCCCATCAACTCGCTCTCCAGGAGCTCTTCGGGGAGTGCGGTGCAGTTGATGGGCATGAAGGGGCGATCGGCCCGGGCGCTCTCGCAGTGGATGGCCTGGGCCAGGAGGTCCTTGCCGGTGCCGCTCTCCCCCTGCAAGAGGACGGTGGTGGAGGCGGAGTGGGCCACCTTGCGGGCGATGGCGATCACCTCGGCCACCTCGGGGCTGGGGCCGACGATCCGCTCGAACCCCCGGCGCTCGGCCTGGCGGGACCGGTGGTACTCGACCTCGCGCCGCAGCCGGGTGTTCTCCAGGGCGTGCCGGACCTTGGTGCGGATCTCCGTCAGGTCGAAGGGCTTGCTCACGTAGTCGTAGGCGCCGAGCTTCATCGCCCGTACCGCGGTATCGAGCTGACTGGTCGCGGTCACCATGACCACCGGCACGTCCCGGTCGAGCTCCTTGAGGCGCTCCAGGACCTGTACCCCGTCCATGCCCGGCAGCTTGATGTCGAGCAGCACCAGGTCCGGCAGCTCCGAGCGGAAGGCTTCCAGGGCCTCCTCCCCGGACTCCGCCGTCACACACCGCAACCCCTCCAGCTTGAGGTTTTCGGAGAGGGACCAGCGGATCAGGTACTCGTCATCGACGATCAGGATCTTTTCGTTGGCCATGGGATCCCAGGGAGAGAGAAAGCAGTTGCGGCATTTTACGCACCCCCCCGAGACCCTGTCAAAGAGGATTGGGGATTACTCCCGGGTGAGGAGGGTGAGGGACTCCAGGTGGGCGGTCTGGGGGAACATGTCCGCCGTCCGCAGCCAGCGCACGCGGTAGCCGTGGCCCCGCAGGATCCCTAGATCCCGGGCCAGGGTGGCCGGGGCGCAGGAGACGTAGGCGAGGTGGCGGGGGGTGAGGGCGGCCAGGGCGGCGAGGGCGCCCACCGCCCCTTCCCGGGGCGGGTCCAAGAGGGCGAAGGCGGGCCGATACCCCTCCCGCCCGAGGGTGGCCAGGCCCCGTTCCGCCGACTCGGCCAGGATCCGCACCTGGGAGAACCCGAGACGGAGGGCGTTGTCCCGGGCGTCCCGGGCGGCCGGCGGGTACCCCTCCACCCCCACCACGGACCGGGCCTCCAGGGCGAGGGGCAAGGTGAAGTTCCCCGCCCCGCAGTAGAGATCCAGCGTCGGCTCCCCCCGGTACAGGTCCGCCAGGGCCGCCACTTCCTGAACCAGGGCGCGGTTGATGTCCGGGTTGGCCTGGGTGAAGCCCCCAGGGGACACCCGGAGGTCGAGGGCCCGGCCGCCGGCCACCACCGGAAAGGGCATCTTCGCCGGGGCCCCGGCGAGGGGTACCAGGGTCTCCTTGCGGCCCGCCTGGAGGTGGGCTCCGGCGACGCCCTGGCGACCGAGAAAGGCCTCCAGGGCCGCGTGCTCGGGCCGGGTGAAGGGCCGCCTACGGTGGATCACCGCCCACGGTCGGTCTTCGCCGTCCAGCTGGAGGTCGATCTGGGGCAGGAAGCCGTGGGCGGGTCCGAAGGCCTGGAGGAAGGCCGCGAGGGACGGCAGGAGTTCCTGGAGCACCGGGTGGGCGATGGGGCAGCGGTCGACCGGGATCAGGCGGTGGGAGCCCGAGGCAAAAAAGCCGAGGCGCACCCGGCCCCCCGCGGCCCGCACCTTGAGTCCGATCCGGTTGCGATACCCCCACTCCTTGGGCGAGGGGATCGGGGGGAGGAAGGTCCCGTCCGCGAGGCCCAGGCGGGTGCGCAGGAAGCCCCGAAAGCTCCGGTCCTTGGCGTCGAGCTGCTCGGCGTAGGGGAGGTGCTGCCACTGGCAGCCGCCGCAGGCTCCGAAGTGGGGGCAGGCCGGGGACCGACGGGTGGGGGAGGGGACGAGGATGCGCCGGAGGCGGGTCTCGAGGTAGCGGCTCTTCTCCCGCACGACCTCGACCTCGAGGGTGTCCCCGGGGGCACCGAAGGGGACGAAGGCGACCTTGCCCCGCAGGTGTCCCATGGCCATGCCCCGGTCGGCGATCGCCTCCACCCGGAGCACCTCGCCCTCGGCCCCTCCTGACGCATCCGCTTCGGTCATGCTACCCTCACCCTCTGCTGGCCCCGCCCGGGACCCGGGGAGAAGGTACCCCGGGGCCCGGGGCTACGTCCACCGCGGCGGCGAGGAGTGTCGATGGCAGAGCCCACGGCGGCGCGACCCCGGGTACGGGTGAAGGCGAGTGTCCTGGGGGCGGTGCGCGACCGGGTGGCCGCGGGAGGGCTCCGCACGGTCTGCGAGGGGGCCCTGTGCCCCAACCGGCCCGAGTGCTACGCCGCCGGCCACCTGACCCTCTTGATCCTGGGGGATCGGTGCACCCGGGCGTGCCGGTTCTGCGCGGTGTCCGGTGGCCCGCCCGAGGCCCCGGACCCGGCCGAACCCGGCCGCATCGCCGAGATGGTGGGGGCGCTGGGCATGGGGCACGTGGTGGTGACGAGCGTCACCCGGGACGACCTGCCCGACGGCGGGGCGGCCCACTACGAGGCCGTGGGCCGGGCCCTGGCGGCGCTGCCGGCGCCGCCCACCGCCGAGGCCCTGGTGCCGGATTTCGGCGGGGATCCTGCCGCGGTCGCCCGGGTCGCCGGCGCGGCCTACCGACTCCTGGCCCACAACGTCGAGACGGTGCCGCGGCTGTATCCTCGCGTCCGCCCCCAGGCCGTCTACCGCCGCAGCCTGGAGGTCCTGGCGACCCTGGGCCGGGCGGGGGGCGGCCGCCCCGTCAAGTCGGGCTTGATGCTGGGGCTCGGGGAGACCGGGGCGGAGGTGCGGGCGGTGCTGGAGGACCTACGCCGGGTGGGGGTGGCGGCGGTGACCCTGGGGCAGTACCTCCAGCCGACGGCAGGGCAGCTCGCCCCGGTCCGCCGTGTCCCGGCCGAGGAGTTCGCCGGGTGGGCCGAAACCGCTCGGGCCCTCGGCTTTCGGAGCGTCGTGGCGGGGCCGCTGGTGCGCAGCTCCTATCGCGCCCGGCTAGCCCTCGAAAGCTTTGCTTCCGGGGGCGGGGCCTGATACCCTGTCGCCCCGATTCCTCCCCCCCCAACTTCCCGAGGAGACCTCCCGATGAAGCGCATCCACCTCGTGGCCGGCGGCACCTGCGCCGCCCTGGCCGTCGCCGCCGTTGTGGTCTTCGCCCCGTGTGCCGGGGCGGGCCCCGGCGTCAAGGGCGCCGCCCCCACGGCGGAAGGGGCGGCCGCCCCCAAGGCAGAAGGGGCCGCCGCCCCTACCATCTCCCCCGCCGCGCCGGTGGTGGTGGTGAACGGCAAGCCCATCCTCCGGGCCGAGTTCGACCGGGCCATGAACGCCTACCTGCACAACTTCCGCCAGTCGACCGGCGCCATGCACGGGAAGGTGAGCGAGCCCAACGACGCCATGAAGGCCGAGGTGTTGGAGCAGCTCGTGGATCGGGAGCTTCTGTACCAGGAGAGCCTCAAGTTCCCGGTGGAGAACAAGGACGGTCAGGTGGCCGAGGAGCTAGCGGGGATCCAGGCCCGCTTCCCGTCCCCGGAGGCGTTCCAGGAAGCGTTGCAGACCGACGGCCTCAGCGAGGAGGGCCTGCGCGACCTGATCGGCCGCCAGGTGATGGTGCGCCATTACGTGGAAGGGCAGATGGTGCCCACCGTCAAGGTGACGGACGAGGAGGTCGGCGCCTTCTACAAGGAGAACGAGGCGCAGTTCGAGGAGCCGGAGCAGGTGCAGTGCAGCCACATCCTGCTGCGGGTGGCTCCCGAGGCGCCCCCGGAGGCCAAGGCGGCGGTGCGCAAGAAGGCCGAGGAGCTGCGGGCCCGCTGCCTCAAGGGCGAGGACTTCGGCGCCCTGGCCCGGGAGCACTCGGAGGACCCCGGGAGCAAGGATGACGGCGGCGACCTCGGGTTGTTCCCCCGGGAGCGGATGGTGCCGCCCTTCGCTACGGCGGCCTTCGCCCTGGCCAAGATCGGCGACGTCAGCGAGGTGGTGGAGACCCAGTTCGGCTACCACATCATCAAGCTGACCGGCCGCGAGGCGGCCAACCGCCAGACCCTGGAGGAGGTCAAGGGCCCCATCGCCGACTACCTCCGCTCCATGCGCCTGGACGAGGTGGTCAAGGGCAAGGTGACCGAGCTCAAGGCGGCGGCCAAGATCGACGTGGTGGCCCCCCACCTGTAGGGAGGCGCATCCCCCGGTTCCAGAGACCAGAGAGGGCGGCCCCCACGGGGGCCGCCCTCTCTGTCTCGAGCCGACTCGCCAGGGGCGGCCGGGGACGCCTACTTCAAGCCGTCCTTGAGGCCCTTGCCGGCGGTGAAGCGCGGGGACCGGGAGGCCGGGATGGTGATCTCCTCCCCGGACCGGGGGTTGCGACCCTTGCGCGCCTTGCGCTCGGACACCGAGAAAGTGCCAAAGCCCGTCAGGGCTACCTTGGCGCCCCCGGCCAGGGCGCCTTCGGTGGCCGCCACGAAGGCTTCGAGGAGGGCCTCCGCCTCTTTGCCCTTCACGCCAGCTTTGGTGGCGACCTCTTGAATGAGCTCCGCCTTGTTCATCGAATCCTCCTTGCAGGTTGAGGGACCGGGAAAACCGTCGGTGGCAGGACGCGGCTGAATCTACCCCCACTGCCCTCCCGGTTGCAAGGTTGGAGGTAGCACCAAAGCTAGACGCCGCGCGGATTTCAGGGGAGCGGGCGGGGCTCCGCGGAGAGGGGGTCTTTCGACCCGCGGTTGGTAAGTCGCGGGGGGCGGGCGAGCGCCCGGGCCAGGGCGGTGCGGAGGTCGGCGACCGCCGTGGCCATCCGGCAGCCGTACCAGGTGAGCCATTCGCCCGGGACCCGAAGGGCTCGGCAGCCGGGCTGGGTTGCCTCTACCTCCTGGGCGTCGGCAGCGGAGAACTCGTAGGGTTCGCTCGGCAGCCACACCACCCGGGCCGACCCGAGGGCCGCCAGGGGCACGGGAGGGTAGCGGCGCCCCTCCTGGTCCGGGGCCACGACGTTGGCGACCCCGGCGGCGGCCATCAGGGCGGAGGTGAGGGTGTCCGTCGAGGCCGCCAGGAACGGGTCCTTCCAGACCAGGCACGCCCCCGGTACCGAGGCGGGGGGGGGCGACGCCAGGATCCGGCGGAGCTCCCCGCTCGCCCGGGCCGCTTCGGCCTCGGTGCGAAGGAGTCGACCGAGGTCCATAAGGAAGCCCGCGGCCTCCTCCAGGGTGCGGGGGAACGCCACGTGGACCCGCAGGCCCAGGGCTCTTAGGGTCTCCACCCGGCCCCGGTCGTTCTCCTCGGCGTTGGCCAGCACCAGATCCGGGGCGAGGCGAGCGACCGCTGCGGGATCGAAGGTCCGGGGCCCGCCGACGTCGGCTAGGGCGGCCACCCTCTCCGCGGGGGAGATGCAGTAGGCGGTCCGCCCCACCAGGGTGGCGCCGGCGCCGAGGTCGAAGACGCACTCGGTGACGCTCGGGACGAGGGAGACGATCCGGCGGGGCGGGGGGCCCAGGGGTACCGGGTGGCCCAGGGCGTCGATCACCGTCGGGGTCGAGGTCACGCCAGCCCCTCCGCGAGGAGCCGGGCGGTGTGGGGGGCGAGGCGGGGGGTGCGGGCGAGGAGCGCCGCTAGGCGGGCGAGGTCGGGGGCCTCGTCCACGTCCCAGAGCGGCGGCAGGAGCACCGGGGGCCGGCCGACCGCCGTCAGGGCGGCGCGGGTAGCCGCGAGGACCGCCGGCGTGGACCAGGGGATGGCGCGAAAGGCGTCGGGGGAGGGTGCGGCCAGGGCGAGGGCGACGTAGCCGCCGTCCTCGGCGGGGATCAGGGCGGCGCCAGCCCCTTCGGCGGCCGCGAAGAGCGCGTCGACCTCGGCCGGGCCGAGGAGCGGGCAGTCGGTGCCGGCCACGGCCACCGGGCCGCCGTCCCGGGCGAAGGCGGCGGCCATCGCCGCCTCCAGGCGCTCTCCCAGGTCCCCCCCGGGCTGGGGCTCCACCGTCGCCCCGGCCCCGAGGAGCGGGCGGAGGCCCGCCGGGTCGCCGTCCACCGACCAGACCACCCGGGTATCCGGCAGGGCCGTTAGGGCCAGGGCCAGGTCGGCCACCAGAGCCCGGTAGACCCGGCACGCCCCCTCGGGGCCGAGTTCCGGTGCGAGGCGGGTCTTGACCCGCCCGGGCTCGGGCGCCTTGGCGAAGAGCAGGAGGGTGCGCACGGGTCGGAGGTCCTCCAGGGGGGCAGCCGGGCGGGCCCTCGTCCCGGGCTCCGCAGGGGTGCTATGCTACGCGGTCCACGGACCCCGAGACAAGGACGGGCCCCGAGATGACCGACCCCTCTGTCGCGCCCCCCGGCGCCGGCGCCCGCGTCGAGGCCGGACGCATCGCCCGGGCCGTGGGCGTGCTCGCCTCCGCCACCGCCCTCTCCCGGGTGCTCGGCTTCGCCCGCGACGTGGTGACCGCCGGGTACTTCGGCGCCGGCGGCGCCATGGACGCCTTCCTGGTGGCCTTTCGGCTGCCCAACGTGCTCCGGAGCCTCTTCGCCGAGGGGAGCCTTACCGTCGCCTTCGTCCCGGTCTTCGTGGAGACCCTGGAGCGGGAGGGCCGGGCCCGGGCCGATCACCTGGCCCGGATCACCATGACCCTCCTCGGGGTGGTCCTGGTGGCGGTGTCGGCCCTCGGGATGCTGGGAGCCCCGCTCCTGGTGCGCGCCATGGCGGGGGGGTTCGCCCAGGACCCCGACAAGTTCGCCCTCACCGTCTGGCTGACCCGGCTGGTCTTCCCCTACATCGGGCTGATCGGGCTGACCGCCCTGGCCGGGGGGATGCTCAACGCCCTGGGGGACTTCGCTTCCCCCGCTTTGGCGCCGGTGGTCCTAAACCTCGGCATGATCGTCTGCATCGCCGGCCTCACCCCCTGGGTGGATCCTCCGGTGGCGAGCGCCGCCTACGGGGTGCTCCTCGGCGGGGCGCTGCAGCTCGGGCTCCAGTGGCGGTCCCTGCACCGCCGGGGCTTTCGGTTCCAGCCCCGGTGGGACTGGCGCGACGCGGCGGTGCGAAAGATCCTCACCCTGCTCGGCCCCCGGGTCTTCGGGGTCGCCGTGTACCAGGTGAACATCTTCGTCTCCACCGTGCTCGCCACCTGGCTCGCCGACGGCAGCGTCTCCTACCTGTACTACGCGGAGCGGCTCTTCCAGCTCCCCCTCGGGGTGTTCGCAGTGGCCGCCGGGACGGCGGCCCTGCCGAGCCTGAGCCGCCTCGCCGCCCGGGGGGACCTGGCGGGGGTGCGGGAGACCCTGGCCGAGACCCTGCGCCTGACCGCCTTCATCGTGCTGCCGGCGACCGTGGGGCTCTTGACCCTGGCCCACCCGATCCTCGCGGTGCTCCTGGAACGGGGGGCCTTCACCCCGGCCATGACCCGGGCCACCGCCGAGGCGCTGATGGCTTACGCCCTCGCCCTAGTCCCGGTGGCGGGGGTAAAGGTGGTGGCGCCGGCGTACTACGCCCTGGGCGACATGAAGACCCCGGTGTGGGCGGCCTTTTGGTCCCTGGGGGTGAACGTGGCGGCGAGCCTTGTCCTGATGGGGCCCCTGGGGCACAGCGGCCTCGCCCTGGCGAGCGCGGTCTCCAACGGCTTCAACTTCGCCTTCCTCCTGTGGGGGCTGCGGGGCCGGATCGGCCCCCTGGCGGTCCGCCCCCTCGCCGCGTCCCTCGGGCGCATGGCGGCAGCGTCGGCGGTGATGGGGCTGGCGGTGGCGGCGGGGGCGGCCCGGGTGCCGTGGAGCGGGTCCGATCCCCGGGGCGCCCTGGCGCTTGCCGCCCTGGTGGCGGGGGGCGGCGCCGTGTACCTCGGGGGGGCCCACCTCGCCGGCCTTGGGGAGCCGGGGCGGCTACTGGGAACCCTCGGTAGGCGCCTCCGGCGCCGTCCCTAGAGGGGGGCTCAGACCGTCGAGCCGTGACCAAGGCGAACCCTTGTCGCGCCGAGGCGCGGCGCTCGCGGAGAAGAGACCACTCGATGGGGTTCTCTGCGGCCGCCTATTGCCTATTCTAGTGCCTGCTCCCCTCCGCTGTTCGTTCCGAGCAGGCCTCGCACGGCAGCCTCCACCGACTCGGCGGCCGCGAGGGCGCGGGCGGCGTGATCCCGCGTCAACGGCGGGAAGTGCGACGGGTACTTCAGGGGGGTGTAGTAGCTGTTGAGCAGGCGGCAAGCCTCTTCCAGCGCCCCGCGAAGCGACGTGGCTCCCGCCGAAGCCGAGCATTCGTGGAGGAGGGCCAAGAGGTCGTGGGTCCTTTCGGGCCGAACCCCTTCCGAGACGAGCAGGGCCTTCAGGTACTTCTCGGCCGCGTCGTGGCACAGGATGCACATCTGCGCGTAGAAGTCGTCGAACTCCCGGAAGCTGGCCCTCGCGTACTCGAGGTCGCTTCGCGCCTTGCCCAGCCACTCCCGGGTGAGGGCCGCGTACTCACTGTTCATGCAGCACCACGCCGTGCTCCAGGATGTCGCGGATGAAGAAGTCGTTCATCCGCACGCGGTCTTCGATCTCGGAAGGGGTGTAGACGAGCACGTCCACCGGCACGTCGTGGGGCACGAAGCGATCTACCTGCGCCGCCCGACTCCACGGGTCCTCGTTCGTCTCTTTCACCACCAAAAGGTCGATGTCCCCCGCCGCGCCCGCCCCTTCCTCGGCCAGAGAGCCGAACAGGACAATCTTCGCCGGCCGGTAGTTCTCCACGATGCTGCGGACGATGGCGTCTAGGCGCCGTCGGGTCGCCACTCTGCTGCCCACGGGCCGCTATCCTCCTTCCCCCCGGCGCCTACAGAGTACGCGGTTTCGCGCCTCGTTCCTAGCGAGGCTCTGCCTCAGACCGTCGAGGTACGAGAGGGAGGTCTCTTTGACAGGATAACAGGATGGACAGGATGAATAGAGACGGTCTTGTCTCCGGGGGTTGGCTTCACGCAAAGCTGCAACGTAGATCTTGGTC
>JBBIIA010000049.1:0-25374 GCA_037446775.1 Deltaproteobacteria bacterium
TGGGTAGGCAATAGGGCAGAGGGGAGACGGGGTAGGAGCGGCCTTGGCCGCGAATGGGGGCGAGTAGGGCGTAGGGAGTAGGGGTTGAGGAGCTGGCACCAGGACCATTCAGTGGCGCCCCCTGGATACCATACCCCCAGCCCCTATTGCCTACGCCCTACTCCCTTCGGGGCCGCGCCGACGCCTCGCGGAGGAAGCCCTCGAACTCCTCTTCCGGCATGCCCGCCCACGCCCCGGCGAGCTCCATCACGTCTCGGCTGGCTGCCCGGGCCCCTTCGAGGCCCAGGCGAAAGAAGTGGATGAGGTCGTAGATCTCCGCCAGCCGATCCTCGGGCACCTGCCGAAGCTCCTCGATCACCTGCTGCCGCAAGGCCGTCCCGGTGCTCATCGCTGGCCTCCTTTCCGGCTAGGCCCCCCGACTCCCCGAGCATAGCACATCGGCAACCCGAGGGATTGGGATGCTCGATGGCTCCGGCCTCGCGCCGGCTCGCCGGCAAGCCCACCCCTGCCCCTATTGCCTCCTCACACATCCACCTCCGCCAGATTCCCCTCCCGCTCGATCCACTCGCGGCGGGCGGCGACTTCCTTCTTGCCGAAGCAGCGCTGGAAGATCCCCTGGGTCTCGGCTTCGGTGCCGGGTTCGACGAAGAGGGGCAGCACCCGGCGGGTGTCCGGGTTCATGGTGGTCTCCCACAGCTGGTCGGGGTTCATCTCCCCCAGGCCCTTGAATCGCTGCACCTTGAGCTTCTCGGGGTCGAGGCCCTCGGCGGCGGCCTTCTCCCGGGCCACCTGGAGCTCGGCGGCGTCCAGGCAGTACAGCACCCGCCGGGTCTTGTACTTGCCGTGGGGCGGGGCGTCCACCCGGTACAGGGGCGCCTCGGCGACAAAGACGTGGCCCCGGCGGACCAGCTGGGGGTAGTGGCGGACGAAGAAGCCGGCCAGGAGCGACCGGATGTGGGCGCCGTCCACGTCGGCGTCGGTCATCAGGATCACCTTGCCGTACCGGAGCCCCGAGAAGTCCACGGCGTCGTCGGGGCCGTGGGGGTCCACCCCCAGGGAGACCACGATGTTGTGGGTGGCCTCGCAAGCGAGCACGTCGTCTCGGGTCGCCTCCCAGGCGTTGAGGATCTTGCCCCTCAGGGGCAGGATCGCTTGGACGTCCCGGTTGCGGGCCTGTTTGGCCGAGCCCCCGGCGGAGTCTCCCTCCACCAGGAAGAGCTCGGTCTGCTCCGGGTTCTTCTCGCGGCAGTCGCTGAGCTTGCCGGGCAGGGTCGCCAGCACCCCCTGCTGGCGCTTCTCCACCTTCTTGCCCTGGCGCAGCCGCTCGGCCGCCGCCTTCACCGCCAGCTCGGTGACCGCCCGGCCGTGGTCCGGGTGCTCGGTGAGCCACAGGTCGAAGCGGTCCTTGACCATCAGGTGCACCAGCCGCGCCGCCTCCCGGGAGGTGAGGCGCTCCTTGGTCTGGCCCTGGAACTGGGGGTCCTTGAGGCGCACCGATAGCAAAAAGCACGCCCGGGCCCAGATGTCCTCGGGGGTGAGCTTGATGCCCCGGGGCAGCATGGCGTGGTGCTCGGCGAAGGCGCGGATGGCGTCGCACACCGCCGTGCGCAAGCCGTTGACGTGGGTGCCCCCGAGCGGGGTGGGGATCAAGTTGACGTAGCCTTCCCCGACCCCGGCGCCCTCGGCGGCCCAGGTGAGGACCCACTCGGCCCCCTCCCCCTCGGAGAACTCCACCCCGTTGTCCTCCGGGGAGTAGTAGCGGCTCTCGGCGTACAGGGGGCAGGCGGTCTCCCGGTCGCCGATCACGTCCCGGAGGTACTCGGCGAGCCCCGCCTCGTAGCACCACTCCCGGGTCTCGGCGACGGCGCCGTCGGGGCCCTCCACCGCCAGGATCGCCCGGGTGCCCGGTAGGAGCACCGCCTTGGTGCGCAGCAGCCGCTCCAGGGCCTTGCGGTCCAGGTGGGGGGAGTCGAAGTAGCGGGGGTCGGGCCACACCCGCACGGTCGTCCCGGTGGCCCGCTTGGCCACCTTGACCGGGTCCTGGGTGAGGGGCTCGACCACGTCGCCGTGGGCAAACGCGATGCGCCACTGGGCGCCGTCCCGACGCACGGTGGCCTCAAGGCGGGTGGCGAGCGCGTTGGTGACCGACACCCCCACCCCGTGGAGGCCGCCGCTGAAGGCGTAGGCCTGGCCCTCGAACTTGCCCCCGGCGTGGAGCGTCGTGAAGATCACCTCGATGGCGGGCCGCCCTTTTTGCTTGTGGAGGTCCACCGGGATGCCCCGGCCGTTGTCCTCCACCGAGGCCGACCCGTCCGCGTGGAGGGTGACCTTGAGCAGGTTCCCGAACCCCGCCAGGCACTCGTCGGCGCCGTTGTCGATGACCTCCCCGACCACGTGGTTGGGGTTGGCGGTGTTGGTGTACATCCCCGGCCGCTTCTTGACCGGCTCGAGGCCCTCCAGGGCCTTGATGGCGTCGGCGTCGTAGGTGCGGATCGCGGTGCTCATGGTCCTCCCGATGGGGCGTGGGTCGACGCCGGATGGTACTCCCGAGGGGGCGCCGCCGTCACCCCTCCTTGGCGCCCCGGCGTCCCAACATCGCTCAGGGTCGAGGCGGCGAGGGCTGCCGACGAGCAGCTCAAGGCGTCCCAACCATGGGCGGTGACGCCCATACGGCGGCGAAGCCATGCCCCCTCGCTTCGCCGCCCCCTTGGTCGCCCTGGCCCTCTCGCCCCTCTGGTCCCCGGCCGCGCTCGCCTACGATCCGCGGGCGGGGGCTCTCGCGTGCGCCGATTGCCACGGCGAAGGGGCTGGGGAGGAGCCGACCGGGCCGTCATTCCGTGGCAGGATCGGCGGCTCGGGGCGCTGCACGCCGTCTACAACCGGGGGCCTGGGCCACGCGGCCTTCGAGAACGGGGCCTGGGGCACCCCTGGCCAGGGGTGCTTCCCCAACGCCTACTACCCATCGGTGGCCGTGGACGCCCGCAACCCCCACGCTGCCTTCGGCCACGGCGCGGTAAGCCACGTTTCCGCGAGCGGCAGCACCTGGGGCGACCCGGTGACCGTGCAGGCCTCGGCCGCCTACCTGCCCATCCTAACCGCCAGCCCCAACGCCCTGCACCTGGCCTACGTGGACACCTTGGGGGGGAACAGCGAGGTGTACTACCGGACGAGGGCGCTAGCGGTTCGGAACCCGGTGCGACGGCCTTTGTGCCGCGGGCCACCAACGCCGGGCAGCGGCTCGCCGACCAGGCCCAGGCGAGCCGGGAGGCCGAGATTGATGGGGCGGTGACGGCGGCGGTGGCCGCCGACAAGATCTCCCCGGCCACCGTCGAGTATCACCGGGCTCAGTGCCGCACCGAGGGCGGGCTCGAGCGGTTTCGGGCCTAGGCCGCGGCGGCGCCGGGGGGGCGACCCCCGGCGGGCTCGACCACCGGTCCCCCGGGGCCGACTCGGCGGCCCCGGACGAGGTGCCGCTGTTGGTGTGCCGGGGCAGATGGGCCCAAAGATCTGGTCAAGTACAAGTGGCGTACCAACTAATAGATGACTAATGTCCTCATGGTATAGAGTCACGCGACAAGTGGTCCAGAACTAAACAGCACGCTCCATGCGCGCACGCTCCACGAGCCGCGGTGTTAATCGTGAAGTGGTAGACAGTTGCATGAGTGACTGCAAGCCGAACGGGCCGCGCGGGCAAAGAAGAAGGGGTTGCTCAGGAATCGCGCAACCCCCGAAATGATAGATGGCGGAGGTGTATGGGAATCGAACCCACCTACGACGCTGTTAACGCCGCACACCGGATTTGAAGTCCGGGAGAGCCACCAGTGCCCTAGACACCTCCGCGGAGCATTGTAGGAGGGGGGGCTGGGGGGAGTCAACGTCGGCTGTTACCACGTCGGCTGTTACCCCGCGTCGGCTGTTACCCCGGGCAGGCGTCGCCTCCATTGGCCCCTGGAGCCCCCTCGGGGGCCGGGGTAGAGTGGCGGGGCCCTCTCGCTGGAGACCCCATGCCCCCACCCCTTCGGGTCTTTCTCGCCTTTGGCGCCTACGCGGCGCTCCACTCCCTGCTCTTGAGCGAGGGCGCCCGGGCTGCCGGGGAGGCCCTCGTCGGCCGGCGGGTCTTTCGCGGCTGGTTTCGTGCCGCTTACGTCGCCCAGGCCGTGGCGCTGCTCGCCTGGTTCGCGGTCTACGCCGCGTCCCTGCCCGACCGGGAGCTCCTGCGCCTGGGGGGCGTGGTGGCGGGAGGGCTCTGGGCCCTGCGCCTTCTCGCCCTGGCCTTCATCGGGTGGTGCGTGGCCCGGCTCGGGACGGGGTCCTTTCTGGGTCTGTCTCGGCTGGCGGCGTGGCGGCGGGGGGAGCCGCTCCCCGACGACGGGGCGGAGGCCGGGCCCCTGGTGGTCTCGGGGCCGTACCGGTGGGTCCGCCACCCGATGTACGCCGCCGGCTTGGTGGCCCTGTGGGCCGAGCCGCGGTGGACGGCCAACGGCCTCGCCTTCGCCGTGGCGGCAAGCCTGTATCTGTGGCTCGGGTCGGTGCACGAGGAGCGCCGGCTCCTGACCGTTTACGGCGCCGCCTACCGGCGCTACCGGGAGGCGACGCCCCGCTTCTGGCCGCGAGGCCCGGCTTGACTTCGGCGGCCCCTTTGCTAGGCTGGGCGCGCCCGGGCGGCCGCCCGAGTGCGCTTGCCACGCGTTGCCCGGTGGGGCCGGAAAGGGAGAACCGGATGTTCAACTTCTCGGTGTTCCGGAAGTTCGTGACCCTGACCAACGGCCGGCGGGTGCTCCTGCGGCCGCTGTTGGCCGAGGATCAGACCCTCCTCTTCGATCTCTTTCACCAAGCGTCGGAGGACGACACCCGCTTCCTCAAGGACGAGGTGAAGCGGCCGGAGACCGTGGGGCGGTGGATCGAGAACTTGGACTACGACCGGGTGATGCCCCTTCTGGCGTACGCCGACGGCAAGATCGTGGGGGACTGTGCCTTGTACCGGGGGACCAAGACCGTGCGCCACGTCGGGGAGATCCGGATCTTCCTCGCCCGGGAGTACCGGGGGGTGGGGCTCGGGAGCAAGATGATCCTCGAGATGTGCGATCTCGCCAAGAAGGTCGACTTGCAGTTCCTGCGCGCCGAGGTGGTGCTGGATCACGTCAAGGTGGTCAAGGCCTTCCGGCGCCTCGGCTTCGACCTGCGCTGTACGCTGGACGACTACTTCCTGCGCCGGGACGGGGTGTCCCACGACATCGCCTTGATGATGAAGCGCCTGGTTCGGCCGGAGGAGTACACCTTTTGAGTGCCCCGGTCCGGGACGTGGCAATCGCCACTGAGTTCATCCGGCTGGACCAGTTCTTGAAGCTCGCCGAGCTCGCCCAGGGGGGGGGTGAGGCCAAGGTGCTGGTGCAGGCCGGGGAGGTGCGGGTGAACGGGGCCGCGGAGACCCGGCGGGGTCGCAAACTCCGCCCCGGCGACCTGGTGGCCCTCGGGAGTGTTTCGGCGCGGCTGGTGGCTGGGGGGGGGTAGGGCGCCCCGGTCGTCGCCCAGCTCTTCGGTTCGTCTTGCCGCGCCCCCTTCTTCCCGAGGGGGCGCGTTTTTTTGGGGCTCGCCGGTTGACGGGATCTCCCCCCTCGGTAGGCTGCCGGCTGTGCGAGCCGGCACATGCCGGGGAGACGGCGCGCGATGGCGGTGTCGCGGGGGAGGAGGAGAGGGGCATGGGTCGAGGATGGCTGGTCGGGGTGGTGCTGTTGGCGTGGGCCCCGGGGGCCGGGGCGGACGAGGCGAGCCTGACGGCGTGTCGGCAGGTGGCCAAGGCGTTCATGGGGGAGATGCAGGGGGAGCTCGCTGCCGCCCTGGAGCGCGGCGGCCCCGAGGGGGCCCTGGAGGTGTGCCGGGTCAAGGCCCGGGCGGTGGCCCAGCGCCACGGCCAGAAGGCCGGGATCGAGGTGGGCCGCACGAGCTCCCGGGTGCGCAATCCGCGCAACGCGCCCGACCCGTGGGAGAAGGCGGGGCTGGCCGAGTTCGAGTCCCGGGCCGCCCGGGGGGAGGCGGTGTCGGCCCTGGAGCGCTCCGAGGTGGTGACGGTGAAGGGCCTGCGGACGTTTCGGTACCTGCGCGCCGTGCCGATGGGGGAGCCGTGCCTCGGGTGTCACGGCCCGGCGGTGCCCGAGGGGTTCCTCGCCCGCATCCGGGAGCTGTATCCCAAGGACCGGGCGGTCGGCTTCGCCGTGGGGGAGGTGCGCGGCGCGGTGAGCCTCGCCAAGCCCCTGGACTGAGAGGCTGTGGATCTATTCCCTCCCGTCGCCACGGCGGCCGATCTGCTTCGCCTCGTTCTGTCGAGAACCCTTGCCGTAGGCCGAACTACGCCTGCGGGCTTGCTCCGCATGCGGCTCGCACCTCGCCTTCCAGGCTCGGTCCGGGGGTGAACTCACAGCCGATGAGCCGGGCGCTCCATACGGGCGAGCAATGACGGGAGGATTTGCGGGGCAGCGCTCGCGGGTCTGTTGTGGGGAGGACGACGAACCGGTGGGCGAGGCCCACGGCTCAGCCGAGGCCGTCGAGGACCAGAACGTTGATCCCTTGAACCGAGGGCAGGCGGCTGTCGTTCGTCAAAAGGAACCGGGCTCCCCGGCTCAGACCTGCGGCCAACTGGATCGCGTCGGGCGTGCGCAGGTTGGTCGAAGTCCGCAGCTGCGCCGCAGGCTTGCCAAGACGCCTTCAGTTCTTCGTTCCGGGGCAGACAGTCGGCAGAAGGGGGGGCGAAGACGTCCTCGCCATGGCCCGCTGCGGGGCGGTCTCGCGTCCTTACTTCATCGCGTCCGCTAGCCGCTTGTCCCGCGAAGCAGGTCATTGACCACTGTGGACAGATCCGTCCTTCGCCTTTCAGCGATGGCGTGCACGAACGATTGAACCTCCGCACCCAGGTATACGGGGAGGTTCACGGTCGCGCCTTCTGCGGGTCCCGCTCGAAATTGTAGGCCGTCAGGGGCGCTCCTTCCACCGAGTCGCTGCACCTGTATCCCGGGTGACCGACAGTATCCCGGGTGACCGAGTTGCGCCGCGCGGGCGCCTCTCGTACGATGGACTCTTCTCGTTCCGGAGGATGTCCGTTGCCCCTGCGCCTGCTGACCTGGTGTGTCCTCTCCTTCTTGGTACCCGGTGCCTGGGCGTCGTCGAGCGGCAGTCTGGAGGGCCGGGTCGCCGAGCGACGGCTCCCCAACGGCCTCACCGTGCTGGTTCTCCCCCGCCCGACCGCCCCGGTGGTGAGCCTGCAGATGACCTTTCGGGTTGGGGGGGTGGACGAGCCGGCGGGGCGTACCGGCACCGCCCACCTGCTGGAGCACATGCTCTTCAAGGGGACCCCGACCCTGGGGACCCGGGACTGGGAACGGGAGCAGCCGCTCCTTTTGGCCATCGAGGAGGTGGGGCGAGACCTGGATCGGGAACGCCGCCGGGGGCCGACGGCCGACCCCGCCCGGGTCGAAGCCCTCGCCCGGCGCCTCGCCGAGCTCACCACCGAGCACCGCCCCCTGGTGGTCAAGGAGGAGATCGACGGCCTGTACGCGCGCCACGGCGCGGTCGGCTTCAACGCCTCCACCAGCACCGATCTAACCAGCTACACCGTGAGCCTCCCCGCCAACCGCCTGCCCCTGTGGGCCCGGATCGAGGCCGAGCGCATGCGGACGCCGGTCTTTCGGGAGTACTACGTGGAGCGCGACGTGGTGGCCGAGGAGCGGCGCCAACGCTACGAGGCCGACCCGGGCGGGAAGCTGTACGAGGCGCTGCTCTCCACGGCCTTTTCGGCCCACCCCTACCGGGACCCGGTGATCGGCTGGGCCGCGGACCTGGAGACCCTGGACCTCCAGGAGACCCGGGCCTTCTACCGGGACCACTACGGCCCGGACAACGCGGTGATCGCCGCCGTGGGCGACCTGGACCCGGAGGCCTTCTTCGCCCTGGTGGCGGCGCACTTCGGGAGCCTCCCCCCGGGCCGACCGAACCCCGTCCCGGTGACCCGGGAGCCCCCCCAGGCCGGCCAGAAACGGGTCTCGGTGGCCTTCGACGCGGCGCCGCGGCTCGCGGTCGCCTTCCACAAGCCGACCCTCCCCCACCGGCACGACTACGTCTTCGACGTGATCGAAGCGGTGCTCACCGACGGCCGCTCCTCCCGCCTGGTCCGGGAGCTGGTGGACCGCCGGGGGGTGGCCGCCTCGGTGTCGGCCGTCAACGGGCTGCCGGGCGCCCGCTACCCGAACTTGTTCGCGGTCTTCCTCACGCCGGTGGAGGGGGTCTCCCCCGAGGCCGCGGAGGCGGCGCTTTTGGAGGAGCTGGAGCGGCTGAAGGCCGAGCCCCCCACCGCCGAGGAGCTGGACCGGGTGCTACGGCGCCTCGAGGCGAGTCGGGTGCGGGCCCTGGTGTCCAACGCCGCCCTGGCTCGGCAGCTCGCGTACTTCCAGGCGGTGGCCGGGGACTGGCGCTACCTGGAGGACCACCCGCGGGTGCTGGCCACGGTCACCCCGGCGGAGGTGGCGGAGGTGGCGCGGACCTACCTGGTCCCCACCAACCGCACCGTCGCCGTGCTCCGTCCCCGGGGAGAAGGGTCGTGAGGCGGGCCGCCGTCGCCCTCTTGGCCCTGGTCCTCGGGGGGTGCGCGGTCGCCCGGTCCCTGGACCCGCGCACCGCCCGGTTCCCCCCCGTCGACTTCACCCCCCCGGCGATCGTCGAGACCGCCCTTTCCGGGGGGACCCCGGTCTTCCTCCTGGAGGACCGGGACGTACCCCTGGTCCGCCTGTACGCCGCCTTCCGGGGCGGGAGCGCCTACGACCCCCCGGCGAAGGCCGGGCTCGCGGACGTCACCGCCCTGGCGTGGCGCACCGGGGGGGCCGGGGCGCTCTCCCCCGAGGCCTTCGACGAGGCCCTGGAGGGGAGGGCGGTCGAACTCGGGCTGCACCTGGGCCGGGAATCGGGCTGGGTGAGCCTCTCCCTGCTGCCGGCGGACCTGGAGCCTGGGCTCGACCTTCTGGCCCTGCTGCTGGCGGCGCCGACCCTCCGGGAGGACCGGGTCGCCTGGGCTCGCACCCAGGTGGCCGAGCGGCTGCGGCGGGAGGGCGACAATCCCCAGGAACTCGCCTTTCGGGAGTTCCGTCGGGCCCTGTACCGGGGCCATCCCCGGGGGGTGATCCCCACCCCCGAGACGGTGGCCCGCATCACCCGGGAGGACGTGGCGGACCTCCAGGGCCGGGTGGTGCGGAAGGGGGCGTGGGCGCTTGGCGCGGTGGGGGCCTTCGACCCCCGGGCGCTAGCGGCCGCGCTCGAGGCGCGCCTGGGTGGGGTGCTGGGGCGGGGCGGGGCGTTCTCCCCGCTGCCCCCGCCCGTGGAGCCCCCCCCGGCCACGGTGCTGGTGCCCAAGCCCCTGGCCCAGACCACGGTCTTGTGGGGGCGGCTGGGGCCGGGGCGCCTCGCGGCCGACTTCGCGGCGGTGGACCTCGCCGACCATCTCCTCGGCGGCGGCGGATTCCAGTCCCGCCTGGTCCAGGAGATCCGATCGAACCGGGGGCTCGCCTACAGCGTGGGGAGCTTCTACCAGGCGCTGCCGGGCTTCGGGGTGCTGGGGATGCAGGCGTCGACCCGGGGGGACGCCGCGGCGGCCGTGGTTGCCCTCTTCGGCTCGGTCCCGGGGGACGCGGCGGTCCACGGCTTTGGGGACGAGGAGCTCCGCCTGGCCCAGGACGCCCTGGTGAACCGCCACGTCTTTCGCTACGAGGACTCGGGCAACACGGTGCGGGAGCGGGTGGCGGCGTGGGTCGACGGGACCCCCCCAGACCTGCCGATCCGCTATCCCGAGGAGATTGAGGCGGTGACCGGCGCGGCGGCGGCCGGGGCGGCGGCCCGGTTCGATCCCCGGGCGGGGGTCCTGGTGCTGGTGGGGCCGGTGGACCCGTCCGACCCTGCCTGGGGCGCGCGCGGGCCCGTCGAGGTGGTGGGGCCGGGGGACCCCGGGCGTTTTTCTCCTACAGTCCCCGCGGGCCCGGCCGATCAGTAGGAGGCAGAACCGGTTTTTTCTGGCCAAGGAGGAGGGCCCCCGTGAAGATCCTGACCGTGGACGACTCGTCCACCATGCGCCGCATCATCAAAAACACCTTGAGCCGCCTCGGGTACACCGACGTCGTCGAGGCGGAGCACGGCATCGACGCCCTGGCCCGGATGGCGGGGGTCGAGCTCGTGCTCACCGACTGGAACATGCCGGAGATGGACGGCCTCACCTTCGTCAAGGCGCTCCGGGCCAATCCCACCTATGCCGATCTGCCCATCATCATGGTGACCACCGAGGCGGCCAAGAAGGAGATCCTCGAAGCGATCAAAGCGGGGGTGACCGACTACGTCGTGAAACCCTTTACCCCAGAGACCCTCAAGGAGAAGATCCAAAAGGTCCTGGGCGGTTAGGGGAGTCCCACGATGCTCAACGTCGAGTTCATCAATCCCTTCATCGCCGCCACCCTGCAAGCCCTCGAGGTGATGGCGTCGACCCGGCCGCAGCGAGGGACGCCCTTCGTCAAGACCGGTCAAGTCGCCAAGGGTGACATCAGCGGGGTGATCGGGCTCGCCGGGGAGGCGACGGGCTCGGTGGCGGTGACCTTACCCGCGGCGATCGCCTTTCGCATCTACGAGGGGATGGTGGGCGAGCGGGTCACCGCCCTCACGGAAGACGTCCGAGACGCGGTGGGGGAGCTCGCCAACATGATCGCCGGGGGGGCGAAGGCCGCCCTGTCCAAGGATGGGTACCGCTTCCGCATCGCCATCCCGTCCATCGTGGTGGGCAAGGACCACACCATCGAACACCGCACCAAGGGCCCGTGCCTCGTGGTGCCCTTCCTCCTGGACGGGGAGACCTTCTGGCTAGAGGTCAGCTTCTCGCTGGAATCCTAGAAAGCGCTTAGCCTGCCCCGCGAGGTGTGCTAGATTCGCCGCGGGCCGTCGGCGGCTGCCCCTCGAAGCCCCGTCGAGCCGCCCGGCCGGGCGGGCGCGGGAACCCCAGCGTCCACCGTCCGCTCGGTCCGGTGATCCGGCCCAGTCGCTCCCCGTCTCCGGGACCCCTACATGGAACGAGGCGCCACGATTTCAGCCCCTGCGAGCTTCGCCCACCGCTACAGCGGCGTCTTCGTCGCGGCAGGGGTGATGAGCATCATCTTCCTGATGGTCATCCCCCTGCCCACGCAGCTCCTCGACCTCTTCCTCGCCTTGAGCATCAGCCTCTCGGTGCTCATCTTCCTCCTGGCCATGTACACCGAGCGCCCCCTCGACTTCTCGGTGTTCCCCACCGTGCTCTTGATCGTCACCCTGTTTCGGCTTGCCCTCAACGTCAGCTCGACCCGGCTCATCCTGGTTAACGGGGAGCAGGGCATCGCGGGGGCCGGCAAGGTCATCGCGGCCTTCGGGTCCTTCGTGGTGGGGGGCAACTTCGTCGTCGGGATCGTGATCTTCCTCATCCTGGTGATCATCAACTTCGTGGTCATCACCAAGGGGGCCACCCGGGTCGCCGAGGTGACCGCGCGGTTCACCCTGGACTCCATGCCCGGCAAGCAGATGGCCATCGACGCCGACTTGAATGCCGGCTTGATCGACGAAGCCGAGGCCCGGCGGCGCCGGGAGGAGGTGTCCCGGGAGTCTGACTTCTACGGCGCCATGGACGGCGCGAGCAAGTTCGTCCGGGGCGACGCCATCGCTGGCCTGGTCATCACTGCCATCAACATCCTGGGCGGCCTGGTCATCGGGGTGCTCCAACTCGGCATCCCCCTGGCCGAGGCGGTGACGAGCTACACCACCATGACCGTCGGCGACGGCCTGGTGAGCCAGTTCCCCGCCTTGATCATCTCCACCGCGGCCGGCATCCTGGTGACCCGGGCGGGGGGCCAGCGGCCCCTGGGACAGGCCCTGGCGGGGCAGTTCGGCCAGTCTCCCGAGGCCATGGGGGTGGCGTCGGGGGTGCTTTTGGTCCTGGGGGTGATCCCCGGCTTGCCCTTCTTCCCCTTCGCGGTGCTGGCCGGGGTGCTGGGGGCGGGCGCCTACTCCCTCAAACAGGCCCAGGCGACGGAGGTGGCGCGGGTGGCCGAGGAGACCCGCCGGGCGGCCCAGCAGCCCCCCCCGGTGCCGGAGGGGCCGGAGGAGGTCACCGGGCTCTTGCAGGTGGACGCCCTGGAGCTGGAGGTGGGCTACGGGCTCCTGCACCTGGTGGACCCCGCCCAGGGCGGCGACCTCCTGGAGCGCATCCGCTCCATCCGCCGCCAGATCGCCCTGGAGCTCGGGGTGGTGGTCCCCCCCATCCGCATCCGGGACAACCTGCAACTCCGCCCGACCGACTACCTGATCCTGATCAAGGGCATCGAGGTGGCCCGGGGCGAGTTGCGGGAGGGGCACTATCTGGCGATGAACCCCGGGCTCGCCGAGGGCGACGTGCCCGGCATCCCGACCCGGGAGCCCGCCTTCGGCCTCGAGGCCCTGTGGGTGCGGGAGGAGCGTAGGGAGGAGGCCCAGATCAAGGGCTACACGGTGGTGGACCTGTCCACGGTAGCGGCCACCCACCTCACCGAGATCATCAAGCGCAACGCCCACGAGCTCCTCGGGCGTCAGGAGACCCAGACCCTCTTGAACGCGGTCAAGGAGCACGCCCCGGCCCTGGTCGAGGAGCTCGTCCCGAGCCTCTTGTCCCTGGGGGGCGTCCAAAAGGTGCTCCAGAACCTCCTGCGGGAGCGGGTGAGCATTCGGGATCTGCGCTCGGTGCTGGAGGCCCTGGCGGACTACGCGCCTTTTACCAAGGACCCAGAGGTGCTCACCGAGTACGCCCGGTCCGCCCTGCGGCGGGCGATCTCCAAGCAGTACCAGGACCCCGACGGCAAGCTCCCGGTGATCGCCCTGGACCACCGGTTCGAGGAGACCCTGGCCGGGGCCGTGCAGCGCACCGAGCACGGAACCTTCCTCTCCCTGGAGCCCGGCAAGGCCCAGCGGTGCCTCCAGGCCCTCTCCCGGGCCGCCGAAGAGGTGAGCCTGATGAACTTCGTGCCGGTGGTCCTGACGAGCCCCGGGGTGCGCCTGCCCCTGCGCAAGCTCACCGAGAAGGTGCTGCCGAGCGTGGTGGTGCTCAGCCACAACGAGGCCGACGGCCCGATCCGGACCCTCAAGGTGGTGAGTCTTGCGGGTTAAGAAATACCAGGCGGTGGACATGCCCGAGGCCCTCCGGATGATCAAGGAGGAGCTCGGGCCCAACGCGGTGATCCTCTCCACCCGGGAGGTGCGCCCCGGCAAGGGGGTCTTCGGGATGCTCGGCCGGGCGCTCCTGGAGGTGACCGCCGCGGCGGAGGTGCTGCCGCCCCCGGCGCCGCCGACCCCGCCCGTCCCCGGGCCCCGCCCGGCGCCGCGGCGGGAGCCGGAGCCGGCCCCCGCTGCGGGCCACGGCGCCATCCTCGCCCTCCAAGCCGACATCGACAGCTTGCGCGAGGAGCTGATGGTCCTCGGGCGCCGACCCCGGACGGACGGCTCCGAGGCCCTGGCCCGGGACGTGCGGTCCCTGGCGCGGCGGGTGGAGGAGCTCCTGGAGCAGACCGCCCGCTTCGACCGGGTCAAGCTCTCCCCGGGCTTGCGCCGCCTCCACGCCCACCTGGAGGCCCGGGACGTGGACCCGGGCCTGGCGGCGCGGCTGCTCACCTTCTTGCAGGAGAAGGTCGACGCCGGGGGGCTCGCCGAGGGGCGGGAGGTCGAGGCCTTTCGCGAGGTCGTGCAGCGCACGGTCAAGGTCGCCGGCGGCCTCGGCCCCGGGGGGCCGGGGCCCCGGGTGGTGGCCCTGGTGGGGCCCACCGGGGTCGGCAAGACCACCACCGTGGCGAAGCTGGCCGCCCGCTACTCCCTCCAAGAGGGGCGTAGGGTCGGCCTGATCACCGTGGATACCTTCCGCATCGCCGCGGTGGAGCAGCTCAAGACCTACGCCCGGATCACCGGGGTGCCGATCCGGGTGGCCACCGACGCCGGGGGGTTTCGGGCCGCGGTGGAGGACCTGGGGGACCGGGAATTGATCCTGGTGGACACCGCGGGCCAGAGCCCCCGGGACGAGGAGAGCCTGGCGGAGCTCTTGGCCCTCTTCCCGCCGGAGGCGGCCCCCGAGGTGCACCTGGTGCTGTCGGTGACCACCCGCTCCAAGGACCTGGAGCGGATCCTGCGCCACTACGAGCGGGCCCGGGCGAGCCGGCTCTTGTTGACCAAGCTCGATGAGACCGAGTGCCACGGCCCCCTCCTGGGGCTGCCCCTGGCGTCCCGCTTGCCCCTGAGCTACCTCACCACCGGCCAGAACGTCCCGGACGACATCGAGGAGGCGTCCCCCCGGGGCGTCGCCGAGCTGCTCTTGCGAGGGCTGGAGGCCGCGCCGTGAAGGACCAGGCCCAGGGGCTGCGGGAGCTCGCCGCCCGGGTCCGCGGCCAGGCGCCCCCGGCGGCGGCGGGCGACGGGCCCCGGGTGCTGGCGGTCACCAGCGGCAAGGGGGGGGCGGGCAAGACCAACCTGGTGGCCAACCTCGGGACGGTGTTGGCCCGCCGGGGCCTGCGGGTGGCGGTGCTGGACGCCGACTTCGGGCTGGCCAACCTCGATATCCTCCTCAACCTCCACCCCACCCGCAACCTCGGCCACCTGGTGCGAGGGGAGGCCCGGCCCGAGGAGGTGGCGGTGGAAGCCGCCCCCGGGTTTCGGGTGATTCCCGGGGCTTCCGGGGTCGCCGCCCTGGCCGACCTCGACCCGGAGGGGCGGGAGGCGCTCCTGGCCCAGCTCGCGCCCCTGACCGCGGATCGGGACTTCTTGCTGGTGGACACCGCGGCAGGCATCGGGCGCAACGTGGTCGACCTGTGCCGGGCCGCCGACGAGCTCGTCCTGGTCACCACCCCCGAGCCCACCAGCCTCACCGACGCCTACGGCCTGCTCAAGGTGGTGTGGGGGCGCCCGCCCCGGGTCCCGGCCCGGGTGGTGGTGAACGTCGCCGCCAGCGTCGAGGAGGGCCGGGGGGTGTACGAAAAGTTCGCGGAGGTGGTGGCCCGGTTCCTCGGGGGCGAGCTGTCCTGGCTCGGGGCCATCCCCCGAGACGAGCACGTCGGCCGCGCGGCGCGGCGCCAGACGCCCTTTGCGGCGGCCTACCCCCGCTGCCCCGCCAGCCGCGCCGTGGAGGCGGTGGCCGACGCCCTCGCCGGTCCCCGGCCCCCTGCCCCGAGGGCGGGCTTCTGGCAGCGCCTCCTGGCCGGGGTTTCGGGTCACGAAGCGGCGCCGGCGGGCCGATGAGGAGGCCATGAACCGACTTCTCGGGGTGGTGCTCGGCTGCCTGTGGGCGCTCCCGGCGCTCGCGGGGGACCGGTTGATCGCCCGGGTCCACCCGGCCTGGAGCCCCTACGCCCGGGGGCCGGCGGTGGGCGCCGAGGCCCTGGTGGAGGAGGCCCGGGGGCTTCTGGCCGAGGACCCGGCACGGGTGGCGGCGGTGCTGGGGGGGGCGCCGGTGCCCGCGGGTCCGGCCGCCCGCGTGGTCCAGGGCCTGCGAGCCGACGCCCTGTACCGGGTGGGCGGGGACCAGCTGCGACAGGCCCAGCGCGGGTACCGCGACCTGGCGGCGGCGAGACCCGGCCCCGAGGAGGCGGCGTGGCTCGCCTTTATGGAGGGCACCATTCACCAGGGGCTCGGGTTCGTGGCCGAGGCCGAGACCGCCTACCAGGCTGCGGCGGCCGGCCCGCCCGGCCCCTGGTCCGCCGCGCTCACCTTCAACCGGGGGGTCCTGGCCCTCGAATCCGGCCGCCACGCCGAGGCCCAGGGGCGATTCGCGGGGTGGCTCGCGGCCTACCCCGCCGAGCCGGGGCGGGCCCTGGTCCTGGCGCTCCTCGGGGAGTGCGAGGCGGGCCTCGGGAATCGACCCGCGGCCCTGCAGCGGTTCACCGAGAGTCGGGCGCTCCAGCCGGCGGCGGTGCTGGTGCGGCCCGCCGCGGCCCACGCCCTGGCCGGGGCGTGGCGGCAGGAGGGGCGGGTGGCGGAGGCCGCCGAACTGCTGGAGGCCCTGGCGGACGCCCGGCCGGGGACCCCGGAAGGGGCCCAGGCGCGCCTGGAGGTGGGCGTAGCCTGGGAGGCCGCCCGGGAGCCCGGCCGGACGGCGCGTGCGTACGCCCGGCTCCTGGACGAGGGGGCTCCCTCCGCGGAGGCCGACGAGGCCCGCCTCCGCCTGGCCCTGCTCGGGGTGACCCACGGGGCGACGCTCCAACTCACCGAGCCGTTCCCCGCCTACCGCGTCCTGTACCGCCCCAAGCCGACCCTGGAGGAGTTCGCCGGGGGCCGCGATCCCCTGGCCGCCCAGCGCGCCCTGCGCGGACTCTCGGGGCTCGCCCGGGCCGAGGGCGACGCCCCGGGCGCCCTGGCCCTCCTCACCCGCGCCTTTCGCACCTTCCCCGAGAGCCCCGAGTCGGGACGGGCGTACGAGGAGTTCATGGGCCTCCTCGAGGGCTACCTGGCCGAGCGCCTCGGGGCCGGCGCCCCCGGGGACGTGATTGCCGTGTACGAAACCTTCCGGGGCTCCATCGGCTGGGCGGCGACCCGGGATACCGGCGCCGCGGCCCTGCGGGCGGCGGAGGCGTACGAAGCCCTGGGGGCGCCCCGCCTCGCCCGCCGGGTCTACGAGGACCTGGCGGCCCGGGGTACCCGCCAGGTGACCCCCGAGGAGCTCGACGCGCGGACGATCCGGGCGCGGGCCGGGGAGGGCGACCCGGGGGCGCTGCGCCGCTGGGCGTCCCGGCCCGAGGCAGACTGGAAGGCCCGCCGATCCCTGGCCCGATCCCTGGCCCGGGGAGGGGCGGGGACCGAGGCTCGGGCCCAGTACCAGGAAGCGGTCCGGGCGGCGCCCGGTGCGGCCGAGGCGTTGACCGTGCTCACCGAGGCCGGGGCCCTGGGGGCTGGGCAGGCGACCGAGGGGGACCTCCTCGGGGGGCTCGAGGCCCGCCGTCAGCTGTGGAGCGAGTTGCCCGCGGGGGCGGAGCGGGACGCCTGGGGCGCCCACGGCCGAGTCGTCGAGGGGCGGCTCCGGATCGCCTCGGGAGACTGGGCGGGGGCGGCGCGGGCCTACGGTTCGGCGGCCGGCCTGGAGGCGGCCGACGCCTACCTTCTGGCCCTGGCCGAGGCCCGGGGGGGGCGACCGGCGGTCGCTCGGGAGCTGTTGGCCGCGGTGGCGGCGGCGGGGGACGCCACCTTCTCACCCCTGGCGGCGCTGCACCTGGAGGTGGCCGCCCTGCGGGTCCAGGCGGGGCGGCCGTGAGCGGGCCTGGTTCCGGGGCCGAGGAGCTCCGCCAGGCCATCGCCCTCTTCGAGGAGACCACCGCCCGGCTGCGCAGCTCCTACGAAGGCCTCCAGGGGGAGGTGCGGGAGCTCCAGGCCCGGCTCGACCTCTCCCGCGCCGAACGGGACCAGCTCGCCGGCTACCTGGAGGACCTCCTGGAGAGCGTGCCGAGCGGCGTGGTGGCGGTGGATGCCGACGACCGGGTGGCGACCCTCAACCGGGCCGCCCAGGAGATCACCGGGCTCGGGGCCGAGGCCCTGGGAGGGGTCTTTGGGGAGGTGTTCCCGCTGGCGGGCGTCCCCTCCCTCGGCGACCTGCAGGGCAAGCCCCGCCCGGTGGTGACCCTGGCCCGGCCCGGGCGGGAGCCGGTGCTCCTCGGGCTGCGGGTGTCGCCCCTGCGGGGGAGCATGCGGGGGCGGGTGGTGGTCTTCCAGGACGTGACCCGGCTCAAGCGCTTGGAGGAGCAGGAGACCCGCAACCGGCGCCTCGTCGCCATGGGAGAGATGGCAACCGGCATCGCCCACGAGATCCGCAACCCCCTCGGGAGCCTCGAGCTCTTCGCCTCCCACCTGGTGGACGAACTCCGGGGCGGGGTCCAGGAGGAGTTGGCGAACCACGTCCTGCGCGGCATCCAGAACCTCTCCCGGATCACCGGGAACCTCTTGCTCTTCGCGCGTAGGGTGGAGCCCACCCGCCGGGAGACCGACCTGGCGGAGGTGCTGCGGGAGGCGGCGCTGTACGCCGGGGCGGCGCTGCGCGGCCGGGGGGTCATCCTGGAGGAGAACCTGGCGCCGAGCCCGGTCCAGGCCGACGCCGACCTCTTGCGCCAGGCGTTTCTAAACCTGCTGCTCAACGCCGTGCAGGCGGTGGGGCCCGGGGGGCGGGTCCGGGTGAGCTGCGGGCCGAAGGCGGGGGAGGAGCCGCCCCTGGTGGTGGCGCGGGTGGAGGACGACGGCCCCGGCGTCGCCCCCGAGGTGGCGGACCGCATCTTCGACCCATTTTACACGACCCGCGCCGGGGGGGTCGGCCTCGGGCTCGCCATCGTCCAACGCATCGTCTCGGCCCACGGGGGCTGGGTCGCCGCGGGCCGGAGCCCCCTGGGGGGCGCCGAGTTCTCGGTGGGCTTCGCGGCCGCGGGAACCAAGGGAGGAGGGGCGTGACCGGAGAACGACGGGTGCTCGTGGTGGACGACGACGCGGACATGCGGCTCGCCCTCGAACTGAGCTTGAAGAAGGCCGGGTACGCCTGCGCCCTGGCCCGGGACGGCCAGGAGGCCCTGGAGCGGTTGCGGCGCGACGCCTTCGAGCTGGTGGTGACCGACCTCCGGATGCCCCGGGTCGACGGCATCGAGCTGATCGAGCGGATGGGGGCGGCGGCGCCCCAGGTCCCGGCCCTGATCATCACCGCCCACGGCTCCGTGGATGCCGCGGTGGAGAGCATGAAGCGGGGCGCCGTGGACTTCCTCCAGAAGCCCTTCAGCCCCGAGGTGCTCCTGGCCAAGGTGGAGGCGGCCCTGCTGCGGGCGAGCCCCCCCCCTCCCCGAGGGCCCGGGGCCGACTGGGTGGCGGCGGACCCGGCCATGGCCGAGGTGGTGGCCCTGGTGGAGGCGGCGGCCGCCACCCGCGCCACCGTGCTAATCGAGGGGGAGAGCGGGACCGGCAAGGAGGTGGTGGCCCGGCGCATCCACCAGCTCTCGCCCTGGGCCGGGGGGGCCTTCGTGGCGGTGAACTGTGCGGCCATCCCGGCGACCCTGATGGAGAGCGAGCTCTTCGGGCACGAGCGGGGGGCCTTTACCGGGGCCACCGAGCCCCGGGCCGGGCGGTTCGAGCAGGCCCAGGGGGGGACCATCCTCCTGGACGAGGTGAGCGAGATGGAGCCCGCCCTCCAGGCCAAGCTCCTGCGGGTGCTCCAGGAGCGCGAGGTGGAGAGGGTGGGCGGACGGAAGCCCATCGCGCTGGAACTCCGAGTGATCGCCACCACCAACCGCGACCTGGTCGAGGAGGTTCGGCGCGGGCGGTTTCGGGAGGACCTGTACTACCGCCTCCACGTCATCCCGCTCAAGCTCCCGCCCCTGCGGGAGCGGCCGAGGGACATCGCCCCCCTGGCCCGCCGCTTTTTGGCGGCGGCCGCCGTAGCCCACGGCACCCCGGCGGCCCGGTTCTCCCCCGAGGCCGAGGTGGCCCTGACCCGACACCCGTGGCCGGGCAACGTCCGGGAGCTGCAAAACGCCGTGGAGCGCGCGGCGATCCTCGCCCGGGGCGGGGTGGTGGAGCCCCGCCACCTGCTCTTGGGGGGCGGGCCGGGGCGGGCCGAAGGGGGCCTGGAGGTGTCGGGGACCCTGGGCGACATGGAGCGCCGGATCATTCTCGCCGCCTTCGAGAAGGCGGGCCGCAACAAGAAGGCCACGGCCCGCGCGCTAGACATCAACATCAAGACCCTGCGGGCGCGCTTGAGGGAGTACGGAGTGGACGCCGGCGAGGGGGAGGAGGGGGAGGAGTAGGACCCGGGTGGGGGAAAGGGGCGGACCCCCCGGGGCGAGGGAGCCCGGAACCGGAGCGGCGCGATGCTCGGTACGCCCCTTGCAAGTCCCCTCCGGCGTAGCCTGGACAGCGCGCGGCGAGGAGGTGTAGCGTGGGGTTCCTAGAATCCGTGGACCGGTCGATCCAACCCTTGGTGCAAGGGCTCGACGCCCGCCAGCGGCGGCACGCGGCCATCTCGGCGAACGTAGCCAACGCCGACACTCCCGGATACCGGGGGATCGACGTCGGCTTCGCGGGCGCGCTGGAGCGCGCGAGGCTCGCCCTGGCGAGGACCCACCCCCGGCACCGGGCCGGGGCGAGCGCCACGGGGGCAGACCAGTTGGTGTTCTCCGGTGGGGAGGTCCGGCGGGACGGCAACGACGTAGACGTGGACCGGGAGATGGTGAAGCTGGCGCGAAACCAAATCGAGTACCAGTTCCTGGCCCGGCGCCTGGGGGGGCGCTTCCGGAAGCTCAAGGAAGCGATCACCGGGAAGGCGGCGTCGTGAGCTTCTTTCGCGCCATGGAGGTGTCGGCGTCGGGCCTGGCGGCCCAGCGCCTGCGCCTGGAGACGGTGGCGTCGAACCTGGCGAACGCGTCGACCACGCGCACCCCCGAGGGGGGGGCCTACCGACGCCGCGACGTGGTGTTCGAGGCGACGCCGGCGGGGGCGGCGCGGTCGCCCTTCGAGGCGATGCTGCGCCAGGTGCGGGTGGCCGAGGTAACCGTGGACCAAGGCGAGCCCCAGTTGCGCTTCGAGCCCGCGCACCCCGACGCCGACGCCCAGGGGTATGTCGGCTACCCCAATGTGGAGCCGGTAACGGAGATGGTGAACCTCCTGGGGGCGGCCCGTGCCTATGAGGCGAATCTGACCGTGATGGAGGCAACCAAGTCGTTGATGCTCCGGGCTCTGGAGATCTAGGAGCGCGCCGTGGTAAAGGAACTGACGGGATTGATGAGCGGGGCCTCGGGCGAGGCCCTGGGGCGGGCCCGGGGCGTTGGGGCGGCCGAGAAGCCCTTCGGGGAGTTCCTCGCCGAGAGCCTGCGCCAGGTCGACGCGCTGCAAAAGGACGCCGACGCGGCGGCCTCCCAAATCGCCCGGGGGGAGGGCCTCGGCATCCAGGAGGCCATGGTGGCCATCGAGAAGGCCGATGTGTCCTTCAAGCTGATGATGGAGGTCCGCCAGAAGATCCTCGACGCGTACCAGGAGATCATGCGGATGCAGGTGTGAGGACCTGAGCCTTGGCACTGTGGGATACTGGGCTCGCCCAGTTTCGTGACCTGTGGGGTCGGCTGTCCGGCGCCCAGCGCTTCGCCTTTGTCGGCGTGGCGGTGGCGCTGGCGGTCGGCTTCTTGGGTCTCGCCTTTTGGGCGGGCACGCCCGAGTACTCGGTGCTGTACGGGCGTCTGGCCGAGCCCGACGCCGCCCAGGTGGTGGAGCGCCTGCGATCCGAGGGGGTCCCCTACCAGCTTCGGGACAACGGCGGGACCGTCCTGGTGCCGGCGGACCGGGTGCACGACCTCCGGCTCACCATGGCCGGGGAGGGGATTCCCCAGGGTGGGGTGGTGGGGTTCGAGGTCTTCGACCGATCCAGCTTCGGCATGACCGACTTCGCCCAGAAGGTCAACTACGCCCGGGCCCTGGAGGGGGAGCTCACCCGAACCATCCGCCGCCTCGACGGGGTCGACGGCGCCCGGGTGCACCTGGTGTTGCCGGAGCGTAGGCTCTTCCAAGAGGAGGCCGAGCCGGCCACCGCCTCGGTGGTCTTGCAGCTCGGCTCCGGGCGTTCCCTGACCGCGAAGCAGGTGCAGGGGGTGGTGTATCTGGCCGCCTCCAGCGTCGAGGGGCTCACCCCGGAACGGGTGACCGTGGTCGACACCCGAGGCAACGTCTTGTACCAGGCAGCAGACCAGGAGCAAGGGCTCCTGGCGTCCAACCAGCTCGAGCACAAGCGGGGCTACGAGAGGGACGTGGAGCGCCGGGTGCGGGAGCTCCTCGAACGGGTGCTCGGCACCGGTGCGGCGGTGGTCCAGGTGGCCGCGGTATTCGATTTCGATCGGGTGGAGGAGACCTCCGAGACCTTCGACCCGGAAGCCACCGCGGTACGCAGCGAAGAGCGGACCTCCGAGACCTCCACGGGGCGCGGGAGTGGGCGGGGTACCCGGCGTGACCTCCAACGTCGGGGAGGGGCGGGGCGCGGTTCTGGGGCAGCCAGGGGCCAACTCCGCCCGAGAGACCGAGACGATCAACTACGAGGTTTCCAAGAAGGTCACCCGGGTCCAGCGGGCGCCGGGTGCCTTGTCCCGGGTGACGGTCGCGGTCGCGGTGGACGGCACCTACCGGGAGGGCGAAGGGGGCGCCAAGGAGTTCGTGCCCCGGGCCGACGACGAACTCGCTCGACTCAAGTCCCTGGTGGAGAAGGCGGTGGGAGTCGATCCGCGGCGGGGCGACGAGGTGGAGGTCACTAGCATCCCCTTCCGCCCGACGGAGCTGCCGGCCGAGGGCAAGGCGCTGGCGCCCGACTTCGTCCTGGCGCTGGCCCGGTACGGCACCGCCCTGGTCCTCGCCCTGCTCCTCCTGTGGTTCGTGGTGCGGCCGATCGTCGCCTGGCTGACCCGCGAGACCCGAAGCGGGGAGATCACCGGGCCGGTGTCGGTCGCCGAACTCGAGCGCCAGCTCGAAGGCGCGCCTAGCCAGCCCGCGTTTCAGCTCGACGAGGTCACGCCCACCGAGACGCTGAAACGGGAGACGATCAAGAAGCGCCTGACGGACGTCGTGATGCAGGAACCCGAGGTGGCAGCCCAGCTGGTGCGCAGCTGGATGGCGACGGAGGACTAGGCGGTGGCCGCCCCCCTGGAGGGTCTGTCCGGTGTTCGCAAGGCCGCCATCTTGTTCTTGTCCCTCGGCGACGAGGCGATCGCCGCGGTCTTTCCCCACCTGCGGGACGAAGAGATCCAAGAGATCACCCGGGAGATCGCGGTCCTCGAACGGGCCACCACCGAGGAGTCCCAGGCGGTCTTGGAGGAGTTCCACACCCTGGCGCTAGCGCGCAGCTACGTGCTCCAGGGGGGGGTCGAGTACGCGAAGAAGATCCTGCGCAAGAGCCTCCCCCCCGAGCGGTGCCGCGACATCTTGGAGCGACTGCTCAAATATCTCGATCAGGGGCCCGGGTTTTCCAACCTCCGCAAGGCCGATCCGCGGCTTTTGTCCAAGATCATCCAGAAGGAGCACCCCCAGACCATCGCCTTTATCCTCTCCCACCTCGACGTGGGCAAGGCGGCCCACGCCATCGCCAGCCTCCCCACCGACCTGCAGGTCGAGGTGGCGCGGCGCATGGCGAGCCTGGAGGAGATCAGCCCGGACGTGGTCAAGAAGGTCGCCGCCGTGCTCGACTCCAAGATCGTCGCCATGGCCGGTTCCTCCATCGAGGTCCAGGGCGTGAAGACGGTGGCCGAGGTGCTCAATCGGATGGGGCGCAACGAGTCCAAGGCCATCCTCGACCGCCTCGAGCAGGGGAACCCCGAGCTTGCCGCCCACATCCGCCAGTTGATGTTCGTCTTCGACGATATCCAGTACCTGCCCGACAAGGGCCTGCAGGAGATCCTCAAGCGCGCCGACAAGAACGTGCTCACCCTCGCCCTCAAGGGCGCCCCCGAAGCGCTGCGGGAGAAGTTCTTTCGCAACATGAGCTCGCGGGCGGTGGAGACGCTCCGGGAGGAGATGTCGTTCATGGGCCCGGTGCGGGTGAGCGAGGTCAACGAGGCCCAATCCTCGATCACCGAGATCGTGCGCCAGCTCGAGGAGGAAGGAGTGGTGGTCCTGACGGCGGGCGAGGAAGACGACTACGTAACCTGACTTCATGGGCACCGGGAGGAACGCCGTGCCGGAAAGAGGACCGGGCGTGCGCCCGTTTTCGTGGTCCGAACTCGACGCCGACCGGGAGTCGGCGCCGTCCGCAGCCGGGGCTCGGCCGTTTCGCTGGACGGACCTGGGCGAAGGGGCCGAAGACGAGGACCGAAGCCCCGCGGCCCAAACACCCCATGACCGAGCCCGGGCGGCGCTGGAACTGGCGCACGCCGAGGGGGCGGAGATCGTAGCGGCGGCCCGCCGGGAGGCGGAGGAGCTGCGCGAACGGGCGCGGGTGGAGGGCTTGGCGGTCGGCAAGGGAGAGGCCCAGGAGGTTTTGGCCGCCCACGTCGGCCGCCTCGAGGCGCTGGTCGTGGCCCTCTCCTCCCACAAGGCGGCCCTGTGGGAGGAGGCCCGGGGCCAGGCGGTGGAGCTGTGTCTGGCCATCGTCAACCGCCTCCTCGGCCCACTGGCGGAGGGCGATGCTCAGACGGTGGTGCGGGTGGTGGAGCGGGCCCTTCAGCTCCTCACCGAGCGCGAGACCCTGACCATCCGGGTCCACCCCGACGACCTGAAGAGCGTGGTGGACGCAAAGCCCGCGATCCTCGCTGTCTTCGACGGCATCCAGAAGCTCACCGTGCTCGAGGACCCCTCCGTGCGCCGCGGCGGAGCCCTGGTCCGCACCCCCACCACCGAAATCGATGCCCGCCTCGAGACCCAGCTCGGCGAACTCGTGCGTGCGGTTCGGGGAACCGGGTGAGCCTCGACTTCCGCCGCGAGCTGACGGCGGTCGCCGACCGCGAGGTCTTGCATCCCCACGGCCGCGTCGTTCAGGTGGTGGGGATGGTGGTCGAGTCCACCGGGCCGAGTGCCCCGGTGGGGGACATCTGCTTGGTTTACCCCGAGGCTGCCCGCACCGATCGCCAGCAGGCCATCCCGTGCGAGGTGGTCGGCTTTCGGGAGGAGCGGGTGCTCCTCATGCCCTATGGCGATATGCGGGGGATTCAACCCGGGAGCCGGGTCACCGCCACCCGCACCCAGAGCCTGTGCCAGGTGGGCGAGGAGCTCCTCGGTCGCGTCATCGACGGCACGGGCAATCCCATCGATGGCGGGGACGCCCCCCGCTGTCGGCGCAAATACCCCCTGTACGGACGAGAGCTCAACTCCCTGGCCCGGGGCCGCATCCGAGAGCCTCTCGCCACCGGCGTCAAGGCCATCGACGCGCTGCTGACGCTCGGCACGGGCCAGCGGATGGGCATCTTCGCCGGCAGCGGCGTCGGCAAGAGCGTCACCCTGGGCATGATCGCCCGCAACACCTCGGCTGACGTGAACGTCATTGCGCTGATCGGGGAGCGCGGTCGCGAGGTCCGGGAGTTCGTGGAGCGCGACCTGGGAGAGGAGGGCCTCCGGCGCTCGGTGGTGGTGGTGAGCACCTCCGAGAAGTCTCCCCTGGTCAAGGCGCGGGGAGCCCTGGTCGCCACCACCGTGGCCGAGTACTTCCGCGACCAAGGCAAGTCGGTGCTCCTGCTGATGGACTCGGTTACCCGCTTCGCCATGGCCCTGCGGGAGGTCGGCCTCGCCATCGGGGAACCCCCCACCACCAAGGGGTACACGCCGAGCGTCTTCGCGGCTTTGCCGCGGCTGATGGAACGGGCCGGCACGGGGGAGGCGGGTCAGGGGGCGATCACC